>CBIMFD010000018.1:0-23185 GCA_966243085.1 uncultured Shinella sp.
CATGAACGCATGTCCGTCTCACGACAGATCACGCCGGCAGGTTGACAACCCCTAACTTGCTGAACATTCTTCCGATCTTTGTCTGGGAGGTCTTTATGAGCATTTCGATCACGCGTCGCGTTTTTACCATTGGTTCCGCTGCCGCAGGACTTGCGGCTGCCGGCTTTGCACCGGCCCGTGCACAGCAGGCATTCTTCCGTATCGGGACGGGCGGCACGTCGGGGACCTACTATCCCGTCGGCGGCCTGATCGCCAACGCGATCTCGGCAACGGGCGCAGCAGGCGTCGAAGGCCTTGTCTCCACCGCGGTATCGTCGAACGGTTCGGTGGCCAATATCAGCGCCATCCAGTCGGGCGCCTCCGAATCGGGCTTCACGCAGTCCGACGTCGCCTACTGGGCCCAGTCGGGAACGGGCCTTTATGAGGGCAAGCCCAAGGTCGAAGACCTGCGGCTCATCGCAACGCTCTATCCCGAAACGATCCACCTTGTCGCCCGCGCCGATGCAGGCATCAAGTCGGTGGCGGACCTGAAGGGCAAGCGCGTCTCGCTCGACGAACCCGGCTCCGGCACCATCGTCGATGCGCGCCTCGTGCTCGGGGCCTACGGTCTGACGGAAAAGGACGTCGAGCCGGAATACCTCAAGCCCGGCCCGGCAGGCGAGCGCCTGCGGGACGGCGCGCTCGATGCTTATTTCTTCGTCGGCGGCTATCCGACCGGCGCCATCGTCGAACTCGCCAGCACCAACGACATCACGCTGGTGCCGATCTCCGGTCCGGAGGCCGACAAGCTCCTGTCGGAGCAGAAGTTCTTCTCCACCGACACCGTGCCGGACGGCACCTACAAGAATGTCGGCGAGACCAAGACCATCTCCGTCGCCGCCCAGTGGGTGACCAGCGCCAAACAGTCCGACGATCTCGTCTACAACATCGTCAAGTCGCTTTACAGCGACGAGAGCCAGAAGGCGCTCCAGGCCGGTCACGCCAAGGGCAAGCTCATCACGCTGGAGAATGCGGTCACCAGCGCCGGCATTCCGTTCCATCCCGGCGCGGAGAAATTCTACAAGGAAGTCGGCGCCCTGAAATAGTCCCTCGAACAGGCTGACAATGGCGGGGCGGAAGGCGAGCTTTCCGCCTCTTTTGCCTGAAGAGTCAAAAAAGGGAACCGGGCATGAGCGACGGCGACAGCGACAAGATCAAACTTTCCGGCATGGAATTCGACGAGGAGAAGGCGCGGGAGCTTGAGGAGAAATTCGACTCCGAAATCCGCTTCCGGCCGCTGACGCCGACTGCCGGCTGGCTGGTGGGCTTCCTTCTCGTGGCGTTGTCGCTGTTCCACTATTACACCGCCGGCTTCGGCCTCTTGCAGGAGATGCTCCACCGGGGCATCCATCTGTCGATGGTGCTGGCGCTGGTCTTTCTCGTCTTTCCCCTTGTGAAGACGGGTTATGACGAGCCCGCGCGATCCAGCGTGCTGCGCCCGCTCGGCATATCCATCTTCGACTGGCTGCTGGCGATCGCCGCCGTGGTGGCCGTCATGCATGTGCCGATGATCCCGCTCGACGACCTTGCCTTCCGCGTCGGCAACCCGACGAGGCTGGACGTGATCCTCGGCCTGACTCTCATCGTGCTCCTGCTCGAAGCCACACGGCGCTCCGTCGGCATTCCCCTACCGATCATCGCCGTGATCTTCATGGCCTATGCGCTTCTCGGTCCCTATATGCCGAGCATCCTCATCCATCCGGGCGCGTCCGTCGCCCAGCTCGTCGATCATCTCTACCTGACGACGCAGGGCATCTATGGCATCGCCCTCGGCGTCGTCGCCACCTACGTCTTCCACTTCGTCCTGTTCGGCGTGTTCGCCACCCGCATCGGCCTCGGCCAGCTCTTCCTCGACTGCGCGGCATGGGTCGCCGGCCGCTATGCGGGCGGTCCCGCCAAGGTGTCGATCTTCGGCTCGGCGCTGTTCGGCATGATCTCCGGCTCGTCGGTCGCCAACACCGTCACCGTCGGTTCGCTGACCATCCCGGCGATGATCCGGCTCGGCTACAAGAAGCACTTCGCCGCGGCGGTCGAGGCGGCATCCTCCACGGGCGGACAGGTGACGCCGCCGATCATGGGCGCTGCCGCCTTCCTGATGATCGAGTTCCTGGAACTGCCCTATACGACCATCATCCTGGCGGCCATCGTGCCGGCCTTCATGCACTTCTTCGGCGTGTTCATGCAGGTGCATTTCGAGGCCAAGCGCACCGGCCTCAGAGGCCTGCGGCCGGACGAGATGCCCGACGTGGTCGAGGCGTTGAAGCGGGACTGGCCGACGATCATTCCGCTCGTCGTCCTCATCGCTGTCCTGCTTTCGGGCTTTACGCCCTATCTCGCGGCCTTCTGGGGCATTACGATGTGCATCGCCGTGGGCCTCCTCAATCCGCGGCGGCGCATGTCGGTCGCCGAGATCGTGGTTTGCCTTCGCGACGGGGCCAAATATGCGCTCGCCGTCGGCGCGGCCGCCGCCACCGTCGGCATCGTCGTGGGCGTCGTGACGCTGACCGGCGTCGGCTTCAAGCTGTCCTATATCGTCACCTCGACGGCGGGACATCTTTCGCTGCTGTTCAGCACCTTCATTCCCGAAATGATCTTCTCGACGCAGGGCCTGACGCTGCTGTTCACCCTGCTGATGACCGGTGTCGTCTGCATCCTCATGGGCTGCGGCATTCCGACCACCGCCAACTACATCATCATGGTGACCATCGCGGCGCCGGCGCTGGTCATGCTCGGGGTCGAACCGATCGTCGCCCATTTCTTCGTCTTCTATTACGGACTGCTGGCGGACATCACGCCGCCGGTGGCGCTCGCCGCCTATGCCGCTGCGGGCATGGCCGGCTCGGACCCGTTCAAGACCGGCAACACGGCCTTCCGGCTTGGCCTCGGCAAGGCGCTCGTGCCCTTCGTGTTCGTCTTCTCTCCGTCCCTGCTTCTTGTGACGAAGGACTTCAACTGGCCGGACTTCCTCGTGGCGTTCCTCGGCTGCATCCTCGGCATCACCTGCCTGGGCGCCGCACTGTCGCGCTACCTGCTGGTGCGCACGCGTTCGTGGGAGAACGTGCTGCTGGTGCTGGCCGCGCTGCTGCTCGTTGCGCCCGAACTCTATTCCTCGCTGCTCGGCCTCGCCCTCGTCATTCCCGTCCTGCTCCGCCATTGGCAGGCGCGTCACTCCGACGAAGCGCAACCCGCCTGACCTGCGCCATCACCAGCGAAGCCAGCGTCTGCCGGCAAGTGCGCCGGCAGCCGTGACGGCCGCGATGGCGATCGTGTACCAGGTGGCAAGGAAGAGCGGGCTGTCGTCCGGGCAATGCCAGGCATAGATGGCAGCGGCGATGGCTCCGGCGGCGAGCCCGGCGGCCGCGCCGGCGGAAACCGGGTTTTCCGGCGCGCCCCTTTTCAGCGCCCAGAAGAGGCCGGCGAGCGGGACGAGCGAGAGAACCGGCACGAAGAACAGGCAGAACAACGCATTCTGTCCGACCAAGCTTGCCCGCCAGACGCCTGCCGGCAACGCGACGAGTTCGGCAAGAACCGCAGCGACGACCATCAGCGCCGGCGCCACGAGCAGAAGGGCAGGACGGCGCGTCTCCTCCCCCGGCCGGCCGATGCGCACGGCAAGCCGCGCGGCAAGGACGGCGAGCACGAGCGTGACGGTGATCTTGAAGAGCACGCGCGTGGTCTCGAAGACGCTCGCCATATTGTGCCGGAGGCCGACGGTGGCGACGAGCAGGACGGCCGAGACGGCGATGCCTACGCCGAGCGCAAGCGCGAGCGCGCGGCCGTAACGCAGGCCGACAGGGGCGTCTTGCGCCATCAGGGTGATGAGGTCGTCGGTCTTCATGTCATTCGCTCCGGTAGAGGGCGGCCAGCGATTTCAGCGCCCGGTGAAGGGCGACGCGCACGGCCACTTCCGTCATTTTCAGCCGCGCCGCCGTTTCGCGGATCCCCTCCCCCTCGATGGAGATCGAACGGACGATGTCGCGCTGCGGCTCCTTCAGCCGGGCAAGCACCGTTTCCGTGTCGATCCGGTCTGCCGCCTCGTTCGTCTCGTCCGCCGCCTCCAGGAAATCGGAAACGTCGTCGATCGGCACGTTCTTCTGCCGACCCCGGCGGCGCAGGCTGTCGATCAGCTTGTTGCGCACGAGCGTCGTCAGCCATGGGCCGAGCGGGCGGGCAGGATCCCAGGTGCCGCGTTTCAGGTGGATGGCGAGCAGCACTTCCTGCACCACGTCCTCCGCCTCGCTCAACGGCGCGCCGTAAAGGCCGCAGCGGCGCCGCGCCATGGCGCGCAGATGCGGCGTCACCGCGACCAGGAAACGGCTATAGGCCTGCGCATCGCCCTTGATGGCGAGGCGCAGCCAGTTCGCCCATTCCTCTTCACGCGCCGACTGTGTCACTGTTTCCTACCCTACGCCCGCGGACACGACTTTGTTACCGCAAGAGGGCAAAGAATTCCGTAACGCCTGCAAGGCACTGATCTAAAACTTCTTTTCGATCACCACCGCACGCCCGGCAAAGTCCTGCCGGGCAGAAAGCAGCGCGGGACCTGTAACGAAGATGCCGGCCTCTCCGTAGCCGCCAATGCACAGCCAATCGAGGCTGGCCATAAACGGAGACAAAGATGAAGACCACGATCGCCACCCTCGCCCTTGCCGGTTCGCTCGCCTCCGCGCTTGCCGCCATCGCCACTCCTGCCGCCGCGGCCGATGACGCCAGGGAAAAGTGCTACGGCGTCGCCCTCAAGGGCCAGAACGACTGCGCCGCGGGTGCCGGCACGACCTGCGCCGGCACCTCGAAGATCGACTACCAGCAGAACGCCTTCAAGCTCGTTCCGAAGGGCACCTGCCTGTCGATGAAGACGCCGGCCGGCCACGGCATGCTGGAACAGGGCATGGCGCCGGCCTGAGGCCCGCATCCGCCCAACCGGACGGCGCCTTCGCGGCGCCGTCGCTTTCCTCCGAAAGGTTTCGCCATGATCCCCTCCGCCCTGCCCCGCCGCGCCGGCGCCGGCTTCAAGCCCGAGCACTTCGCCGCCATCGTCGCCGAACCGCAGCCCATCGGCTTCTTCGAGGTCCATGCCGAGAACTACATGGGCGCCGGCGGCCCGCCGCATGCCCAGCTTGGCCGGCTGCGGGAGGATTTCGCCCTGTCCGTCCACGGGGTCGGCCTGTCCATCGGCTCCATGCAGCCGCTCGACCGCGCCCACCTCGCCCGGCTGAAGACGCTCTGCGACCGCTATCAGCCGGAGAGCTTTTCCGAGCATCTCGCCTGGTCGACGCATGACAGCGTCTTCCTCAACGACCTCCTGCCCCTGCCCTATACGCAGGAAACGCTGGACCGGGTCGCGGACCATATCGACGCGGTGCAGGAGACCCTCGGCCGGCAAATGCTGCTCGAAAATCCCGCCACCTATGTCCTCTTCGCGGAAAGCACGATCGAGGAGACGGCCTTCCTCGCCGAGATCACGCGGCGCACCGGCTGCGGCCTGCTGCTCGACGTCAACAACGTCTTCGTGGCGGCGACGAACCACAACCTGAACCCGAGCGACTACATCGCCCGTTTCCCGCTGGAGGCGGTGCGCGAAATCCATCTCAGCGGCCATTCGGAAACGGTGGACGAGCTCGGCGCGCCACTTCTCATCGACAGCCACGACACGCCGGTGAAGGACCCCGTCTGGGCGCTCTACGAGACGGTCATCGGTCGGGCGGGGCCTATCGCCAGCCTCATCGAATGGGACAACGACGTGCCCGCCTGGCCGGTGCTGCGCGACGAGGCCGCGGCGGCGCAGCGCATGCTCGACGCGGCCGCGCGGCAAAGGGCGGCCTGAGCCATGTCGCAAGCGACCCAGAGCGCCTTCGCCGCCGGCCTCCTGGAGACGGCGTCGCCGCCTGCCGGCGTCACGGCCTGGAACTCGCCTTCGCCGGAGCGGCGCTACGGCGTCTACCGCAACAATGTGTCGGCCGGCCTTGCCGGCGCGCTTGCCGCGCGCTTTCCGGCAGCCGAGCGGATCGTCGGAGCCGAGTTCTTCCGGGCGATGGCCGGGGCCTTCATTCGCCTCCATCCGCCGCGCTCGCCGCTGCTTCTCGCCTATGGCGACGATTTTCCCGATTTCGCGGCGGCATTCGGGCCGGCACGGGAGATCGCCTATCTCGCGGATGTCATGCGCCTCGAAGCGGCGCGCACCCGCGCCTATCACGCAGCCGACGCCGCACCGCTCGATCCGCAGGCTCTTGCAAGCGTCGAGCCCGACCGGCTGGGCCGTCTCGTCTTCGTTGCCCACCCCTCCCTTTCGATCGTTTCCTCGCCCCATCCGGCGGTGACGATCTGGGCGATGAATGCCGGCGAGCGGCCCATCGCCCCCGTCGCGGACTGGCGGGGCGAGGATGCGCTGGTGGTCCGCCCCCGCATGATCGTCGAGCTCGTGCCGCTTCCGCCGGCCGGCGCATCCTTCTTCGGACATCTGGTCCAAGGCCGTACGCTGGCGGAAGCCGCGAGCGCGGCCATGGTCGCCGACGCCGCTTTCGACCTTTCGGAAAACCTCGCAATCCTGCTCCGTGCCGGAGCCTTCACCGCCATCACGAAGGACCAAGACGATGAAAACCGCGACCATGCCTGACCGCGCCCCGCCGCTGCCGCAGCGTCTCCTCGACAGGGCGATGCGGGCGCTCGACAGCATTCCGAACGACCTCATCGCCGTGATCGCCCGCCTTTCCATAGCCGGTGTCTTCTGGCGCTCCGGCGAGACGAAACTGGACGGCTGGTCGGTTTCAGACAGCGCGATCTATCTTTTCGAGAATGAATACAAGCTGCCGTTCATCGATCCGTGGCTCGCCACGCATCTCGCCGCCTTCGCCGAACATGTCTTTCCGATCCTGCTCGTCATCGGCCTCGCCAGCCGGTTCTCCGCGCTGGCGCTACTCGCAATGACTTTGGTGATCGAAATCTTCGTCTATCCGGATGCCTGGCCGACGCACGGGACCTGGGCCGTCTGCCTCCTCTTCATCGCGGCGCGGGGGCCGGGGCGTCTCTCGTTCGACGCCTTCATCGCCCGGCAAGCCCAAGACCGGCAAACCGACGACACCCGATAGCCCCCGCAAGGCTTTCGGGCGTCCGCTTCACCCGCCCTGTTTTGCCAGCAGCGGGATATTCTCGCGGAAGATGATTTCCATGCTCAAGGGAGGGCATGCAAGGCCGGTGGCATTCATCGGCGGAGAGGTCGCGAACTGCTCGAGCGCCCGGGCAATCAGTTGGTCCGGATCGGAATTGATGACGGCGTCCATCGTGCCCTCGATCAGGAAGCGGCGCGTGTCGGCGGTCAGCCCGTGTCCGATGAAGACCACGCTGTCGCCCTTGCCGCGTTCGCGCAGAGCCCGCGCGATCCCATCCGACGAGCCGCCGACATTGTAGATGCCGACAAGATCGGGGTTCTGGTCGATCAGCGACAATGTGTGCCGATAGTTCTCGTTGCGGTCGTCGTGACCCTCGCGCATCCCTACCACGCGCAAGCGGGGATAGGTCTCCTCCAGAAGGCCGAGGAAGCCGAGTTCGCGCTCCGAATGGGTGCGGTATGTGCGGCTGCCGGCGACAAGGGCCACGCTGCCGTCACACGAGCCACAGAACCGGCCGAGCAGATAGGCGGCCGTGCGGCCGGCCGCATGATTGTCCAGCCCGACATAGGCCTCGCGGGCCGGGTGGATCATGTCCGAGACGATGGTGACCAAACGGGTTCCCGCCGCGCTGACCTCTTCGGCCGCCTCGCGCACCAGCGGATGGTCGATCGCCATGAAGGCGATACCGTCGGCCCATTTGGAATGGAGGCGCAGGGCGGCCGCTATGGCCGCCGCATTGAAGCTCTCGATGAAGAAGCAGCGCACCGGGCTCGCGTCGCGGCGGCCGGTCTCCGCCACGTCCCGGACCTTCTCCCCCAGCAGCTTGAGATAGGGATTGCCGCCCATCGGCAGCAGGAACGCGATCTGGGCGGGACGCGGGGCGGACAACAGGTCGCGCTCGTCCTCGCTGAGATAGCCGAGTTCCACCGCAGCGGCCAGAACACGCTCTACCGTGCGGGCCTTCACGCCCTTGCGACGGTTCATCACGCGGTCGACCGTCGCCAGCGAGACACGGGCGCCTGCGGCGACGTCATTCAGGGACGGATTCCCCAGCTTGTCCAAACTCACCTCAAATTACCTCAATTTTTGCTGTTTGACCTGAGGCTTTCTGTTTCTTACCGTAATGTCAAGGGGAGCGAATTATCCGCAGGTCTGCGCAAGCTGCGGCGGATGATTCCGTCAATTTCACTCAGGGAGGATATCATGAACCGCAAGTCATTCGATATTACACGCCGCGGCGTGATGGGTCTCGGCCTCGGCGCCGGCGTCGCTCTGTTCGCGCCGGCCATCGTGCGCGCCGAGCCGGTTTCGCTGCGCTACGGGCACAACAACGAGCCGGCGAGCGTCGCCGGCGCCCAGGCGGACTGGTTCGCCGAGGCGGTCGGCAAGCATTCGAACGGCGACGTCAAGGTCGAGGTCTTCCCGTCTTCGCAGCTCGGCAAGCTCCAGGAACTGGCCGAAGCGGTCTCGCTCGGCACCATCGCCTTCTCGCACAACACCGCCGGTGGCATCGGCTCGCTCTACGAGCCCTTCGCCGCGCTGGACACGCCCTATCTCTATCGCGACATCGACCACCTGATGAAGGTGATGGACATCAATTCGCCGGTCATGCAGGAACTCAACGAGGGCCTGATCCAGGCGGCGAACTGCCGCGTCATCTACGCGCACTATTTCGGCCGCCGGAACCTGACCTGCAACAAGGAGGTCAAGACGCCGGCCGACCTCGCGGGCATGAAGATCCGCGCCGTGCCGTTCCCGATCTATCAGGCCGCCGTCGAGGGTATGGGCGCGGCACCCGTTCCGGTCGACTGGTCGGAAGTGCCGACCGCGCTCGCGACCGGCGTCGTCAACGGCCAGGAGAACCCGGTCAACGTCATCCTCAACGTCAAGCTCTACGAAGTGCAGTCGCACCTCATGCTGACGGGCCACATGTCGAATGCCGAAGTCGTCGTGATGAACGAAGACGCCTGGCAGGGCCTGTCGGACGCCCAGAAGGACGCCGTCGCGAAAGCCTCGCTGGAAATCCGCGACCGCGCCACGAAGGCGATCGAGGACAACGAGGAAAAGGACACCCAGGCGCTGCGCGACAAGGGCATGAAGGTCATCGGCCCGGCGGAAGGCCTCGATGTCGATGCCTTCCGCGCCTCTGTCGGCAAGGTCGTCGAGGAACGCTTCGGCGAGAAGTTCGGCGCGCTCTACGAGAAGATCAAGGCGGTAGCCTGATCCTCACCGGGTCGGAGAGGACAATCGGATGGTGAACGAAACGGCATGCGTGCCGGGCGGCAGGATATTGGCGACCATATCCAGGGCCTGTCTCAATCTCGGCATACTCCTGCTCGCGGTGATGAGCACGCTCATCGTCGCTCAGGTCCTCGGCCGAAACCTCTTCGATCTCGGCATGCCCTGGGCGGACGAGCTTTCGCGCTTCTGCGGCGTGGCGCTCGTCTTCCTCGGCGTGCCGCTGCTGGCCCTGCGCGGCAGCCATGTCGCCGTCGACATGGTGCCGACCATGCTGCCGCCAGCCGGCCGGCATGCCTGCGCCCTCATCGTGGAGGTCATGGTTCTGGCCTTCGGCGCGATCGCCGTATGGTCGATATACGCCTTCCTGTCGCGTGCCTGGAAGTTCGCCACCCCGACCCTCGGCATCCCGAACTGGGTCTACTACGCGCCGGCGGCCATCGCGCTGGCGCTGCTCGCGATCATCACCGTCGCCAGGATCGCAGCCCTGCTGCGCGGCGCCGACCTCTCCCACGACGAGCCCGGGGTCCCGCCGTCATGAGCCTGCTCCTTATCGCCCTCTTCGCCGTCGCGCTCGTCGTGGGCGCGCCGATCGCGGTCGCGCTTGGCCTGTCGTCGGCTATCACGATACTGGTCTACGGCCTGCCCATCCATGTGCTTGCACAGCGCGGCGTCAACGCGCTCGACTCGACGCCCCTGCTGGCGGTGCCGCTGTTCATCCTGGCAGCCAGCCTGCTGAGCTCGATCGGTGTGACGCAGCATATCTTCGACCTCGTGCGCATGCTGGTCGGCCGCATCCGCGGCTCCTTCGCCCAGGTGGCCATCCTCGTCAGCCTGATCTTCTCCGGCGTCTCGGGCGCCGCGCTGGCCGACATCGGTGCGCTCGGCAGGATCCAGATCGACGAGATGGTCAGGCAAGGCTACAAGAAGAACTTCGCGGCAGGCCTGACGATCGCCGCGGCGACGATCGGTCCGATCTTTCCGCCTTCCATTCCGATCATCATCTATGCCAGCGTCACCAACGTGTCGGCGGTTCAACTGCTCGTCGCCGGCGTCGTGCCCGCGATCCTGATCACGCTGTTCCTCATGCTCCAGGTCGCCGTGATGGCGCGTCTTTACGACCTGCCCCGCGATACCGTGAAGCCGACGGTGCGCGAGGTCGCCGCAAAGGCCGTCGTCTCCTTCCCCGCCCTGCTTGCCCCGCTCATCCTGATCGGCGGCCTGCTCAGCGGCTATTTCGGTCCGACGGAGGTTGCCGGCGTCACCGTCGCCTATGCGCTCCTCATCGGCGCCTTCATCTATCGCTCGCTCACATTGAAGGCGATCTTGGACGGTTTGAGGGAGACGGTCGAGGCGACCGCCAGCATCCTGTTCATCGTCTCGACGGCCGCCGTGTTCGCCTGGGTGCTGACCCTCGACCAGGTGCCCGCCAAGGCCGGCGCCCTGCTGCTCGGCCTTTCCGACAGCCCCTTCGTACTCTTGTTGCTGGTCAACGTGCTGCTGTTGATCGTCGGGATGTTCCTCGAATCGATCGCCGCGATCCTCATCATCGCGCCGATCGTCGCGCCCGCCCTGCATGCGGCCGGCGTCGATCCGCTCCAGCTCGGCATCGTCTTCGTGCTCAACCTGATGATCGGTCTGCTGACGCCCCCGGTGGGCATGAGCCTCTACATGGTGTCGATCATCGCCAAGATGCCGGTTCATTCGGTGGTCCGCGGCGTGTTGCCATTCTTCATTCCTCTGGTCCTGTCGCTGCTGGTGGTCACCACCGTGCCCGCCGTGTCGACCTGGCTGCCGCATCTCATTTCTCAATAGGACACTTCCATGAGCAAGTTTCTCGGGCCAATCCGCCAGCTCGGCTACGTCGTCGACGACATCGACGCGGCAATGAAGCACTGGTACGACGTGATGGGCGTCGGTCCCTGGTACTACAATCCGCGCGTGCCGATCGAGGATTACCGCTACGGCGGCAAATCCTACGACGTGCACAATTCGGTGGCGCTGGCCAACAGCGGTTATGTCCAGGTCGAGCTGATCCAGTGCCGCAACGACGCGCCGTCGATGTATCGCGACTTCCGGCAGGCGGGCCATCGCGGGCTTCAGCATGTCGCCTACTGGACGCAGCAATACGACGCCGACCTCGCGGCGATGGAAGCCGAAGGCTTTAAGGTCAGGATGAGCGGCAAGGTGGGCGAGAACGGCCGTTTCTGCTATTTCGATCGCGAGGCTCACCCGGGCACGGTGATCGAGCTCTCGGAGGTCATGGGGCCGAAGGGCCGCATGTTCGACCTCATTCGTGCGGCATCGGAAGGTTGGGACGGCGGGGACCCCGTCAGGCCCTTCCCCGACCTGTCGGCGATCTGACCATGGCCAGCGAACGCATCGAGGCATCCTACCTGATCGAGACGCCGCTCGATCCGCGCAAGATCGCCGACATCATGGCCGGCGAGCAGTCGAGCGGCACCTTCGTGCGCGTCGCCAACGAGACCGACGAGCTGCGCGAACGCGCGGCCGCCGAGGTCCTTTCCGTGAAGGAGTTGGAGCCTGCCCAAGTGCCCAGCCTTGCAAGCGCCTATCTCGAGCGCAAGGCGATCGGCGGCCCTTGGCGGCGCGCCCATGTGCGCGTCGCCTTCCCCGTGGCGAATATCGGGACCAACCTGCCGACGCTCGCAGCGACCGTTTCCGGAAACCTCTACGATCTCGGCGAGGTCACCGGCCTGAAGCTCATCGACGTCGCGCTGCCGCAGGCCTACCGCGACCGCTTCGAGCAGCCCACCAAGGGCGTTGCCGGGACGCGCCGCGCAACCGACGTCCATGACCGGCCACTGTTCGGCACGATCATCAAGCCCAATGTCGGCATGCGCTCGCACGAGATCGCCGATGTCGTGGAGCTCCTGTGCGAGGCCGGCATCGATTTCATCAAGGACGACGAGGTCTGCGCCAACCCGGACCATGCCCCGATAAACGAGCGCGTGCCGGCCGTCATGGCAAGGGTCCGGGCGCACCGGGACAGGACCGGCAAGCATGTGATGGTCGCCTTCAACATCACCGACGAGACCGATGCGATGCGCCGCCATGCCGAGCTGGTCGAACGGGAAGGCGGTTCCTGCGTCATGGCGAGCCTCAACTGGTGCGGCCTGTCGGGGGTGCAGACATTGCGCCGCGCGACAGGGCTGGCCGTCCACGGCCACCGCAACGGCTACGGCGCCCTCGCCCGTCACCCGGCACTCGGCATCGGCTTCGACGCCTATCAGGCGCTCTACCGGCTCGCCGGCGTCGACCACATGCATGTCCACGGCATCGGCGGAAAGTTCTCCGACGCGGCGGACGAGGTGAAATCCGCCGCACGGCGCTGCCTTCAGCCGCTCGCGGCCGACGCCTCCGGCGACGGCGACATCGTCATGCCGGCGTTTTCGTCCGGCCAGTGGGCCGGCACCCTGCCGGTGACCCTAGATGCGGCAGGCTCCGCCGACTTCATGTTCATGGCGGGCGGCGGCATTCTCGCCCATCCCGACGGCCCGGCTGCCGGCATCCACAGCCTGCGCCAGGCTTGGGACGCCCTCTGCGACGGCCGGACGCTCGAAAGCGCCGCATCCTCGCAGAGCGAGCTTGCGGCCGCCCTCCGGTTCTTCGGTTCCTAGAATGGCGCGGATCGTGTTCATCGGCGACGATTTCACGGGCGCGTCGGACACGCTGGCAACGTTTTCGGAGCGCGGCGCCAGGGCGCGCCTGTTTCTCGATCCGCCGGAGGCCGGGGAGACCGCAGGCCTCGATGCCGTTGGCATAGCGACGGACCTCAGGGCCAGGCCGCCCGAGGACATTGCCGCGCGGCTGGGCGCGATGGCGCCTGCCCTGCACGCGCTTTCACCGCGCTTCGTCCACTACAAGATCTGCTCCACCTTCGATTCGGCGCCGCAGACCGGCAGCATCGGCGCTGCCGTGAAGGTGCTCGAAGCAACGCTCGCCCCGTCCCGGACGATCGTGGTCGGCGGTCAGCCGAGCCTTGGGCGCTACTGTCTCTTCGGGACGCTGTTCGCCCGCGCGCCGGACGGCGAGGTATACCGGATAGACCGCCATCCCATCATGAGCCGTCACCCGGTCACGCCGATGGACGAGGCGGATCTGCGGGTTCACCTGGCAAAGCAGGGCCTGGAAGGCCTTTCGCTCACGGGCCGCAAGACGCTGGATATCGCCCTGAAGACGGAACGAACCCTGATCGACGCGATCGAACAGCCGGATATCGACCGCTTGGGCACACGGCTGGCGGAAATCGGCGAACAGGAGCCCCCCTTGCTCCTTGTCGGCGCCAGCAGCGTGGCCGAAGCGCTTTTCCCCGCGCAACCGCCGGGCGAGCCGGGCACGGCCCCGGCTGCGTGGGAATGCGGCCCTGTCCTCGCCATTGCCGGTAGCCGGTCTTCGGCGACGGCCGCACAGGTGGCGGCCGCAAAGAGCTACGAAGGTTTCAAGCTTCAGCGCGACGACCTCGAGCATTACGAAGACCTTGCAAGCCGATGCGCCGCCCGGATCGAAGCCGGCGCGAACGTGATGATCCACCTGCAGCCGGATCTGGACTACGGCCGGACGCCGGCCGCGTTGTCCGATCGGCTGGCGCAGCTCACCGGGACGATCCTGAGCCGATGCCGCGTCGCGGGCATCGCGGTCGCCGGCGGCGATACGTCCAGCGTGCTCGTGAAGCAGCTCGGGTTCAAAAGCCTTTCGTTCATCGAGCGCGCAGGCCCGGGCGTCGCCGTCTGCCGGGGACATGCGACCGGGAGCCCGCTCGACGGAACCGTCCTCCTGCTGAAAGGCGGACAGGTCGGCGCGGCCGACCTGTTCGAGCGTTTCGCGGCGCGATTTCCCCGGTAGCTCCGCGGACGGACAGACCGACAACCTTGGCTGAGGCACTGCTGCGTCGCGGCAGGATCGCCATTGCCATTCCGCCCCGCCCTTGCCGATCCGCAAAAGCGGGCCATATCGCTTCAGGAGGTTCACCGGAGCGAAAGCAATTTTCCGTCGCGCGCTACCCATCCTGCTGATCCCGTTGAGCGGCTGTTCCGGCGTTCAGTCGGCGCTCGCACCCGCGGGTGAAGAGGCGGCTGCGATCTACCGGCTCCTTCTCGTCATGGTCGTCGGCGGGACGCTGATCTGGCTTGCGGTCATGGGATTGCTTCTTCACGCGGCAAGGCGGCGGAGCGCTCGATGGACCGCGGAAAAGGCCGGCCGGCTGATCCTCTTCGGCGGCGTCGCCTTTCCAGTCGTCGTACTGCTCGCCCTGCTTGCCTACGCCGTCTGGCTGATGCCGGCGATCCGGCCCTGGTTCGCGCGACAGGCACCGAAACCGGAAATGATCGAGGTGACGGGCGAACAATTCTGGTGGCGCATCCGCTATCCGTCGCGCGGCGGCATGCCTGCCTTCGAGACGGCGAACGAGCTGCGCCTTCCCGTGGGCGAGCGTGTCACCTTCTCGCTCGAGGCTGCCGATGTCATCCACTCCTTCTGGATCCCTGCGCTCGGCGGAAAGATGGACATGATTCCCGGGCGCACGAACACGCTATCGCTTCTGCCGACGAAAACGGGCGTCTTCCGCGCGCCCTGCGCGGAATTCTGCGGCACCGCCCATGCGCTGATGGCCTTTTCCGTGATCGTCATGGAGCCTGCCGATTACTCGGCTTGGCGGCGCGCGCAGGCCGCCGGCAACAGGCCGGGCGGGAGCGAGGGGGAACGGCTCTTCGCGCATCATGGCTGCGCGGGCTGTCACGGCATAAGAGGCTTGACGCCGCCTGCGAGCCTGGGGCCGGACCTCACATTTTTCGGCCAGCGCCAGACGGTCGGGGCCGGCACGCTTGCCAATACGCGCGAAAACGTAACCCGCTTCATCCGCAATCCCGCTGCCGTGAAGCCCGGTGCGAAGATGCCGGCCTTCGACATGCTGCCGGACGAGGACATTGCCGACATCGCCGAATATCTCGTGGGGCTCGAATGACCGACGCGGCCCGACCCGAACCTTCGACGGAAAAGCGCAAGTCTCAGGAAGCCGAGCTTCGTGCGGTCTGGCGCACGCCGTCCGGCTGGCGCTACTGGACCTCCGTCAACAACACCGAGATCGGCCTGTGGTATGGCGGGGCCGCCTTCTTCTTCATGCTGTTTGCCGGCGTGCTCGCCCTTCTGGTGCGCGTGCAGCTTGCCGTGCCCGATAACGACTTTCTCTCCGCGGACACATTCAACCAGGCCTTCACCCTGCACGGCACCGTCATGATGTTCCTCTTCGCTGTGCCGATCTTCGAGGCGGTGGCGATCTTCCTCCTGCCCTCCATGCTCGGCGCGCGGGAACTGCCCTTCCCTCGCCTTTCCGCCTTCGGCTTCTGGAGCTTCACCCTCGGAGGCGTCTTCGTCTGCGGCTCCATTTTCTTCGGCGCGGCACCCAATACCGGCTGGTTCATGTATCCGCCGCTCGCCACCGACAAGGAATATTCCGGCATCGGCGCCGACATCTGGCTTCTCGGGCTTTCCTTCATCGAGGTTGCCTCCATCGCTGCGGCCGTCGAGCTGATCGTCGGCATCATGAAGTGCCGCGCACCCGGCATGCGCGTCAACATGATGCCGCTCTTCGCCTGGTATCTGCTCATCGTCGCCGGCATGATCCTCTTCGCCTTCCCGCCGCTGATTGCCGGCGACATTCTCTTCGAGATGGAGCGGATGTTCGACTGGCCGTTCTTCGACGCGGCGCGCGGCGGCGATCCGCTGCTCTGGCAGCACCTGTTCTGGATCTTCGGCCATCCTGAGGTCTATATCATCTTCCTGCCGGCCATTGCGCTCATGGCGATGATCGTGCCGACCTTCGCGCAACGTCCCATCGTCGGCTATTCCTGGATCGTGCTCGCCGCCGTCGGCACCGGCTTCCTGAGTTTCGGCCTGTGGGTGCACCACATGTTCACGACGGGCCTGCCGCAGATATCGCTCGCCTTCTTCTCCGCCGCGTCGGAGGCGGTGGCAATCCCGACCGGCGTGCAGATCTTCGTCTTCATCGCCACCATGCTCGCCGGCCGCGTGATCTTTTCCGTGCCGATGCTGTTCGGCGCAGGCGGCCTTGCGATCTTCATCATCGGCGGGCTGACGGGCGTCATGGTCGCGCTGGTCCCTTTCGACTGGCAGGCGCACGATACCTATTTCATCGTCGCCCACCTGCATTACGTGCTGATCGGCGGCATGCTCTTCCCGGTCGTCGCCGGCATCTATTATTACTATCCGCTGCTCAACGCGCGAAAGCTCTCCGACCGGCTCGGCAAGGCCGCCTTCTGGCTGATGTTCGTCGGCTTCAACGTCGCCTTCTTTCCGATGCATCTCGCCGGGCTGCGCGGCATGCCGCGGCGGGTCTTCACCTATCCCGCCGGGGTCGGCTGGGACTGGTTCAATCTGATCTCGACGATCGGCGCCTTCGTCTTCGCCAGCGGTGTCGCCGTGGTGGTAATCGACGTGCTGAGGCCGAAGCTCCGGCAACCCAAGGGCGAGCAGAACCCGTGGAATGCCGGCACTCTGGAATGGATCAGCGAGCCGGAGGAAAAGTGGGGCGTGCGCTCCATCCCCATCATCACGAGCCGCTATCCGATCTGGGACCAGCCCGGCATCAACGACGATATCAAGGCGGGCCGCTACTATCTGCCCGATGCGAAGGACGGCGCGCGCGAAACGCTCGTCACCTCGGTGCTCGATGCAGAGCCTGTCCAGTGCCTGCGCGTCGGCGGCACCTCCGTCCTCACCATCGTCGCCGCCTTCTCGCTCGGCGGCGTCTTCATCGCACTTACCTTCCACTGGTGGATCACGACGGCGATCTGTGCAGTGGTCACCCTTGCCGCCATCGTTGCCTGGCTCTGGACGGGCACTGCCGCCATTCCCAGGGACGAGATGCGCGATGTCGGGTTGGGAAAGACCTTGCCGCTTTACATGTCCGGCCCGCAATCGGTCGGCTGGTGGGCCATGTTCATCACAATGGCCGGCGACGGCACCGCCTATGCCAGCCTGATGTTCGGCTACTTCTTCTACTGGACCATCCACGACGATTTCACGGCCGGCCATGCCGGGCCCGGCATGCTCTGGCCGCTCGTTGCCGCCGGCCTCTTCACGCTGGCCTGGCTGGCCATGCTGCTGGCGCGCTGGGTCAACGGCAAAGACCGGCCGGGCCTCACGCGCCTTTCGCTCCTCGTTTCCCTGTTCCTGACGCTTGCGGCGGGTTGCTCTGGCCTTGCCGGCCCCTATCTCACCGGCATGGAACCGACAGCGCACGTCTATCCGGCCATCGTCTGGGTCGTTGCGCTCTGGACGGTGGTGCATGGCGGCGTCGGCATCGTCATGCAGCTCTATTGCCTGGCGGGCAGCCTTGCCGGCCGGATGGACGCCCGCCATGACATCGACCTCCGCAATGTCGTGCTCTACTGGCATTTCCTTGTCGTCACGGCGGTCACGTCCTTCGGCGTCCTCGGCCTCTTTCCGGTATTGAGGTGATCCATGCGCCTGATTCCCAAGGAGATCGAGAGCCTCTGGACCCTCTTCACGGCACCGACCATCTGGGCGTTGCATTTCCTCGTCTGCTACATCACCGCCGCCATCTACTGCGCGAAGGCGGGCGCAGCCCCCTTCCCCTTCGAGGCGATGCGCCTTGCGCTGGGGACGGTCACCGTGGCCGCCCTTGCCGGCATCGCGCTCTCCGCCTTTCTCGCCTGGCGGCAATGGGGCTTCGGGTCCGGCGATCCGCCGCACGACGAGCCGACCCGGAAAGACCGCATGCTCTTCCAGGGATTTGCAACGCTGCTCCTCTCCGGCCTCAGCTTCGTAGCGGTGCTCTTCGTCTCCGTGCCGCTCGTGTTCATCGGGGCGTGCCAGCCATGAAGAGGACCGCGCGCATCCTCGGATCCATCCTTCTCGCCGTGCTCGGCGCGGCGCTACTTGGCGGTTTCGGCGGCGGCTCGTTCGGCCTCCATATGATCGTCCATATGGGGATCATCGCGGTCGTCGCTCCGCTCCTCGCCTATGGCGTGCGCGACACGCGGTTCGATCTGCCTGCGGGCGCGGCCCGGATAAGCCCGATGCTCGCTTCACTCGTCGAGCTCGTTATCGTCTGGTTCTGGCATTTCCCAGCATTCAGAAAGATCGCCGATGCCAGCCTTGCCGTTTCCCTCCTCGAACAGGCGAGCTTCCTGGTAGCAGGCGTCATTCTCTGGCATGCCTGCTTCCGGCCGGGCGATGGGCGCTTGGCCGGGACGATCGGCCTTCTGTTCACATCCATGCACATGACGCTTCTCGGCGTGCTGCTCGCCCTCGCACCGCGTCCGCTCTATCGCATGGGCGATGTTACCTGTTTTGGCATTCTCCTTCCCGCGGCCGCGGATCAGCAGATCGGCGGCGTGGTGATGCTGATGGTCGGCGCGCTCGCCTATCTTCTTGGGGGCATCGTTCTGTTGGCCGGCTTGCTTAGGGAGGATGGGGCGCGATGCTGATCGGCTGGAAGCATATTGCCGGCCTCGTAGTCGCCGTCGCGCTTGCGGCCTTCCTGATCGCCTGGTCCGGCGTCATCGGCATCGGCGCGAGCACTGGCCACTGGAAAGTGACGGACTGGTTTCTGCACTGGGTCATGCGCTCCTCGGTGCGCACCGCCGCGCTCGGCACGAAGGTGCCGGAGTTCACTGAGGGCATGCTGCCGATAGCCGCCGGCCATTTCGAGGCCGGCTGCGCCCCTTGCCATGGCTCGCCCGCCATGGAACGACCGGAGAGCGTCGGCAGGATGCTGCCTCCACCACCCGATCTGAAGGACAAGGTCGCGTCCTGGACCGATGCCGAACTCTTCCAGATCGTGCAGCATGGCGTGCGCTTCACCGGCATGCCCGCCTGGCCGGTGGCAAACCGCGAAGACGAGGTCTGGGCCATGGTCGCGTTCCTGCGCCGATACCCCGATCTGGACGCCGGGAGCTATCGCGCGCTGGCGGGCTACGCGGCCACGCAATCGGCGGACACGGACCGGGTACTTGAGGCCTGCAACGGCTGCCATAGGCCGGATCGTCTTCGCGCCGAAAGCCTCATCCCCAATCTGGCGGGACAGTCATCGACCTATCTCGAGCAGGCGCTCGCGGCCTACGCGAACGGAACCCGGCCGAGCGGCACCATGGCCGTGGCGAGTGAAGGATTGAGCGAGGCGGAACGCAATATCCTCGCACGGCATTTCGCGAGCCTGCCGCCGACCGTCCTGCAACCTGCGGCGCGGGACAGCTTGATACGGCGCGGCGAGGCGCTCGCCCTGAAGGGAGACGCCGAGCGGCGCATCCCGGCCTGCCTCTCCTGTCACGACAGAAGGGACGCGAATCCCGCTTACCCGCGCCTTTCCGGTCAGCCTGAAGCCTATCTCGCCAATCAGATGCGGCTCTTCGTCAGGAAAGCACGCGGCGGTGGCCCGTTCAGGGAACTGATGACGCGGGCGGCCGCCAATCTCGAAGAGGAGGATATCGCGGCGCTGGCCGCCTATTTCTCCGCGAGCGGGATACGTGCGCCGGCCCTGCGATAAAGCTGCAGGAGCGAGCAAGAATGCCCCTCAGAACTGCACGCCCAGCCGCAGCGCATCCAGCATGGCGGCGTGGACGGATCGGCTGCTGACCGCATCGCCGATCCGGTGCAACTCGAAACCGGCCGCCGGCCGCGCGCGCAGGGGCGCCGGACCGACAAGCGTCTCGATGTCCGTGACCCCGTCGTTCGACGAGAGAGGCCGCAGGTCGTCGAAGAGCTCGTTCATCGGGACGGTCCCATGCTCGACGATGACCTGCGCGTGGCTCGAGCACCGTTCCCGCCCGGTCAGCAGGTGGCGCAGCACCGCTTCGCGCCGTCCGTTGCGCATGGCGACCGAAACCAGCTCGTATTCCAGCAGAACCTTCACATCGTGTTCCGCAAACGCCTTGCGGTAGGTGATGCCGGAGTGATGCTCCATTTCCGGCGCGACGGAGGGATCGCGGGCGACGAAGGTCACGGCCTTGCCGGCCGCGGCGATCTCGGCAGCGACGGAGGGCGCAGGATGACGGCCGGTCGCGTCGTAGACCAGCACGTCGTCGGCGATCTGCACCGGGTTGGCGAGCGCGTCGAAGACGCTGAGACACAGCTCGCTTCCCGCGACGGGGCCGAAGTCCGGAATGCCGCCGGTGGCGAGGAGGACGAGATCGGGCGCCTCGGCCAGAACGTCCGCCGCCTCGGCAAAGGTGTTGAGCCGGACGTCCACGCCGAGCCGCTCCAGTTCGGCGATACGCCAGTCGACGATCCCGGCGAGATCGCGCCTGAGACGGGCCTTGGCGGCAAGGACGACCTGGCCGCCCAGCCGGTCGGCCGCTTCCAGCAGCACGACACGATGCCCCCGTTCGGCCAGCACCCGCGCAGCCTCCAGCCCTGCCGGCCCGCCGCCCACGATGAGCGCCCTGCGTTCCGCCTGCGGCGAGCGCTCGATCACCTGCGGCAGCCAGGTCTCGCGTCCCGTCGCCGGATTGTGGATACAGTGCACCGGGCGGTAGAGACAGTGCGAGGCGCCGACGCAGGGGCGGATCTCCGCTTCGCGGCCCGCGCGCAGCTTGTTGACGATCTGCGGATCGGCCATGTGCGCCCGCGTCATGCCGACCATGTCGACGATCCCCGCGCCAACGGCATAGCGCGCCGTGGCAACATCCGCGATCTTGGCCGCGTGAAACACCGGCAGGCCCGTTTCCGCCTTGAACGCGCCGACCTGGCGCAGCCAGGGCGCGGAGGCGGCCGTCATGTCGGGGATGTTGTAGACGAGGAGGTTGAGGCGGGTATCGAAGCGGCCGAAGATGCAGTTGAAGAAATCGACCAGACCCTCACGCTCCAGCACGTTGGCAATCGCGACCGCCTCGGCGAAACTCAGGCCGTCCGCGTGGTCCTCGTCGATCGTGTAGCGGATGCCGAGCGGGTATTCCGTCCCGACCGCCGTGCGGATCTCCTCGTAGACCATGCGCAGGAACCGCATCCGGTTTTCCAGCGAGCCGCCGAAGGCGTCGGTGCGCTGGTTGACGAGCGGCGACAGGAACTGCCCGATCAGATGACCGCCCGTCATGGTCTCGATGCCGTCGAGCCCACCCTCCTTCGCCCGCCGGGCCGCCGCGCCGAATTCACGCACGATGCGCGCGATGTCGTGGCGGTCCATCTCATGGGCGAAGGCGCGGTTGTAGTCCTCACGGGAATGGGAGGGGCCGAGCGCCGGCAACCAGGCGCCGACCGTGGCGTTCGCCCGGCGGCCGACATGGGAGATCTGGCACATCACCGCCGCACCATGGCGGTGGATGCGATCGGAGAAGGCCCGGAACGCCGGAACGACCGCATCGCTCGATACGTCGAGCTGCGTGCCGCCCCAGCTCGTATCAGCGGAGATGCGGGCCGAGCCGCCGAACATCGTCAGCGCGAGGCCGCCCTTCGCCTTCTCCTCGTGATAGCGCTGATAGGCCTCGAGCGGATGGCCGCCCTCGTCGAGGGCGGTCTCGTGACTGGTGCTCATGATGCGGTTGCGGAGCGTAAGCCGGCCGAGTTGCAGCGGCCGCAATAGCGGGTCGCCCTTTTCCGGCGCGGGCGGCACCTGTTTCCCGGATGGCGTCCTTTCGTCCATCTTCCCCTCCTATGCCGGCCCGAGGGCCTTGCGCATCGCCTCGACGCATCGCTTCAAGGGCGGGGTGGGATCGACATTGTATTTCCAGTTGGTCAGCTCGATCGTCAGCGCCCCCTCGTAGTTCTGGCTGCGCAGATAGGCGACCAGCCCGTCAAGGTCGATGACGCCCTCGCCCCAGGCAAGATGGCTGCCGCCGGCATCCGAGTCGGTGAAATGCACATGGGCGATGCGGCCGGCGAGATGGGTGAAGTAGTCTTCCGGCTGTTCCTTCGTCATCACGGCGCCCGCCACGTCGTAGACGGCGTGGAGCGCCGGGCTTGCGAGCGTGTCCATCAGGGCGCGGATCTCCTTGGCCGAGCGGACGATGTTGGCGAAGGAATCGGGCAGCGACTCCATCCAGAGATCGACGCCGAGCCTTGCCGCGCGGTCGCACAGGATGCCCAT
The DNA here is from genome assembly GCA_966243085.1 of uncultured Shinella sp. Taxonomy (GTDB): domain Bacteria; phylum Pseudomonadota; class Alphaproteobacteria; order Rhizobiales; family Rhizobiaceae; genus Shinella. Next base: position 22,468 of record CBIMFD010000018.1, read on the forward strand.
GGAATCGACGCAACGCTCCAGCGCTTCGGCGGCCGGCTCGTCGCGATAGCCGCCGCCGGCCGTCACCAGCAGGGCCGGCGCGCCGCATTCGACGGCGAATTCCATCGATTCCAGGAAATAGCGCACCGATCGGTCGCGCAATTCCCGCTCCTTCGCCGAGATGTTGACGGGGTAGATGCACTGTTCCGGCGTGAAGGCGACGATGTCGAGGCCCATGCCGCGCACCTTCCGTCCGAGCGCCCGCGCCTCGGCCAGCGTCTTGTCACCGATATAGAAATGCGGAGCGGCGGCCCAGAGCTCGATGCGGGAGACGCCGGCATCGCACACATCGGCCAGAAAGCGGTCCATCGTGTGCCGGACATAGTGGAAGTTCATCACGCTGATATTGCGCTCGTCGAGTGCCATTGCATTTCCTCCGCTCGTCGCCGCCCCGCGGCCATTTCAGAATAATTCCGCTGCCTTATATGATAACGTTCTCACTTCGCATTGCACGTTGATATCGCCCTCGTCGTCCCATTCCGCTTATGAGCGAAGACCGAATTCGCGGGCGGTTTCGGCGACGAAGGCTGCGACCTCGGCCGCCCTCTCCTCCTCCGTCCAGCCGAGATGCCGGGCGGCCAGGCGCGCGGCGGTTTCCGCGTGAGGAAGACCGAGATCCGGCTCCCATCCGACGGACAGGCGGCGGCGCAGGATGTCCGAGAGCGTACGGGCCTGCTCG
>CBIMFD010000019.1:0-22084 GCA_966243085.1 uncultured Shinella sp.
GTGCTCGTCACCTTCCAGATCGTCTTCACGGTGGTGCTGATCTCCGGCATCGTCGGCGTCGTCACCGCCTATGCGCTGGCGCGGCGGGATTTTCCGGGCAAGCGGGCGGTCATCCTGCTCTTCCTGCTGCCGCTCCTCATCCCCCCGCTCACCTACGGCATTCCGCTCGCGACCGTTCTCTACCAGGTCGGGCTCGGCGGCACGTTCTGGGGCGTGGTCTTCATCAACGTCGTGCCGTCGCTGCCCTTCGTCATCCTCGTGATGATCCCCTTCATCGAGCAGATCGATCCGCGCATCGAGGCGGCGGCCCGCGTCTTCGGCGCTGGCACGGGAAGCCTCTTCCTGCGCATCCTCCTGCCGCTGCTTCTGCCCGGCATGCTGGCAGCGCTCCTGCTCGTGCTGGTGCGCACCATCGCCATGTTCGAGCTTACCTTCCTCGTCGCGGGGCCGACGACCCAGACGCTGGTGGTCTCGCTCTACTATGCCGTCTTCGCCTCCGGCGTGCGCGCCGGCCAGTCGATCGACGCCATGGCTGTGGTCTACATGGTCACCACGCTCTTCTGGCTGGTGCTCGCCCTGCAATTCGTCAGCCCGACGCAGATCGTCGCCCGGGCCAAGCAGCAGCAGGCGGCATGACGGGCTTTCCACAAAGCCGGTAGCGACCCGAACCCGCATCTGTCGCTGATGACCGCGATACGCCACCGCGGTCATCGGCGAAGTGTTTTCACTAGCCTGCTTGACAGGTGTCGCTTCCCGCATAATGCTAAGATGTCAGACCAATTCGAGAAGCTGACACGAAAGCAGGGGAAATCGAGATGAGCGACAGGCCGCGGATCGAGCCGTTGCCGCCCATCGACCGGGCACGACAAGTGACGGAGGCGCTCGCCTCCTATATCGACCGGGCAAGCCTTCAGGCCGGCGACAGGCTGCCGGCCGAACGCGAGCTCATGGCGGCGCTGGCGGTCGGCCGCTCGACCATCCGCGAGGCGATCCGCCATTTCCAGGCGCTCGGCGTCATCGAAAGCCGCAAGGGCAGCGGCACCTATCTCCTGAAGCCTGTCACGACGGCCACCGTGCACATGCCGCTCTCCTTCGATGCCATGCATCTGCGCGATGTCTTGCTCCAGACGCTTGAGGTCCGCCGCGGCGTCGAATGCGAGGCGGGCATGGTGGCCGCGCGGCGCCGCGGTGCGGAGGATCTTGCCGTCATCGAGAAGAAACTCGACGAGATGGAGCGCGTCCACCTCGCCAAGGGCACGTCCGGCCCCGAAGACCTCGCCTTTCATCTCGCCATCTACGACGCCACGCACAACCCGCTCTTCAAGCAGCTTCTCGAGCAGATGCGCGGCGCCTTCGAGCGCTTCTGGGAGAAGCCCTTCGATCGGCCGGATTTCGCCCGGCGTTCCTTTCCGTTCCACCGCACGCTTTTCAACGCCATCGCCGCCGAGGACCCCGAGGCGGCGCGGGCGGAAACCCTGAAGATCCTCGCCGTCGTCGAGGAAGACATCAAGGACATGTCCCGATGATCAACGGAGCCGATCCGTTCGACTTTGCCTCCCTCACCGTCGCCCATGACGAGGCGAACGCCTTCGAGGCGGTGGTGCCGCCCATCGTGCAGACCTCGCTCTTCACCTTCGCCAATTATGACGAGATGGTCGCCGCCTATCGCGGCGAGATCGTGCGGCCGATCTATACGCGCGGTCTCAACCCGACGGTGCGGGCCTTCGAGGAAATGCTGGCCAAGCTCGAAGGCGGCGAGGATGCGCTCGGCTTCGCGAGCGGCATGGCAGCGATCTCTTCCACCGTGCTCTCCTTCGTGGAACCGGGCGACCGCATCGTCGCTGTGCGCCATTGCTATCCGGATGCCTTCCGCCTGTTCGGCACGCATCTGAAGCGCATGAAGGTCGAGGTCACCTATGTCGACGGGCGCGACGAGGAGGCGGTCGCGAGAGCCCTGCCGGGCGCGAAGCTGCTCTATCTCGAAAGCCCGACGAGCTGGATCATGGAGGCGCACGACGTCGGCGCGCTTGCCGCGCTCGCCAAGCGCCACGGCGTCGTCAGCGTCATCGACAACAGTTGGGCAAGTCCTATCTTCCAGCGACCGCTGACGCTGGGCGTCGACCTCGTGCTGCATTCGGCTTCCAAATATCTCGGCGGCCACAGCGATGTCGTGGCGGGCGTCGTCGCCGGCTCGAAGGAATTGATCGGCCGCATCCGCTCGGAGGCCTATCCCTATCTCGGCGGCAAGCTCTCGCCCTTCGATGCCTGGCTTCTCGTGCGGGGCCTTCGCACCCTGCCGATCCGCATGAAGGCGCACGAGGCCTCCGCGCTCGAAATCGCACGGCGCCTGCAGGCCCTCGACATCGTCGACAAGGTCTTCCACCCGGCGCTCGCCAACCGGCTGCCGCCGGGGCTCACCGGCACGTCCGGCCTCTTCTCCTTCACCTTCCGCGAGGGCATCGATATCCGTGCCTTCGCCAACCGCCTCGGCCTCTTCAAGCTCGGTGTGTCCTGGGGCGGGCACGAGAGCCTGATCGTGCCGGGCGAGGTGGTCCTGCAGCAGAAAGCCCAGCCGAATTCCGCGCATGCCTTCGGCATCGATGCGCGGTCCGTGCGTCTCCATGTGGGCCTGGAAGGAACCGAGGCCCTGTGGAGTGATCTGGACGCGGCGATAAAGGCCGCGACCGAAACCTGACGTCAGACTTCAAAGCAAAATCAGAAAAGAGGGAACGACCATGAAGAGACTTTTGACTGCAGCATTCATCACCACCCTGATGGCGTCGAGTGCCTTGGCCGACACGACGCTGAAGCTCGTCGAGGTGATCACCAGCCCCGAACGCACGGAAACGCTGAAATCCATCGTCGGCAAGTTCGAGGCGGAAAATCCCGGCACCAAGGTCGAGATCATCTCGCTGCCCTGGGGCGAGGCGTTCCAGAAGTTCGCCACCATGGTCTCGGCCGGCGAGGTGCCGGACGTCATGGAAATGCCCGACACCTGGCTCTCGCTCTATGCCAACAACGGCATGCTCGAAAGCCTCGAACCCTATCTTGCAAAATGGGAACACACGGCGGGCTTGACGGCGCGTGCGCTGGAGCTCGGCCGCGACATCGACGACACGGCCTACATGCTGCCTTACGGCTTCTACCTGCGCGCCATGTTCTACAACAAGAAGCTGCTTGCCGAGGCCGGCGTTTCCGAACCGCCGAAGACGCTGGAGGAGTTCGCGGAAGCCTCCAAGAAGGTCTCCGCGCTGCCGGGCAAGTACGGCTATTGCCTTCGCGGCGGGCCGGGCGGCCTGAACGGCTGGGTGATGTTCGGCGCCACCATGGCCGGCGACAACACGTTCTTCAACGAGGACGGCACCTCCACGTTCAACAGCCCGGGCTGGATCAAGGGCCTTACCTTCCTGATCGACCTCTACAAGAACGGCTACGCGCCGAAGGACAGCGTCAACTGGGGCTTCAACGAGATCGTCGCAGGTTTCTATTCCGGCACCTGCGCCTTCCTCGACCAGGATCCGGACGCGCTCATCGCCATTGCCGAGCGCATGAAGGCGGAGGACTACGGCATCATGACCATGCCGAAGGGCCCGGATGGCAAGACCTTCCCGACGATCGGTTTCGCCGGCTGGTCGATGTTCGCCTCCAGCGCCAACAAGGACCTCTCCTGGAAGCTGATCGAGACGCTCGAAGGGCCGGAGGGCAATATCGAGTGGAACAAGCGCACCGGGGCGCTGCCGGTGCACAAGTCCGCGGAGAAGGATTCCTTCTATTCGAGCGAACAGTTCAAGGGCTGGTTCGCCGAACTCGAGGACAAGGACGCGGTTCCGACCGTGATGCCGACCCACCTGGAAGAATTCGCCTTCTTCAAGGACTCACTCGTCATCAAGACGTCGCAGGAAGCCCTTCTCGGCGACATCACGCCGGAGGAGCTCGCCAACCAGTGGGCGGACTACCTGACCAAGGCACAGCAGAAGTTCCTGGCCAAGAAATAGGCCGGGGAACGGCCGGGCGGAGAACGAGGCTCCGTCCGGCCCCTTTCATGAAACGCCCCGCAAGCCGGACGGAAGCGAGACGATGACCCATGCTGCCCACCCGCAGGCCGTGCGACCGTTCAGGAAACGGTTCGCCGACGCCGCGGAGCCCTATCTCTACAGCGCGCCGGCGCTGATCCTGATCGTCGCCGTGATGCTGGTGCCGCTGGCGCTCGGCATTTCCTACGCGTTCCGGGACATCCAACTCCTCAACCCCTTTTCCGGCAGCTTCGTCGGGCTCGATCATTTCCGCGCGCTGGGGCAGGATCAGGCCTTCCTCCGGGCGCTGCGCAACACGCTCTGGTGGACGGGCGCTTCGGTCTTTCTGCAATTCGTCTTCGGGCTCGTCCTCGCGCTGCTTCTCGACAAGCCCTTCGCCGGCCGCGGCCTTGCGCAGGCGCTCGTCTTCCTGCCCTGGGCGGTGCCGAGCTTCCTTGCCGGCCTCAACTGGGCCTGGCTCTTCAATCCGGTGATCGGCCCGCTGCCGCACTGGCTCTACGCGCTCGGCATCCTCGATGCGCCGAACAACATCCTTTCCGATCCGCAGCTTGCCATGTGGGGGCCGATCGTCGCCAATGTCTGGTGGGGTATCCCGTTCTTCGCGATCACGCTGCTCGCCGCGCTGCAGGCGATCCCGCGTGACCTCTACGAGGCCGCAAGCATCGACGGGGCGGGACCTGTGCAGCGGTTCGTCTCGATCACCCTGCCGTTCCTTGCGCCGACCATCGCCATCACCGTCCTGCTACGCACCGTCTGGATCGCCAACTTCGCCGATCTCATCGTCGTCATGACGAATGGCGGGCCGGCGGACAGGACGCAGATCGTCGCGAGCTACATCTTCACGCAGGCCTTCAAGCGGCTCGACTTCGGCTATGCGTCGGCCATCGCGCTCGTGCTGCTCGCCCTGCTTCTCGTCTATTCGCTGCTGATCGTGCTCCTGCGCCAGACGCTGCTCAACAAGGATTGACGCCATGGGCACCCGCAAACTTGCCTTCACCGCCGCGCATCGGCTCGCCATCCTCGTCTATATCGCCTTCGCGCTCTTCCCCCTCTTCTGGCTGCTCAAGGTTTCGGTGACGCCGAACGACCTGCTCTACAGCGAGGGCGTGCGCATGTGGCCTTCGCGCGCCACCCTCGAGCACTACGCCTTCGTCATCGCCCACAGCGCCTTCCCGACCTTCTTCAGGAACAGCCTCGTCGTCGCCGGCTCGACCGCGGTGGCGGTGACGCTCCTCGCCTCGCTTGCCGGTTATGCGCTGTCACGCTTCCGTTTCCGGGCGAAATACTGGATCGTCACACTGATGCTGATCACGCAGATGTTCCCGCTCGTCATGCTGGTCGCGCCTATTTTCAAGATGCTCTCGCCGCTCGGGCTCACCAACAGCCTGACCGGCCTCGTCATCGTCTACACCGCCTTCAACGTGCCCTTCGCGACCTTCCTCATGCAGTCCTTCTTCGACGGCATCCCGAAGGACCTGGAAGAGGCGGCGATGATCGACGGGGCGACGCAGTTCATGGCCTTCCGCCAGATCATCCTGCCGCTGACGCTACCCGGCATCGCCGCCACGCTCGGCTTCGTCTTCACCGCGGCCTGGAGCGAACTGCTCTTCGCGCTGATGCTGATCTCGGGCAACGACGCGGCGACCTTCCCGGTCGGGCTCCTCACCTTCGTCTCGAAATTCTCGGTCGACTTCGGGCAGATGATGGCGGCGGGCATTCTCGCGCTCATTCCGGCCTGCCTCTTCTTCCTCCTCATCCAGCGCTATCTCGTGCAGGGCCTGACGGCCGGCGCGGTCAAAGGCTGAAAGGACCTTCCATGGCTTCCATCGATATCCAGGGCATCCGCAAAAGTTTCGGCACCTTTCCCGTGCTGCATGGCGTCGATCTCACGATCCGGGACGGTGAGTTCATCGTTCTGGTGGGACCGTCCGGCTGCGGAAAGTCCACCCTGCTGCGCATGATCGCCGGGCTCGAGGACGTGACGGCGGGTGAAATCCGCATCGACGGCCGGCGCGTCAACGATCTCGCCCCGAAGGACCGGGACATCGCCATGGTGTTCCAGTCCTATGCGCTCTATCCGCATATGAGCGTTGCCGACAACATGAGCTACAGCCTGCGCCTGCGCCGCTCCACGAAGGAGAAGATCGCCAGCGCCGTCGGCGGCGCGGCCGCAAAGCTCGGCCTCGATCCGCTCCTGGAGCGCCGTCCGCGCGCACTCTCCGGCGGCCAGCGCCAGCGCGTCGCCATGGGCCGCGCCATCGTACGCCAGCCGAAGGCCTTCCTCTTCGACGAACCGCTTTCCAACCTCGATGCGCGCCTGCGCGAGCAGATGCGCGCTGAAATCAAGAAGTTGCACGGCGATCTTCGCGCCACCTCCATCTACGTCACGCACGACCAGATCGAGGCGATGACGCTCGCCGACCGCATCGTCGCCATGCATGGCGGGGTGGTGCAGCAGGTCGGCACGCCGCTCGATCTTTACGACCGTCCCGCCAATCTCTTCGTCGCCGGCTTCATCGGTTCGCCGGGCATGAACTTCTTCGAGGGGCGCTATCTCGTCTCGGGCGACCATGCGGATCTGAGGCTTGCCAACGGCGTGACGCTGCCGGCCCGCAAGGTGGCCGGCATCGAATCCGGAGCGCCGGCAACGCTCGGCATCCGTCCGGAACATGTCGTGATCGCCGAGCGCGGCGCACTGGAGGCGAAGGTCGATCTCATAGAACCGACCGGCTTCGGCATCATCATGCATGTGAGCGTCTTCGACGTGCCGCTGAAGGTCTTCACGCTCGACCGTGCCATGTTGACCCCCGGGGCCAGCGTTCGGATCGACCTGCCGCAGGACAAGCTGCACTTCTTCGACGAGGACGGGCGGCGGTCGGCCTGACGCTGCCGCCCTGCCGCATCAAAGCAATTCGCCGACCACCCTTGCCACCAGCGCCAGCGAGACGGCGCCGGCGTCCGGATGGCCGATGCTGCGCTCGGCGAGCGGACGGGCGCGGCCGAGCTTCGGCGTGAGCTCGGCGGTTGCGACGGCTGCCGCCTGCGCCGCTTGCGCCGCGTCGGCCCAGGCCGCCTTCAGCGGCTTGCCGGCCGCAAAGGCGGCTTCCAGCGTCTCGACGAAGGGCACGAGCGCATCGACAAGCGTCTTGTCGCCGACGCGGGCGCGGCCGAGGCGCGTCACGCCGTCGAGCGCGAGGCGCGCGCCCCTGACGACGGCGGCCTCGTCGATCGCGTCCTGGTCGGACAGCGCATTGCTCCATGCGCGCAGCAGGAGGCCCCAGATCGCGCCGGAGGTGCCGCCCGCGCGATCCGCCCAGGCGTCGCCCGCAACGGCGAGGGCGCTGGCAGTCCCGGCCCCGGCTGTCACCGCATATTCGATGGCATCGCGTGCTGCGGCCGAGCCCCGGCGCATGCCCTGACCGTGGTCGCCGTCGCCGGCCTGAGCGTCGATGCGGCCGAGCTCGTCTTCCGCCTCCCGGAGCGCATCGGCGACATGGCCGACGAGCCGGGCGATGCAGGCGGCGCCTTCCTTCGATCCGGCAGAGGCCGGGCCGAAAACGGGCATCGCGTCCTCGTTCGCGATCGCGTCGGTGGCCGGCACGGTGCGGATCTCGCCGCCGCGCTTGAGGACCGGCGTGTCGCAGGCCGCCTTCCAGTAGGTTTCGAGCTCGCCGTCGAGCCAGGTCAGCGTCAGCGAGCAGCCCTGCATGTCGAGGCTGGTGACGAATTCGCCGGCCTCGGGCGCCACGATCTCCAGTCCGGCGTCCTTCAGGAGCCGGGAGATCGTGGTCCAGAGGACGAAGAGTTCCTCGTATTTCGTGGAGCCGAGGCCGTTGAGAAGGGCCGCGACGCGCGTGGTGCCGGCCGGGCGCTCGGCGAGAAGCTTGCCGGTGAGGAGGCCGGCAAGCTCGCGCGCCGAAACGATGGCTTCTTCCTTGATGCCCGGCTCGCCGTGGATGCCGAGGCCGAGCGCCATGCGCCCCTCGGGCACGGAAAAGAGCGGGCCGCCCGCACCCGGCAGGGTGCAGCCGTCGAAGGCGACGCCGAAGGAGACCGTGCGGTCGTTGGCATGGCGTGCGATGCGCTCGACCTCGTCGAGCGAAAGGCCGGCCTCGGCCGCCGCGCCGGCGATCTTGAAGACGACGAGGTCACCGGCGATGCCGCGGCGCTTGGCATGGGCGTCGGCCGGCGCGCTCGCCACGTCGTCGGTGACCGGAACGATGCGCACGTCGATGCCCTCGGAGCGCAGCCGCTCGGCGGCGACGCCGAAGTTCAGCACGTCGCCGGCATAGTTGCCGAAGCCGAGCAGGATGCCGCCGCCGCGATGGGCCTGGCGGCAGACGCGGGCGACGGCCGCCGTCGAGGGCGAGGCGAAGACGTCGCCGGCCACCGCCGCGTCCGCCATGCCGGGGCCGACATAGCCGGCGAAGGCCGGATAGTGCCCGGAGCCGCCGCCGACGACGACGGAGACCTTGCCCTTCGGCACGGCCGTCGCGCGCACCACGCCGCCGCGCACGAGGCGGACATGGCGGCTGTAGAGTTCGGCAAAGCCGGCAAGGGCCGTCGCCGCGAAATCCTCCGGAGCATCGAAGATGGTGGTCATCGTAATCGTCTCTCGCGTTCTGTGATCGTGTTTCAGCGGCGCGGAAGGATGCGCCGCAGGTAATCGCGGTTGGCGGCCGAGACGGTGAGGCCGTCGCCGCCGTAATGTTCGCAGAGGAAGGCGCTGTTGAAGCCGTGGTCGAGCGCCGTGCGGATGGCGGCTCGGTAGTTGATGAGCCCCGATTCCAGCGGGGCGGGATGGGTGATGATGGCGCCCGTGCCCGGATCCTCGACGCGCGTATAATTCTTGACGTGCCAGTATTTCGCGAAAGGAGCGACCTTCGCCATCATCGCCTGCCAGTGCTCGACGGGACGGTGCAGGCGGATGAGGTTGCCGAGGTCGGCGTTGATGCCGACATTCGGCAGGCCGACCTCCTCGACGAAGCGCACGCTGCTGTCGGCCGTGCCGAGATAGGTGTCCTCGTACATTTCCAGCGAGACCTCGATGCCGAGCTCCTCCGCGTGGCGGCCGAGCTCGCGGATGCGCATCACGGCCTTCTGCCAGACGGCGGGATCGTCCGGGTTCTTCGCCCCGTCCACCGTCCAGAACCAGAGCGCCTTCTTCTGCATCTCCGTCAGCGGCTCGAAGAGGCCGAAGGAGACGGCGTCGGCGCCGATTGCCCTGGCCGTGTCGATGACGCGATGGCCGTAGGCGAGATAGGCGTCGCCATGGTCGGCGTCGATGACGCTGCGACGGGAGGTCGAGATCGCCGGGACGGTCAGGCCGAGCGAGCGGACGAGGGCCATGAAATCGTCGAGGCGCGCCGGGGAAAGGTCGGCGAGCCGCAGCCAGCTATCCGTGGGGTCGAGTTCCGTGAAACCTGCGTCGACGACGTCGTCGAGCGTTGCGGTCCATTCCTCGACGGATTGGTTCTGGACCGAGCGTCCGTTGGCAAGGACGTTCGGATACTGGATCATGGCGGCGGCGATCGGCCATGTCTCACGGGTCCATGCGGGGGCAGGGGCGGTCATTGCGAACTCCTGGAATGGATGGGGAACCGGCGGATCAGGCCGCCGGTGTTCCGTCTTGCGGGGGCCTGGGAACGTCGAGCCTGCGGCGGCGCGAGATGCCGAGGAGCCAGAAGACGAGCGGGGAGAGGAGCAGCGCAAGGCCGACCAGCATCAGCGTCGTTACCAGCCCGTTCGACCAGAAGACCGAGAGCTTGCCGTTGGACAGCAGCATGGACTGGCGGAAGGCATCCTCCGCCTTGTCGCCGAGCACCATGGCGAGCACGAGCGGGGCGAGCGGATAATCGAGCTTCTTGAAGACGTATCCCAGCAGGCCGAAGACGAGCACGAGCCACATGTCGCTCACCGCATTGCCGACCTGGTAGGCGCCGGAGAAGATGACGGCGACGATGACCGGCCCGATGATGGCGAAGGGGATGCGCAGGATCGAGGCGTAGAGCGGCACGGTGGCGATGACGAGGATCACGGCGACGATGTTGCCGAGATACATGGAGGCGATGAGGCCCCAGACGAAATCCGGCCTATCGGTGAAGAGCGTCGGGCCGGGGGTGAGGCCCCAGATCATCAGGCCGCCCATCATGACCGCCGCCGTCGCCGAACCCGGCACGCCGAGCGCGAGCATGGGCAGGAGCGCGGAGGTGCCGGCGGAATGGTCGGCCGTCTCCGGCGCGACGATGCCGCGCGGATCGCCCTTGCCGAACTGCGACTTGTCGCCGGCCGAGCGGCGGGCGACGCCGTAGCTCATGAAGGAGGCGGCGGTGGGGCCCGCCGGCGTGATGCCCATCCAGATGCCGATCAGCATGGAGCGGCCGATGGTGAACCAGTAGCGGGGCATCTCGATCAGCGTGCGGCCGATCTCGACGAGGCGCACACGCGCCTTGATCCCGTCGAAGCGCAGGCCCTCTTCCGCCGTCAGCAGCAGTTCGCCGATGCCGAAGAGGCCCATGACGGCGACGAGGAAGGAGACGCCCTTGATGAGCTCGGGAATATCGAAGGTCAGGCGCAGGTTGCCGGAAATGGTGTCCATGCCGACGGAAGCGAGCGCGAAGCCCACCATCATCGATACGAGCGTCTTGAACGGCGACTGGGCGCCCATCGAGATGAAGCTGGCGAAGGCGAGGAAGTAGACGGCGAAATATTCGGGCGAGGAGAAGCGCAGCGCGAAATTCGCGACCCAGCCGGAAAGCAGCGTGATCATTACCACGCCGGCCAGCGCGCCGAGGCCGGCCGACACGAAGGCGAGCGTCAGCGCGCGGCTCGCCTCGCCCTTTCTCGCCAGCGGATAGCCGTCGAAGGTGGTCGCAACGGAGGAGGGCTCGCCCGGGATGTTGAAGAGGATGGAGGTGGTCGATCCGCCGAAGAGCGCGCCCCAATACATGCAGGAGAGCAGGATGATGGCGGAGATCGGGTCCATTGAGAAGGTGAGCGGCAGGAGCAGCGACACGCCGTTCGGCGCGCCGAGGCCCGGCAGCACGCCCACCAGGATGCCGAGCGTGACGCCGAGCATCATGAGCAGGACGTGGTTGAAGCTCAGGATATGGCCGAAGCCTTCCATGAGGAGACCGATATTTTCCATGTCTTTCCTCCGAAGACAGGCGCTTCTTGGATCAGTAGATCCCGAAGAACGCCTCGACCGGACCCTTCAGGAGCGGAACCTTGAAGCCGATCTCGAAAATGACGAAGAAGAAGAGCGAGACGCCGACGCCCGCCGCAAGGCCGGACCACCATCTGTATCTGCTCTGGAAGATCATCGTGCCGGCGATATAGAGCGCCGTGCCGACATAAAGGCCGAGGACGGTGGAAACCGCGGCGAAGGCGATAAGCGGCAGCAGGAAGCCGAGCACGACCTTGAAGCGCGCCATGTCCATGAAGATCTCGCCCGCGCCGCGGTGCTTGACGAATGCGTAGACGAGATTCATCGCGCTGCCGAAGGCAATCAGCAGGCCGATATAAAAGGGGAAATAGCCGGCGCCCGGTCCCATATCGGTCCAGCCCGCGTCGGCTTCGATCGAGCCATAGGCGACCACGACGCCGAAAGCGCCGGTCACAAGCGCGACCGCCACCTCCATGGCGAAGCGGGAGACCCCGTTCACGCTGTTCTCACTCATGGATCAAACCCTTTCCGAAAGAGGCGGGCGCCCAAAGCGGCACCCGCGTGGAGCCCGCCGCAGCAGGTGTGCGGCGGTCTTGCGCCCGGAACGAGGCGAGATGAAAGCAGGGCTCAGTTGGCGAGCCAGCCTTCACGCTTGAGTACGGCGGAAACGGCCGTCTCGTCCTTCTTGATGAAGTCGGAGAACTCCGCGCCGCTCATATACGTGCCGGACTGCGAGGTGTCGGCGAGGTATTTCTGCCATTCCGGCGTCTCGGACACCTTCTTCAGCACATCCGTGTAGAACTCGACCGCGTCCGGCTCCACGCCGGCGGCCATCCAGACGGTGCGCGGCATGGCATAGTTGTCGATCGCGATGCCGGATTCCTTGCAGGTCGGGATATCGCTCCAGCCTTCGTCGCCGGCAACCTTCGTCTCGCTCTTCAGCCTTTCCGACTTGAAGACGCAGACCGGCTTGACCATGCCCGCCTGCCACTGGCCGAGGTTCTCGCTCGGATTGTTCACGTTGGCGGCGACGTGGTCGCCGGCAAGCTGGACGGCCGCTTCGCCGCCGCTCTTGAACGGAACGTAGCCGATATTGGCGCCTGTCGCGTCGTTGATCATCGAGGTCAGGATCTGGTCGACGTCCTTGGACTGGCTGCCGGCGACTTTCAGTTCGCCCGGGGCGGCCTTCGCCTTGGCGACGAGGTCGGCGGCCGTCTTGATGTCCGACTTGCCGTTGACCCAGAGCACGAATTCGTCGGAGGCAAGGGCCGCCACCGGCGTCAGGTCGGCTTGCGTATAGGGCACCTTGGCGCGCACCGGCAGCAGATAGGCGTTGTTCGTGCCGAAGGTCAGCTTGTAGGGGTCGCCCTTTGCGCTCGCGGCGTAGACGAAGCCTTCCGCGCCGCCGGCGCTGCCCTTGTTGACGACGACGATCGGCGCCTTCATCAGCTCGTACTTGGTGATGATCGCCTGGATGGTGCGGGCGAAGATATCCGTGCCGCCGCCGGGGCCGGCGGTGACGACGAATTCGACCGGACGCTCCGGCTCGAAAGCAAAGGCGGGCAGGGCGACGCTCGCCGCTGCGGCTGCGATGCAGGCGATGGTAAGGGACTTCTTCATTTTACTCCTCCGTTGGGATGATCCCGGCACGAACCTCCTCCATGCCGGTATAGCTGAAATTTTTCGCAGGTCAGGCCGCCGTCGAAAGGGCAGCGGCCTTCTTCGCCATGCGCGCGGCAAGCAGCAGCGCTTCGCGGCTGGCGCCGACATCGGCAATGCCCTTGCCGGCGATGTCATAGGCCGTGCCGTGGGCCGGCGTGCAGAGCGGGAAGGGCAGGCCGCCCATCATGGTGACGCCCTTGTCGAAGCCCATGAGCTTCATCGCGATCTGGCCCTGGTCGTGATACATGGTCATGACCGCCTGGAAGTCGTCCTTCAGCGCGCGCAGGAAGACGGTATCGGCCGGGAAGGGGCCCTCGACGTTGAAGCCGCGCGCCTTCGCCGCCGCGACGGCCGGCTCGATGATGTCGATCTCCTCCATGCCGAAGGAACCGCCGTCGCCGGCATGCGGGTTGAGGCCGGCGACCGCGATCTTCGGGTCGTCGTAGCCGGCATTGCGAAGGCAGGTCGCCGTCAGTTCGATCTCGGCAAGGATCGCCTCGACCGAAAGGGCCGCCGCCACGTCCTTCAGCGGGATGTGCGAGGTGACCCGCGCATTCCAGACCTTCTCCAGCACGTTGAACTCGCGGACCTTGCCGGAAAAGCCGATGACGTCGGCGACGAAGCGGATCTCGTCGTCATAGCCGGGATAGGCGTAGCGCATCGCCTTCTTGTTGAAGGGCGTGAAGCAGACCGCCTGGGCCTTGCCCTCGTCGGCAAGCTTAAGGGCGGTGCGGAAATTGGTCGTGGCGAAAGTGCCGCCGGCAAGGGTCGCCTCGCCGCGCGTCACATCGGTCGGGTCGAGATGGCCGAGGTCGATGAAGACATGGCGCTCGCCGCTTGCCTGCGGGAAGGTTTCGAGCGTGGCCGGCTCGAGGTCGAGCGTGAGCCCTGCCGCCTTCGCGCCTTCGTCGAGAATGCGGCGGTCGCCGATCACCACGAGATGCGCGGCGGCCTTGACATCGTCGAGCGCGATGATGCGCGCGGTCAGTTCGGGGCTGATGCCGGCGGGGTCGCCCATGGCAAGCGCGATGACGGGACGGGGACTCTTGGCGCTCTCGGTCATGGGGAACTCCTCTCCTGTATTCTGTATGCAGGTTCATAAGGCATCCTGAAGACAGCATCAAGTCTTTTGTATTCTGTATGCAGCATTTTCCGTTGACGTCGCCGCCCGGCCTATTCATGCTTTGGCCAAATCGCTGGCGACGGCCGAAGCCGCCCGCCGAAAATGGAAGATGCAGATAGACATGGATGAGATCAGAAGCTTGGAGCGGCCGGAAAGCGCTCTGCCGGGACCGATCCGCCGTACGGCGTTGCACGACACGCTCGTCAACCGCCTGCGCGACATGATCATCGAGGGGCACCTGTCGCCGGGAACGCGCCTCAACGAAGGCCAGCTCGGCCAGATGCTCGGCGTCTCGCGCACTCCCTTGCGCGAGGCCATCAAATATCTCGCGAGCGAAGGCCTCGTCGAGCTGGTGCCGAGCCGCGGCGCCGTCGTGAAGCGCTTCGGCGCCAAGGACGTGCAGGACATGCTGCTGGTTCTCGGCACGCTGGAGGAATTGGCCGCAAAGCTCGCCTGCGTAATTGCGCGCGACGAGGGCATTGCCGAGATCCGTGGCCTGCACAACCGCATGGTGCAGCACTACAAGGCGGGCGACCGCCTCGAATATTACAAGCTCAACCAGAGCATCCACACGGCGATCGTCGCGCTATCGGGCAATGCGCCGCTCGCGGAAATCCATGCGATGCTGCAGACGCGCCTCAAGCGCATCCGCTTCATCGGCCATGAAGGGCCGGAGAAATGGGCCGCCGCCGTGGCCGAGCATGAAGAGATGATCGCGGCGCTCGAAGCGCGCGACCAGCAAAGGCTCGCGGCTGTCCTGGGGCGTCACCTGACGAACGCCTGGGAGCGGGTGCGCGGCGCACTCTAGGCCTTTTCGCTTGCCTGCAATATGTTTCGCAGAAATCAGCAAGCGAGGTCTCGATGTTTCTCCCCAACGCGCATCCCGATTATCGTCGGCCCCTCGCGACGATCGATGCCGCCATGCTCGGCGTCGAGGCGGCGGCGGGCGTGGAACGCCACCTGCAATACCGCGACGGGAACACCGAGACGCCGCTCGTTTGCCTGCCGGGCCTTGCCGCGGCGGCGGGCGTTGCGGCCATCTATATGAAGGACGAGGGCCAAAGGCTGGGGCTCGGCAGCTTCAAGGCGCTGGGCGGCGCCTATGCGGTGATCCGTCTCGTGCTGGAAGAGGCCGGGCTGCGGCTGAGGCGCGCGGTCGATATGGATGCACTCCATTCTCCGCAGGTCCGGCAGGTCGCCGGAACCATGACCTTCGCCTGCGCCACGGACGGCAATCACGGGCGGTCGGTCGCGCAGGGGGCGGAGCTTGTCGGCGCACGTTCGGCGATCTTCGTGCATTCCGGCGTGAGCGACGAACGCGTGGCGGCGATTGCCCGTTTCGGAGCGGAGATGATCCGCGTCGCGGGCAGCTACGATGATTCCGTGAGGCAAGCCGCCCGTATCGCCGGGGAGCGCGGCTGGACCATCGTCTCCGACACGTCCTGGCCGGGCTACGAACGTATTCCCGGGCTGGTGATGCAGGGCTATACGGCGCTCGTGCGCGAGGCGTTGCGGCAGATGCCGGCGCGGCCGACGCATGTCTTCGTGCAGGCCGGCGTCGGCGGTATTGCCGCGGCCGTCGCGGGGCATCTGGCGATCGTTCTCGGCGAGGACAGGCCTGTCTTCACGGTCGTTGATCCCGCACGGGCCGCCTGCCTGTTCGAGACCGCGCGTGCCGGATATCCGGTGACGGTGCCGCACGGCGCGCCGACCGTCATGGCGATGCTGGAATGCTACGAACCCTCGCTCGTCGCCTGGCGCATCCTTTCACGCACCGCCGATGCCTTCATGACGGTCGAGGAGGAGGACGCGGTCTCCGTGATGCGTCGCCTCGCCAATCCGATCGGCGGCGATCCGGGTATCGTTTCCGGCGAAAGCGGCGGCGCCGGCCTTGCCGGTTTCCTGAAGGCCGTCGCCGATTCCAACGTGAAGGCGGCTCTGGCAATCGGCCCGCAGTCCCGCATCTTCGTGATCAACACCGAGGGCGCGACGGATCCCGGCCGCTATCGGGAAATCGTCGGGGCTGCGGCGGACGAGGTGCTTTCGCGCGGTGCCGAATCCGTCGTGATCTGAAGGCGGAAGCTTCCTGTTCGATATCGTCCCGGCCGCACCCGTTCCATGGCTCATGCCGCCGACAGCAGCCTCCGCGTCAGCGGATGGTTCGCATCCGCCAGGCCGTCGATGACGTCGAAGTGGTGCCGGTCCGGCTCGACCACGGCGGCGGTGGTTGCGCCGAGGCCGGTCCAGATATTGGCGAGCAGGGCGTTCTGGCGCAGGAATTCCGCACGCTCCGTCGCGCCGACCCAGCAGGTAATGCGGGCATCCGCCATGGGGCGGAGGAGGGCAGGGCTTTCCGAAAGCGCTTCCGCCTCGTCGAGGCGGAGCCGTTCGTTCATCGCGGTGAGGAGCAGCGGGCGCAGGTCGTGCACCCCTGAAATGGAAACGACGCTGCGGATGCGCTGCCGGACCTCGGGCGCCAGCGGCGCCGTCGCCGTGACCATGCGGCTGACGAGATGGCCGCCGGCCGAATGGCCGGTCAGCATCAGCGGGCCGTCGACCAGCCTTGCGGCCTCCGTGATCGCGGCCGCGACCTCCTTGCCGATATCGGCGATGCGCACCTCGGGGCAGAGCGTATAGGACGGCATGGCGACGGCATAGCCGCTCGCGACGCTTCCCGCGGCAAGGTGTGACCAGAAGCTCTTGTCGAGCTGCAGCCAGAAGCCGCCGTGCACGAAGACGACGAGGCCCTTCGCTGTGCCTTCCGGAAGGAACAGGTCGAGGCGGTTGCGCGGGCGTTCGCCATAGGCAAGGTCGAGCCTTGCGCGTCCTGCGGCGGAGAGCGTGGTGCGGAAGGTCTCGGCGGGTCCCACCCAGGCCGCCGGCCAGCGGTCGCCACGCGCGATGTTCACGCCGTTGGCATAGGCGTCGTCCCAGTCCGAAACCCGGTGTTCCAGCATCGCTGCAATCCTCCTCTTGATGCGGCCAGCGCCATAGCAATCGCCCGGACGGCGGCCAAAGGCAATGGCGTCGCCGAAGAAACTTTAGGCTTGAAATGATTTTTGACAGGTGCCATGCTGCCCCATGTTCAGCGCGGAAGTGGAGGTCTTCGCTGTGCCCATCACCATCGATGACATTTCCCGCGGGACGACACGGTCCGGCCATGCCCGGCCGGCCGCCCCCGCGCGTTTACCCGAAAAACAGCCGGCTTTGAACAGGCCTTTCCGGAAGGCAGGATACGAACAGGGGAATAGCCGCCACATGCTTGGACCGACCGCACATGTCGACACGTTCACCCGCGACAACCTGCCCCCGCCCGGGGAATGGCCGGATTTCCTGCTCGAAGGGTTCGACTATCCCGACCACCTCAACGCGGCCGTCGAACTGACGGATGCGATGGTCGCCCGCGGTTTCGGCGACCGCACCGCGCTGATCGGCAACGGGCGGCGGCGGACCTACAAGGAGCTCTCGGACTGGACGAACCGGCTGGCGCACGCGCTCGTCGAGAATTACGGCGTCAGGCCCGGCAACCGCATCCTCATCCGCTCGGCGAACAACCCGGCCATGGTCGCCTGCTGGCTTGCCGCCACCAAGGCGGGCGCGGTCGTCGTCAACACAATGCCGATGCTGCGGGCCGGAGAACTCGCCAAGATCGTCGACAAGGCGGAGATCGGCCTTGCGCTCTGCGATACGCGCCTGATGGACGAGATGATCGCCTGCGCCAAGGACAGCCGCCATCTCCGGCAGGTTGTCGGCTTCGACGGCACGGCCAACCACGACGCCGAGCTCGACCGGGTCGCGCTCGACAAGCCCGTCACCTTCGAGGCCGTGCGGACGGGGCGGGACGACGTGGCGCTCCTCGGCTTCACCTCGGGCACGACCGGGGTGCCGAAGGCGACCATGCATTTCCACCGCGACCTGATGGCGATTGCCGACGGCTATGCGAAGGAGGTTCTCGGCGTGACGCCGGAGGACATCTTCGTCGGCTCTCCGCCGCTCGCCTTCACCTTCGGCCTCGGCGGCCTTGCGATCTTCCCCCTGCGCTTCGGCGCGGCCGCGACGCTTCTCGAACAGGCGACGCCGGCGCTGATGGTCGAGATCATCGAGACCTACAAGGCGACGATCTCGTTCACCGCGCCGACCGCCTATCGCGCCATGCTGAAGGCGATGGATGCGGGCGCCGACCTTTCCTCGCTGCGCGTCGCGATCTCCGCAGGCGAGACGCTGCCCGGCCCCGTCTTCGAGGAATGGAGCGAGAAGACAGGCAAGCCGATCCTCGACGGCATCGGCGCGACCGAGATGCTGCACATCTTCATTTCCAACCGCTTCGCGGACCGCAAGGCCGCCTCGACCGGAAAGCCGGTCGGCGGCTACGAGGCGCGCATCGTCGACGAGGACATGCGCGAGGTGCCGCGCGGCACGATCGGCAAGCTCGCCGTGCGCGGGCCGACCGGCTGCCGCTACATGGCCGACGACCGCCAGAAGGCCTATGTCCGCGACGGCTGGAACCTGACGGGCGACGCTTTCTACGAGGACGAGGACGGCTTCTTCCATTTCGCCGCCCGCTCGGACGACATGATCATCAGCTCCGGCTACAACATCGCCGGCCCGGAGGTGGAAGCGGCCCTGATCGCCCATCCGGATGTGCTGGAATGCGCCGTTATCGGCGCGCCGGACAACGAGCGCGGCCAGGTCGTCGAGGCCCATGTCGTGCTTGTCGCCGGCATTGCGGCGGACGAGCTGACGGTCAAGCGCCTGCAGGACCATGTGAAGGCGATGATCGCCCCCTACAAATATCCGCGCTCGGTGAAATTCCTGGAGGCCCTGCCGAAGACGGCGACGGGCAAGATCCAGCGGTTCCGCCTGCGGGGGAACTGAGATGGGCAAGCCCTACGATCCTTCCGGCGAAGGCGCGCAGATGTCGTTCGAAGGGCGCATGTCCTATAGCGACTATCTCATGCTGGAGAAGGTGCTGACCGCGCAGGAGCCGCTTTCGTCCGCGCATGACGAGATGCTCTTCATCATCCAGCACCAGACCTCCGAGCTCTGGATGAAGCTCGCCCTGCACGAGATCGGCTCGGCGGTGCGCTCGATCCGCGAGGACAGGCTGGAGCCTGCCTTCAAGATGCTGACGCGCGTCGCCCGCATCTTCGAGCAACTCAACAACGCCTGGGACGTGCTGCGCACGATGACGCCGAGCGAATATACCGAATTCCGCCAGTCGCTCGGCCAGTCCTCCGGCTTCCAGTCCTGGCAATACCGGGCGATCGAGTTCCTGGCCGGCAATCGCAACCTCGCCATGCTGCGCCCGCACGCCCACCGGCCGGATATCCTTGAGAAGCTGGAGGCGATCCTTGCCGCGCCCTCGCTCTACGACGAGGCGATCCGGCTCCTCGCGCGCAACGGCTTCGACGTCGGCGGTGAGGAGGAGCGCGGCGACTGGCGCGAGACGCGCGCGGAAAACGAGAAGGTTCTTGCGGCCTGGCAGGCCGTCTACCGCGATCCGAGGCGCTACTGGATGCTCTACGAGCTTGCCGAGAAGCTGGTCGATTTCGAGGATTATTTCCGCCGCTGGCGCTTCAACCACGTCACGACCGTCGAGCGCATAATCGGCTTCAAGCGCGGCACGGGCGGAACCTCCGGCGCATCCTACCTGAAGAAGATGCTCGAAGTAGAACTCTTCCCCGAGTTATGGCATGTACGTACAGACCTTTGATAGAACACAATAATAATCGAACCATAATGAGGAGAACAGCATGAAGCGCATTCTGACGGCAAGCCTCTTCGGCCTTTCGCTGGCAACGTCCGGCCTTGCCCATGCCGAGCCGGTGAAGATCGGCGTCATCACCACGCTTTCGGGCGGCGGCGCGGGCCTCGGCATCGACATGCGCGATGCCTTCCAGCTCGCCATCAAGCAGTCGGGCAACAAGGATATCGAGCTCGTCGTGGAGGACGACGCCCAGAAGCCGGAACTGGCGGTGCAGATCGCCGAGAAGATGATCCAGGGCGACAAGGTCGACCTGATGACGGGCATCATCTGGTCGAACCTCGCCATGGCCGTCGTGCCGAATGCGGTGGCGCAGGGCATCATCTACCTGTCGCCGAATGCCGGTCCGTCCGCGCTTGCCGGCGCCAACTGCAACGCCAACTATTTCAACGTGGCCTACCAGAACGACAACTTCCACGAGGCGATGGGCGAATACGCCAACAAGGACTACAAGAACACCTTCATCCTGGCGCCCAACTATCCGGCCGGCAAGGACGCGCTGACCGGCTTCAAGCGCTACTACAAGGGCACGCTTTCCGGCGAGGTCTATACCCAGGTCGGCCAGACGGACTATGCGGCCGAGATCGCGCAGATCCGCGCCTCGGGCGCCGATTCCGTCTACTTCTTCCTGCCCGGCGGCATGGGCATCGCCTTCATGAAGCAATATGCCCAGTCCGGCGTCGGCATTCCGGTCATGGGGCCGAGCTTCTCCTTCGACCAGGACGTGCTGCCGGCCGTGGGCGATGCGGCGCTCGGCGTGAAGAATTCCGCAAGCTGGTCGCCGGACCTCGACAACGAGGCGAGCAAGGCCTTCGTCGAAAGCTTCAAGGCCGAGTACGACCGCCTGCCGTCGATCTACGCCGCGCAGAGCTGGGATACGGCGAACCTCATCCTCTCGGCGCTGTCGAAAGCCAGCGTCAAGGACAAGGACGCCTTCCGCGCGGCGCTGAAGGCCGCGGACTTCAAGTCCGTGCGCGGCGACTTCGCCTTCAACAACAACCAGCATCCGATCCAGAACATCTACGTGCGCGAGGTGGTGAAGGACGGCGACGTGCTGACCAACAAGATCATCGCGACCGCCTTTGAAAAGCACAAGGACGCTTACGCCGAACAGTGCGGCCTCTAGGAACCGCTGACGTCCGACCGCCCGGGCATCCGGCCTTCCGCCGGTGCCCGGGCGCTCCCGACCCGAAGTTTGGATCGACGCCGTGTTCACCGCACTCCTGATCGAACAATTGCTCAACGGGCTGCAGCTCGGCGTGATGCTGTTTCTGATGGCCGCCGGCCTGACGCTGATCTTCGGCGTCATGGGCCTCATCAATCTCGCCCACGGATCGCTCTATATGGTCGGCGCCTTCGCATGCGCCACGGTCGCTACGGCGACCGGCTCCTTCTGGCTCGGCCTCATTGCCAGCCTTGCGGCGGCCGCCGGCGTCGGCGCGCTCATCGAGGTCGCCGTCATCCGCCGGCTCTACGACCGCGACCATCTCGACCAGGTTCTCGCCACCTTCGCCCTCATCCTGATCCTGTCGGAGGGCGCGCGCTGGCTCTTCGGCTCGTTCCCGCTCTATCTCGACATCCCCAGGCAATTGCAGGGCGCGGTGCCGCTGCCGGGCGGCGGGCAGTACCAGCTCTATCGCCTCGCGATCATCGCCGTCGGCTTCCTCGTCGCCATCGGCCTCTATCTCCTGATCTCGAAGACGCGCCTCGGCATGCGCATCCGCGCCGGCGAATCCGACCGCGAGATGATCGCGGCCCTCGGCGTCGATATCAGCACGCTCTATACGGTCGTCTTCGCGCTCGGCGCGGCGCTTGCCGGCCTTGCCGGCGCGCTCGTCGGCGCGCTCCAGTCCGTGCAGGTCGGCATGGGCGAGCCCGTGCTCATCCTCGCCTTCGTCGTCATCGTCATCGGCGGCATCGGCTCCATCAAGGGGGCGCTCGTCGGCGCCGTCATCGTCGGGGTCGTCGATACGATGGGCCGCTTCCTGCTGCCTTCGCTTCTGGCGCTCACCATGCCCGCCGCGCAGGCCACCACCATCGGCGCGGCGCTCGCCTCCATGCTGATCTATGTCGTCATGGCCCTCATCCTCGCCTTCCGGCCGAGCGGCCTGTTCGCGGCCGAGACGTGAGGGGGCCGATGAACCGCGAATTTACCGTCAACCTTCTGCTCGCTCTCCTGCTCATCGGCATGCCGCTGATCGCGGCCGGCATGGGCGAGCCCTTCTACGTGACGCTCGCCACCCGGGTCGTCGTGCTGGCGCTCGCCGCGACCGGCCTCAACCTGGCGCTCGGCCTCGGCGGGCTGCTCTCCTTCGGCCATGCCGCCTTCTTCGGCC
>CBIMFD010000020.1:0-21912 GCA_966243085.1 uncultured Shinella sp.
TCTGTCCAAGGAAAAGGAGACAGTTATGCTTTCCAAGATTGCTCTTTCTGCGGCGCTTGCCGCCGCTCTCTTTTCGACCCCCGTTTTTGCCGATGACGACGGCAGCGAGGGCGCTGCGGTCGGCATCGTCGGCGGTGCTGCAACGGGTGCTGTCGTCGGCGGCCCGGTCGGCGCTGTCGTCGGCGGCGCTGTCGGCGCGATCGCGGGCGCTGCTATCGACCCGCCGCCGCGCAAAGTGGTGACATATGTGGAGCAGCAGCCCATTCCAGCCAACCCCGTCGTCGTCCAAGAGGTCGTCGAAGTCGGCCGCCCGCTCCCCAAGACCGTTGTTCTCACGCCGGTCCCCGAAGACCCGGCCTATGCCTACGCCGTGGTCAACCAGAAGCGGGTCATCGTCGATCCGAACACCTACACGGTCGTTCAGGTCCTGAACTGACCCGTGCGCCTGCCCCGGCATAGGGGCGGGCCCTGAACGGAACCTAGAGCCCCTCCTCGCGGTTCTGGAGGCGCGCAAGGATATCATCCACACCTTGCACTTCGGAACGCAGGGAGGAGCGCGTGCTGTCACGCACGGACATGGAATTCCAACCCAGTCGCCGCTACGCGCAGGAACTCTTCGCGCGCATGTGGCGCAACCAGTCGCTCGCCCGGCAATTCCTCTGGGCCGGGAGCACCTTCACGATCGGTGCCATGCTCCTCGTCGGGCTGCTCGTGACCAAGCTCATCGAGGAAACCGTCACGCGCAACGCGGCCGCTTCCACGGCCCTTTATGTCGACAGCGTCATCGCCCCCCTTCTTCCCGATATGGCCAAGGCCGAAATGCTCGGCGACGTGAGCCGGCGTGCGCTCGATGAAACGCTGAGCCAGGGCGCCCTCGGACGGCGGCTTCAGACTTTCCGTCTCTGGGGGCCCGGCGGGCAGATCCTCTATTCCAACGATGCCGCGCAGATCGGCAGGCGTTTCCCGCCCAACGACGCGCTGAAAGCGGCGTTCGATGGTCATCTAACCGCCGAATTCAACGAGATCGACGACGTGGAAAGCAAGGCGGAGCGGGAAAGCGGCTTGCCGCTTCTCGAAATCTACAGCCCCGTCCTGCAGCCCTGGTCGGGCGAGGTCGTCGCCGTCGCCGAGTTCTATGAGCGCGCCGACGATCTGGAGGGCGACCTCTTCCGTGTGCGTGTGCAGAGTTGGAGCGCCGTGGCGGCAGTAACGCTGCTCTTCTTCCTCGGCCTTTCCACGATCATCAAGCGCGGCAGCCGAACGATCACGCGGCAGAGCCACGAACTGCGCCGGCGCATCGAGGATCTCTCGCAGTTGCTCGGCCAGAACCGGGCCTTGCAGGCCCGCATCCAGCGTGCGTCGGCGGAGGCGGTGGCGCTCAACGAAAGCTACCTTCGCAAGCTCGGCGCCGACCTGCATGACGGCCCTGCGCAACTGGTGGCCTTCGTGGCGATGCGCATCGACAACGGCGTCCTGCTCGATGCCGAAACGCCGCCCGAGCGGCGGCACGAGGAAGTATGCATTCTCAAGAGCAGTCTCGACGAGGCGATGCGGGAGATCCGAGACATCTGCACCGGCCATGTCCTTCCCCATATCGAGACGACGAAACTGCCCGACATGCTGCGCGACCTCGTCGCCTCCTATCACGCCCGCTCGGGCCATTCCGTTGCGCTTCGGCGTATCGACGCGCCGGACGATCTGCCCGCGGCGGCGAAGATCTGCATCTACCGTTTCGCCCAGGAAGCCTTGAACAACGGTTTCAAGCACGCAGGCGGCCAGGGTCAATGGCTGGAGATCGAGGGCCGGGGGCAAAGCATAACGGTTGCCGTCGGCGATGCGGGTGACGGCTTTCGCGAAGGTGCCGACGGGATGGGCGTCGGCCTGGCGGGCATGCGCAGCCGGGTGGAAAGCCTCGGCGGAACGTTTGGCGTCGCCTCGGGCGCGGCGGGAACGATCGTGACGATGACGCTCCCCCTTCAGGACATGGAGAAAACGGCATGAAAGACATACGGATCGCAATTGTGGACGATCATCCGATCTTTCGCGAAGGCGTGGCAAGCTGTCTCGCCGATATCGGCGGGTTCAATCTGGTCGGCGAAGGCAATTGCCGAGACGATGCCCTGCTGCTCGCCGAGCGCGCGGACCCGGACGTCATGCTGCTCGATATTTCGATGCCGGGGGGCGGGCTCGATGCGGTATCGAGCATCATCACGCGGCGGCCGGAGCAAAAGATCGTCATGCTCACCGTTTCCGAATCCAACACGGATGTCGCAACGGCCCTTCAGAGCGGCGCCAGGGGATACATATTGAAGGGGGTGGGTGCGCGAACGCTGGCGGACGTGCTGCGGCTGGTCCATGCGGGGGAAATGTACATGTCTCCCGTTCTGTCCGCGCGCATGGTCTCCAGCATGCTGCATCGGGATCGCGATGCGGGGCCGCGGATCGATGAGCTGACCGAGCGCGAACTGGAGGTGCTGCGTCTGGTCGCCGCCGGCTTCAGCAACAAGCGCATCGGCCGCGAACTCGACCTGCACGAGAAGACCGTGAAACACCACATGACGCGCATCTTCGCCAAGCTGAAGGTGAGCAACCGCACGGAGGCGGCGATGGCTCTGCGTGACGCCACGGAGACGGCCTGAGTTCAGGGAACAGCCTGTTTCAGCCAGAGACGGACACGGTCGACGGGCGTCGCGTGGCGGTTGATCACCGTTCTGCCCTTGGCGTCCTTCATGATGAACCGGTCCTTGTAGATCTGTTCCCGGTAGCCGTTGCGGTAACGGATCCTCACGGAGTCCTTGCCGACCTGCTTGTCGACGACGGCATCGGCAGACTGGCTGCTTCGGTCGGCGGCGTGGCCATTGTTTCCCTTGCTCCCGCTGTTTCCGCTGTTGCCGGCGTTTCCCTTCCCATTGCCGTTGTTGCCGCCCTTGGCCGCGGCATCCTGAAGGCGAAGCTGAGGCAGCGGGACGGACCAATCCACATGCAGGGGAGCGGCCGCCAGAAGAAGGGCTGCGGCCATGAGAGTTGCCGGTTTGTGCATCGTCACACCTCCTTCCGGAACGTCCTTGTAACGCACGGAAACCATTTGTGTTCGCCCGCCGGACTTTGGTCCGGTCCTTCCTCGGCATTGGTCGTGGCTAGGCGCGACTGAAGGCCCCTTCGAGGAACAGGGGCCGAAGCCTTCCGGTTGTAAGGTCTGCTCGGCACCATGGAAGCCCCGGCTTTCGGCAGAGCCGTTCCCAACGATCAATCACGGAGAAAGATCATGAAGACCTCCATGCGAAAAAGCCTCGCCATTTTGTTCCTGAGCGGCACGACGGCCCTTGCCGGTGCCGCTTTCGCCCAGCAGGCCGATCCGAACACGCCGCTCTTGCCGGAAGGCCAGAGCGGGGCAGGCGCGCAGACCGAAGGCAGCGCCGGTGCGCAGGCCCAGACCCCCGACAGCGGCGCCACGGAGCAGAACTCCGCCGAGGGCGGCGCCGCCGCGAGCGGTGAGGCCGAGACGCAGACGAGCCAGAAACCTCTCGAGAACCAGACCGGAGAGGACGCCGCCAAGTCGGCCGAAGGCGCCACCACCGACAACGCCACCACCACCGACCGGACCACGGCCGAAGGGGACAAGGCGAACCAGGACGGCGCGACGGCGGACAATGCCCAGTCGACCACGGAAGGCGAGAGCCAGTCGCAGTCGGCCACCGGGGACTCGAGCACCGAGGAAACCCAGGATTCCGCGCAGTCCGGCACCTC
Organism: uncultured Shinella sp.; assembly: GCA_966243085.1. Lineage (GTDB taxonomy): Bacteria > Pseudomonadota > Alphaproteobacteria > Rhizobiales > Rhizobiaceae > Shinella. The sequence continues at coordinate 3,748 of CBIMFD010000020.1, forward strand.
CAGCGAGACGACCGCCAGCATCGACATCACGACCGAGCAGCGCACCGAAATCCGCGACGTGATCGTGGAAAGCGACGCCAAGCCGGTCGATCTCGATATCGACGTGAATGTCGGTACCGTCGTGCCGCAGACGGTGGAACTGCTTCCGCTGCCGCCGCGCATCGTGGAGATCGTACCCGCCTATCGCAGCTACAAATACATCCTGCTCGCCGACGGGCGCATCCTGATCATCGAACCTGCAAGCCTGAAGATCGTCTACGTGATCACGGCATGAGGTTTTCGGCAGGAGGCGGCGGTGATCAGTCGCCGCCTTCTCCTCTTAGAGCGGGACGGGCGCCGGCCCGTTGCGGCACTTGATGGAGAGAAAGATGCGAAAGCAGGGATTTGGAGACCGGGAGGAAACGAGCTTCGGCATCGGATTCCCCGTCGGCGTGATCGTGTTCTTGATGGTGGTCATCACCACCTATCTCGTAGCCCTGGATGTGCAGATTCCTCCGCCCGACACGAGCGTCTATCTGCCTTCGCACCAATAGATGGCCGATGATCTGGTCTCGATGGGGCGTGGTCTTCCGGGTTTTTCGCAGGGCATGCCCCGTACGGTCATCCCTCCCTTCATCAAACGGGGAACACCATCGCCCTGCCTGCCGATGGAACCAATTGCTGCTGCGAGCGTTTCAACGCAGCCGCGAGAGGGAGTCGGGGGCAACACATTGAGCGACGAACTTGCAGATATATTTCCCGGCACCAGTGTCATGGCCGGGCTCATGCGTGCGCGGAACTGGGATGACTCCCCGCTTGGGGCCCCTTGCCATTGGCCGGACGCTTTGAAGATACCTCTCCGGATGCTCCTCACTTCGCGTTTCGAGATGTGGCTCGGCTGGGGCCCGGACCTGCAATTCTTCTACAATGACGCTTATATTCCCACGCTTGGCATCAAGCACCCGGACATGCTCGGGCGGCCGTTTCGCGAAGTGTGGTCGGAAGTCTACGCGGACGTTGCCGACCAGGTAGAACGCGTGCGTTCGGGAGAAGCGACCTGGAACAAGGCCCTGCTGCTGCTTCTGGAGCGGAGCGGATATCCTGAGGAGACCTATCACAGTTTCTCCTATAGCCCGCTTTTCCAGTCCGGCGGGACGGTGGGCGGGATGCTCTGCGTCGTCACCGAGGAGACCGCGCGGGTCATCAGCGAACGTAGGCTTGAGACGCTAAGGAATCTGGGTGGTTCTTTGGCCGCCGTTACCGACAAGGTGGGTCTGCAACGCGCGGTGCGCTCGGCCTTCTCCACCAATCGGAGAGACTTTCCGTTCGTGGCCCTTCATCTCGCAGGCGATGATCCCCAGGGCGACGACGCGGCCGTTTTCCAATCGGCCGGGGGGCGATTTGGAGGCGAGTTCGACCTGTCGGGGGAAATCGTTCCGTTGCCGTCCGGCGGTCCCTGGTCATCGGGCGACTGGGACCGTCCACCCACGAAGGCAATTGCCATCGCCGTTCCGGGGCTCGGTGACGAAACCATTGCAGGCTCGCTGATCCTGGCTCTCAATCCCTACAGGGGAGCGGATCAGGATATTCTCAACGTCGCCCGGCTGATTGCCGGGCAGATCGGCAGCGCGCTCGCAAACGTGGTCGCGCTTGGAAACGAACGGCGCCGGGCCGACCGCCTCTGGAGCGTGTCCCGCGATCTCATGGTGGTCGTCGATCCCAAGGGCGTCTTCCGCTCGGTCAGTCCGTCATGGACACGCATCCTTGGTCATGCCGTCGGCGAGGTGACCGGTCGGCACTTCAGCGAATATATGCATCCCGACGACGTGGCCCCAAGCAGCGATGCGCTCGATCATGCCCTGCATGGCGAAGAACTCACCAATTACGAAAACCGGCTGCTCGCAGCCGACGGGACCCATCGTTACATCGAGTGGCACACGACCATGGAGGATGGACTTGTCTATGGCTATGGACGGGACGTCACCGAGCGGCGGCTCGTCGAGGAGGCGCTGAACGAAAGCAAGGAGCAGTTCCGTCGGCTGGTTCAGGGCGTCACGGACTACGCCATCTATATGCTCGATCTTACCGGCCATGTTTCCAGTTGGAACGAGGGAGCGCGGCGCATCAAGGGCTACGAGCCGGACGAGATCATCGGGAAACATTTCTCGTGCTTCTACACGGAAGAGGATCGGGCCCGGGGCGAGCCTGCCCGGACGTTGGAAACGGCTCGCATCGAGGGGCGCCTCCTCGCCGAAGGCTGGCGCGTAAGGAAGAACGGGGAACGCTTTCGGGCAAGTGTCGTCATGGATGTCATTCGTGACGAGGAAGGTCAACCCGTCGGATTTGCGAAGATCACACGCGACGTCACGGAGCGGGAGGAAACGCAGCGCCAGCTTGAGAACGCACGCGAGGCACTCTTCCAGAGTCAGAAGATGGAGGCCATTGGACAACTGACCGGAGGCGTTGCGCACGACTTCAACAACCTGCTCACGGCCGTGATGAGCAGTCTGGAACTGTTACGTAAACGTCTGCCCTCCGATACGGTATCGCAGCGGCTGCTGAACAACGCCTGGGAGGGCGCACAACGCGGGGCTACATTGACGCAGCGCATGCTCGCTTTCTCCCGTCGGCAGGAATTGAATCTCGCGAGCGTCGACGTTGCCCAATTGTTGTCGAGCATGAACGATCTGGTTCAGCGATCGATCGGGCAGGAGTGGCCGATCACGACAAATTTCCCGCTGAGATTGCCCCTTGTGCGTGCGGATGCAAATCAACTGGAAATGGCGCTCCTCAACCTCATCGTGAACGCCAGAGACGCAACCCCCTCCGGCGGGCCGATCGTTATTGCCGCCACATGCGAAAATTCGAGGAACAGCTCCGCAAGCCGATTGGCCGAGGGGAGCTACGTCCGCCTCGAAGTGCGGGACCGGGGCACGGGCATGGACCGGGAGACCCTTCGCCGCGCCACCGAGCCGTTCTTCACCACCAAGGGCGTCGGAAAGGGCACGGGCCTCGGCCTGCCGATGGTGCACGGCATGGCACAGCAACTCGGGGGCACCTTCGAGCTTGCGAGCGAACCGGGGATGGGAACGAGCGCGATTCTCTGGTTGCCGGTGGCCGAGCGCGACGTGGCCAGTCCCCGGGAGGCGGCCAAGGAGGAAGCGCCTCTATCGCAGCCTCGTCTGACGGTCCTTGCCGTTGACGACGATGCGCTTGTTCTGATGAACACGGTCGCGCTGCTGGAAGATCTCGGACATGAAGTTGTCGAAGCGTTTTCCGGAGCCGACGCGTTGGTCAAGTTCCGCGCGCGCGAGGACATCGACCTCGTCGTCACGGACCAAGCTATGCCGAACATGACCGGAATCCAGCTTGTCTCCGCTCTCGAAGACATTCGGCCCGGCGTTCCCGTCATAATAGCCAGTGGCTATGGCGAGGGCCTCGAGGTACCGGGCCGCCATATCGAACGGCTGGGCAAACCCTTCGACCAGCGCCGGCTGGCCGGAGCCATTGCAAAAGCCTTCGAGAGCAGAAGCGTCTAGATTGCGATGCGCGCCTGTCGGGCCGTGCGAGGCGGCCCTCTCGATGGACGGCGCGATCGAGGAAACGCTCCGCATGGCGGGCCCTGCACCGGGACGGCTGGAAGCCTGGACCTGGCAGGACAGTTAGGAATCAACACCCCTGCGATGAAACATGATATTTAAAATCATGTATTCTCTGGCCTGTTGGTGTTTCCGGTGATATCTGGTGGGCGGATGAGGTCGTTTCCCTTGCGGGACAAGGCTCGTCCGAGGTGTCCAGCCGGCAGTTCAATCCCGAGAAAATTCCAGCGCCCGGTCGAAGCATGGGAATCAAGCAAGACGATAAGCGTTATGCCGCCTATCTCGCGCATCGTACCGACCTTATCAATTATGCGACGCCGATCCTCGGTTCGCGCGAGGACGCCGAGGATGTCGTCCAGGAGGCGTTTGTCAAATTCGTCCCCGAAGAGGCCGAGAACCTTGCGAAGCTGAAGCCCTATCTCTTGCGCATCGTGCGCAATCTGGCGCTCGACGTTCGCAGGCGACGCCGGTACGACCTGCGGGAGAGGCCCGACGACACGCCGTTCTGGGGATTGCCGCAGGATCACGGCAATCCCGAAGACCATGCGCTCTTCTGCGATCAGGTCCGTCAGGTGGAGGCTGTCCTGTCGCAGATGCCGGCCAAGGCCCGCATCGCCATGGAAATGCATCGTTTCGGCGGCTACAGGATGGAGGAGATCGCGGCCCATCTCGATATTTCGGTTGCCGGCGTGCACCGGTTGATCAAGGCGGCGATCGTGGAATTCGCCAGGAAAATGAAGTGAAAAGGCGGGAACGCCTGCCGGGCGTGAAAAAAATCCTCGCATTGATCGTCTCTTTAGCAGAGGCAAACGGCAGGGCGGGTCGGCATGGCACATGAAAACAGGCTCAAATTCCATGACTGTCAGTCCGAGTGACGAGATCGAGCTTCCGTCGGAGCTTATGGAAGAAGCGGCCGAATGGCTGCTGCGCCTGCAGGAGGCGCCCGAGGACGAGCGGCTGCGGACGAGCCTTGAGACATGGCTCGGCGCCGCCGGGATGAACAGCCTCGCCTGGCAGCGTACGCAAAAGGCCTGGATGGCCTTCGGCGCCTGCGAACCGCACTATCGCGCGCATTGGGAGGATGCGTCCCGCTGGACCGTGCCACCGCCGCGACCTGCGGCGCGGCGCGCCCGATGGCGTTCCCGCGGCATGCTGGCGGCGATGGCCGCAGCCGCCATCTGTCTGACGATTTTCTTCGCGCCGATGATCGCCGTCTATCTGCGCGCGGACTACCGGACGGCCACCGCCGAAAGCCGCTCGATCACCCTTCAGGACGGCAGCACCGTGCTGCTTTCGGCATCGAGCGCCATCGCGACCGATTTTTCGGACGGCCGCCGCACGGTCGTTCTTCTCGAAGGCGAGGCGTTCTTCGATGTCGTGAAGGACGAGAGCCGGCCCTTCGTCGTCGATGCGAACGGCGTGAAGGTCGAGGTCCTCGGAACGGCCTTCGACGTGGAGATCGGCGATCGCCTGACCAGCGTCGCACTTGCGCGGGGCGTCGTGACGGCGTCCCTGAACGGTGCCTCCAGACACCCCGCCGAAACGCTTGCTCCGGGCGAGATGCTGGTGGTCGATACCAGCGCCGGAACCATGAAGAAGGAGACCGTCGCGATCGAGGATATCGCCGGCTGGCGAACCGGGCGGATCTATGTCGTCGACAAGACGATCGGATCGGTCATCGAGCAGATCCGGCGCTATCATCCCGCATGGATATCGGTTCCCGATCCGGGCCTTGCGCGAACGACCGTGACGGGGTTTTACGACCTGGGCGATCCTGATCAGGCGCTTGAAGCGCTTGTGGAACCCTTTGGTGGGAAGGTCCGCTCCGTCTCGCGTTTCGCACGCGTGGTCACGCGGTTCTGATCTTTAAAATTCGGTTTTGTTCCAATCCTTTAGGGTGATCGCACAAAAAACCTGAAAAAAATCTGCGAAGCAATCGTCTATTTGTTGAGCGGCACAGTCAAGAAAAGACCGGCTGCATGGACAGAGAAACGAGAGTAGTATGCAGTTCAGGGCGTTTGGGGACTATCAACGATACCGGCCGGGAAAGCGGGCGGCGCGTTCAACATTGCTGGCCGCGACGGCTCTTGCCGCTCTTTGCGGGACGCCGGTTTTGGCACAGACGCCTTCGGCCACGCAGGCCGAGCAGGCCGCGACACGGCAATTCGACATCCCTGCCCAGCCGCTGGCGAGCGCCGTCGGCGCCTTCGGCCGCCAGTCCGGTCTTCAGGTCACGCTTTCGTCCACCGAGGCAGGCGACATCCGCACGAATGCGGTGGTCGGCCGCTTCACGCCCGCCGACGCTCTCGCGCGGATGCTGGCCGGCACGGGCGTGCGCGGCAACGTCACGGGCAGTTCTGCCGTCATCAGCCTGAGCGGCAATCAGGGTTCGGACCTCGCGATAACGGATGGCTCGACGGTGCTCGAAGCGGTTGTGGTGGACAAGGGCGCGCGCAACGCTGCGAACGGCTCCGGTTTCCAGGGCACGCCGGACTGGGTTTACGACACGCCCGCAAGCGTTAGCGTGGTCTCCCGGGAAGCGATCGAGAAGAAGCAGCCGCGCAATGCCTATGATCTGCTTTCCGGCGTTTCGGGGGTCTCCGTCGCCGGCGCGGCCCAGAACCCCGGCGTCGCCATCAATGTGCGCGGCCTGCAGGACCAGACCCGCGTGACGACGACGATCGACGGCGCGCGTCAGAACTTCCAGCAGGCAGGGCATGGCTACACGTCGAACGTCTATGTCGATCCGGCGCTGGTCAGGACGGTCGAGGTCGAGAAGAATGCGGCCGCCGGCGTCGGCAGCGGCGGCTCCCACGGCGGCGTGGTCGGCTTCCGTACGCTGACGGCCGACGACGTTCTCCTCGAGGGCGAAGATGCCGGCGGCTGGGTCGACGCGACGCGCGGCACGAATGCCTACGATTTCTACGGCTCCGTCGCGCTCGCCGCCCGCACGTCGGACAATATCGACGTCGTCGCCGCGCTCAGCCGCAAGAATCTCGGTGAATACGAGATCGGCAAGAACGGGACGCTGGAGGGCAATCCCGGCGGCGACAAGCCGGTCTTCACCGGCTCGGATACGACGTCCGGCCTTTTCAAGGCCGGTCTCGACCTTGAAAACGACCAGCGCGTGGAGTTCGGCTTCGTCGGATACGACGCGACCTTCACGACCAGCACGGCGCTTGCGACCAACCTCAACAACAACCATGTCCGCAACCTGACCGGCACGCTGACCTATACGTGGAAGCCTGACGATCCGCTCTTCGACCTGAAGGGGCAACTGTGGTGGAACCAGACCGAGAACCGGCAATGGCGCTCGGCCCGCAATGGCAGCGGCGCATTCGACCTCGACTATGGCCTCAATACCTATGGGTTCAACCTGGAGAACACCAGCACCGTCGCGCTGCCGACGGGCGATCTTTCCTTCCACTACGGGACGGAACTGTTCCTCGACCGCGCGGGAACCAAAGCCGTGAGCAGCAATGCGGCAGACGCGGATGACGCGTGGTGGTTCACCGGCCCCAATCCCGCGGGCGACCGCTGGCTGTCGAGCACCTTTGCCACGGCGAAATACGAGCACGAGGAATGGCTCGAAGCGTCGGTCGGCGGCCGCTACGACTATTACAAGATCAAGGGTTCCTCCATGGTCAACGGCGGAACGGAGAGTTACGTCATCGACCCCGGCGTTTGCCGGATTTACTGGACTTTCGGCCCGGACATCGGGACATGCCGGATCTGGACCACGCGACCAGTCCTTGGACAGCGGGATATAGTCCATGACATTTCGCTCGATCAATCCGCAGGTCGCTTCTCTCCGGAGGCGCTGATCGCGGTGAAGCCTTGGGAAGGCGTTCAGATCTTCGGTAAATATGCCGAGGGTTTCCGCCCCGGCACGCTCGGCGAAATGCTGCTCGGCGGCGTGCATGTCGGCGGCATACCGATAAGCAATGCACCGAATGCGTACCTTCAACCAGAGACCTCGAAGACTTGGGAAATCGGGATCAACCTGGCCGGCGATGACCTGTTGACGGCGGGGGACAGTTTCCGGCTCAAGGCGGCCTATTTCGACAAGACGCTTGAAAATTACATCGCGCTTGGAAGCGTGACCGGCAGCCCGGTGGCCGGCGGGCAGATTGACAGCTTCTATGCCTATACCAACCTTATCGGTGAATCCCGGTTGCGCGGCGTCGAGATCGAGGCGAATTACGATACCGGAGCGTATTATGCCGGCGGCTCGTTCACCTACACCAAGGGCGATTTCTCGAAGATCTACAACGACGATCCGTGGGGCAATGCGACGTCGCAGAGCAACGGCACGATCCTTTATCTCGCCGTCGCGCCGAAATACCGCTTCACGGCCGACGTGGGCGTCCGGCTCTTCGATGAAAAGCTGAATATCGGCGCCCGCGCGAACCGCATCGTCCCCTCGGAACAGCTCGGCCTGTTCTCGACCGTCTACGGGGCGAAGCCCTTCACCACCTTCGACATCTACGGCTCGTGGGAATTCAACGAGAACGCATCGCTGCGCTTCGCCGTCAACAACCTGACAGACGTCGCCTATGTCGATCCCATGAACAGCTCGGACTTCCCCGCTCCCGGCCGCACGGCGACCCTTTCGCTCAAGGTCCGGTTCTGAGCCAACGTTCGCGCCGGTGCCCAATCTGGTCCCGAGCGTGAGACCCGCTGCGTCCGGAAGGCGGACGCAGCCAACCCTGGAAAGGAAAGAAAATGGCAACGATCGATCTGAACGACGCCAACAATGACGGCGTGGGCGTCGACTTCCTCACCTACCTGACGGCCTGGGACGCCAGCTTCGCACCCGGTTATTACGGCTTTTTCTCGAATAATCCGGCCGACTTCAACGGCAACCAGTTCGCCGTCGCCGATAGCTCCAGCGCGACCGTCGCCGGAGTGGGAAGCGCCGATACCGTCGTGCTCGATTCCGGCAGCGCCGGCGATCTCTACTACGACTTGACCTCCCACGTCCTTGCCGGTGCCGTGGACGGTGCGACCTTCGGCCAGGGGCTCGGCTATGCTTCCGGCACGGACACGTTCTCCCAGTCTTCCTGGGACATCGACATCAACGATCTCGGGCTCACGGGCACGGGTGCGGCGAATCCGGTTCACAACTTCGTCTACGGCATCATGCAGGGCAATCCCGCGAACCTGCTCAGCGTGCTGAACAGCCAGGACAACACGTTCAATGGCAGTTCCGGTGCCGACACGCTCTACAGCTTCGACGGCAACGACACGCTGACGGGAAATGGCGGATACGACTTCTTCGTGTTCCAGGGTAGCGACGGCAATGACGTCATCACGGACTTCAATGTCCTCGATGATGCCATCGACGTTACCGCATGGGCTGCCGGCGGCTCGCTTTCGGTGAGCTACGCCTACGATGCCGTCAGCGGCCTCTACGACGCCACCATCACGGACGGCGTCAACGGCAGCATTTCCGTCCAGGACATCGCCAACGGGTCGCTCAACTCGGGCAACCTGTTCGCCTGAGAAGTTTGCTGTAGTGTTGGTAGCCCCACAGCAGGCGCCGTCGCAGTCTCTGACTGCGGCGGTCGCTTCCCCCCTCAGGCGAGCGTCCATCGGGATAGCTCTCATCAGCGGCGTGGTCAACGTTCTGGCGCTGACGTCGCCCATTTTCATGCTGCAGGTCTACGACCGCGTGCTTGAGAGCGGCAGCGTGCCGACCCTGGTGGGATTCGCGATCCTCGCCGGCGGGCTCTACCTGTTCCAGGCCGTGCTCGACATCGTCCGCGGCCGCGTTCTTCTGCGGATCGGCGAGCATTTCGACAGCCGGTTTTCCGGCCGTGTGCACGGCGCCGTGCTGCGTCTGCCGCTTCTGGCGCGCATGCCCGGCGACGGGCTCCAGCCGCTGCGCGATCTCGACAATGTACGCGGCTTTCTCTCCGGGCAGGGGCCGACTGCCCTTTTCGACCTGCCGTGGATGCCGCTCTATCTCGGCATCTGCTTCCTGTTCCACGTCTGGATCGGGGTGACGGCGCTCGTCGGCGCGCTCGTCCTCGTCTCCCTCACGGTCCTCTCCAACATCCTTTCGCAAAAGCCGATCCGCGAGACGATCGCCAGCAACATGATACGCAACGGCCTGCTGGAAGCCTCGCGCCGCAATGCCGAGGTCGTGCAGGCCATGGGGCTTGGCGGGCGGCTGGAAGCCCGCTGGGGACGGGCGAATGCCGACTATCTTGTCGCCAACCGCAAGGCCGGCGACATTGCCGGCGGCCTCGGCAGCCTGTCGAGGACGCTGCGCCTGATGCTGCAGTCGGCAATCCTCGGTGTCGGTGCCTGGCTGGTCATCGAGCAGCAGGCTACCGGCGGCGTCATGATCGCGAGTTCCATCATGATGGGGCGGGCGCTCGCCCCGGTCGACCTCGCGATCGCGAGCTGGAAGCCCTTCTTGATGGCAAGGCAGAGCTGGGCGCGCCTGCAGGACCTCTTTGCGAAGATTCCGCCGGCACCGGATGTAATGGATCTGCCCGCGCCGACGGTGGACCTGCGCGTCGAAGGGGTGACGATCCTTCCGCCCGGAGAGAAGAGGCCGACCGTCACGGGTATTTCCCTCGCCGTCCAGGCGGGCAGCGCGCTCGGCATCATCGGCCCGTCCGGTTCGGGGAAATCGACGCTGGCGCGCGCGCTCGTCGGGGCCTGGACGCCGGCCGGCGGCAAGGTGCGCCTCGACGGTGCGAGCCTCGAGCAATGGGACCGCGAGGCGCTCGGCCGGCATATCGGTTATCTGCCGCAGGGTGTGGAACTGTTCGACGGCACGATCGCCGAGAATATCGCGCGCTTTGAAGAGGATGCCGAACCGGATGCCATCGTCGCGGCCGCGCGTGCGGCGGGCGCGCACGAACTCATCCTCCGCTTCGAGGAGGGCTACCAGACACGCATCGGGGAGGGCGGCTCGGCGCTTTCGGCCGGCCAGCGGCAACGGATCGGCCTTGCCCGTGCTCTTTACGGCAGTCCGTTCCTCGTCGTGCTCGACGAGCCCAATGCCAATCTCGACGTTGAGGGCGAGGCCGCCGTGGTGCGAGCCATTGCGGGCGTGCGTGAGCGCGGCGGCATCGCCGTCGTCATCGTCCATCGCCCGAGCGCCATCGGCGTCATCGACCGCGTGCTGGTCATGGAAAACGGGCGGCAAAAGGCCTTCGGCCCGCGCGACGAGGTCCTGTCGCAGGTCTTGAGGCAGCCCGTCCCCGCGGCCCAGCCGCGCGGCCTTTCCATGACGGGTCACGTCACGACGCCGCTTCGCGTCGTCGCAAATCCCGGAAGCGAGACGGAAGACCCCGATGTCAAATCTTGAGGAAGCCGCGCTTTCCCGTTCGATCCGCCGCCATCTCGTCTGCGGGCTCCTCGTCTGTGTCGGCCTCGTCTTCGGCGCGGGCGGTTGGGCGGCCACCACCAGCCTTGCCGGCGCGGTGGTGGCCTCCGGCCATTTCGTCGTCGATTCCTACATCAAGAAGGTCCAGCACCCGAAGGGCGGCGTGGTCGGGGAAATCCTCGTGCAGGAGGGCGACGCCGTGAAGGCCGGCGCGGTCGTCATGCGGCTCGACGCGACGCAGGCCCGTGCCAACCTCGCCATCGTCACCAAGCGGCTGGACGAGCTTTCCGCCCGCCTTGCGCGGCTGGAGGCCGAACGCGACGATCTCGAAACCATCGCATTTCCCGCGGATCTCCTGGCGCGTGCCGATATTCCTGATGTCGCCTCCGCGATCCGTAGCGAGACGCGCCTCTTCGAGTTCCGCAAGCAATCTCGTCAGGGCAAGAAGGCCCAGCTTGCCGAGCGCATCACGCAATACGAGCATGAGATAGACGGGCTGAAGGCGCAGGAGATCGCCTATGCGGGCGGCCTGAAGGTGCTGCAGTCGGAGATCGCCTCGCAGGAGACGCTGCACGAGGAGGGCGTCGTCTCGGTCCAGAGACTGAACAGTCTGAAGACGCAGGCGGCCACCTATGCCGGCGAACGCGGTGAGAAGATTGCCTTCCAGGCGCAGGCTGCCGGACGCATTTCCGAGACCAAGCTGCAGATCCTGTCCATCGACCAGGACCTGAAGACCGAGGTCGGCCGCGAGCTCCGCGAGGTCCAGGCCCAGGTCGGCGAATATGTCGAGCGCAAGGTGACCGCCGAGGACGAATTGAAGCGCATCGATATCGTCGCGCCGCAATCCGGCGTCGTGCACCAGCTTGCCGTCCACACGGTCGGCGGCGTGGTCAATCCCGCCGAGCCGATCATGCTGATCGTTCCGGAGGGCGACGACCTCGCACTGGAAGTGCGCATCGCGCCGAAGGACATCGACCAGATCGAGCCCGGCCAGAATGCCGTACTGCGCCTGTCTGCCTTCAACATGCGCACCACGCCGGAGCTGAACGGCCATGTCAGCCGCATTGCGGCCGACCTGACGACGGACGAGCGCACGGGCGCCTCCTATTACCTCGTCCGCCTGTCGGTCCCGGAGAACGAATTGGCAAGGCTTCGGCATCTTGCGCTGGTGCCGGGAATGCCCGCCGAGGCCATGATCAGGACGGGCGAGCGCACCGCGCTCTCCTATCTCGTCAAGCCGCTCTCCGACCAGGTCAGCCGCGCCTTCCGCGAGGAATGAACGGCAGGCGGCTACAGCCCTGAGGCCTTGTGCCGCGTCATCAGCTTTGCCTGCAGGATGACGACGACGAGCAGGAAGGCGCCGCGGATGACGGATTGCCAATAGGCCGAAAGCGAGATCCAGCCAAGGCCGTTCTCGAAGTTGAGGATGTTGAACACCATGGCGAGCAGCAGGGCGCCGGCAAGCGTCGCGCCGACCGAGCCCGAGCCGCCCGTCAAGAGCGTGCCGCCGACCACTACGGAAGCGATGGCGAAGAGCTCCCAGCCGACGCCCTCCGTCGGCTGACCGGCGCCGAACTGCGCGGCGAGGATGACGCCGGCGAGGCCGGCGAGCGTGCCGGAGGCGAGGTAGACGGCGGCCAGCGTGCGCTCGACCTTGAGGCCCATCAGCCCGGCCGTCGCCTCGCCGTCGCCGATGGCAAGCACATGGCGGCCGGCGGGCAGCTTTTCGAGGACGAGCCAGCCGAGCACATAGGTGGCAAGCGCGATCCAGGCGGGGATCGGAAAGCCGAGGAAATCGTCCTGACCGATCACGGTGAAGCCGCTGTCGTAGGAGACGGAGACCGACTGGTTGTCGGCGAGCAGGAGGCCCGTGCCGTAGGCGGCGAGCATGGTTGCGAGCGTAGCGATGAAGGGCTGGATGCGCATCTTCGTGATGATGAAGGCGTTGAGCGCGCCGACCGCGAAGCCCGCCGCCATGCCGGCAAGAAGACCGGCCGCCCAGTGGACGGGCGAGAAGAGCGCCGCCACCACGCTCGCCATCGCCGCCGTGCCGCCGACCGAGAGGTCGATGCCGCCGGTGATGATGACGAAGGCCATGCCGAGCGCGATCAGCGCGAACATGGAATTGTAGCGCAGGAACGAGAGGATGTTGTAGGACGACAGGAAATTGTCGTAGCGCAACGCCCCGAAGAGGATGAGGCCGAAAAGGGCGAGGATGACGCCGAGCCGGGCGAGATCGCCGGAGGACTTGATGGCGAAGGGGCGAAGAAGCGTGTGCATGGCGGATGCCCTCAATGCTTGTCGGCGCGCTGCTGGATGAAGACGGCAAGGACGATCAGCCCCGCCTTGACGATGAGCGCGGCCGCATCCGGCACGCCGTTGGCGAGCAGCGTATAGCGCACGAGCTGGATGACGAAGGCGCCGAGCACTGTGCCGATGATATTGGCCCGCCCGCCCGTCAGCAGCGTGCCGCCGACGGCCACGGCCGCGATGGCGTCGAGTTCCATGCCGAGGCCGACGAGGTTGGCGTCGCTCGCCGAATTGCGCGCCACCACGACGAGCCCGGCGACGCCCGCAAGCGCGCCGCTCGCCATGTAGACGAAGAGTTTCACGCGCCGGACCGGAATGCCGGTGAGCCGGGCGGCTTTCTCGTTGCCGCCGACGGCGATGATCTGCCGGCCGATGACGGTGTAGCGCACCATGGCGAAGGCGAACGCGACGATGACGAGCATCAGCACGACCTGCGCGGGAATGCCGGCGATGCGGCCCATGGCGATGAATTGGAACCCCTCGTTCTTGAAGACCTGCAGATTGCCGTTGGTCATGACCTGGGCGATGCCGCGTCCCGCGATGAAGAGCACGAGCGTGGCGATGATCGGCTGGATGGAAAAGCGCGTGACGAGCAGCCCGTTGAAGAGCCCGAAGAGGCCCGCGGCGACCACGGGGATGAGGAAGGCGAGCGCTATGGCGAAGCCCATGTTCTCGACCTGCCAGAACTGACCCATGAAGATCATCGGCGCGAGCGCCCCGGCGATCGCCATCAGCGAGCCGACGGAAAGGTCGATGCCGCCGGTGGCGATGACGAGCGTCATGCCGGTCGCCACGATGACGATGGTCGCGACCTGCGTGAGGTTCACGTTGAGCGTCTGCCAGGAGAGGAAATTCGGTGTGACGGCCATGTTGAAGACGATGAGCGCCAGGAAGGCGGCGAAGGTGCCGTAGCGGCCGGCGAGCGCGAAGAGGCGGCTGCCGGAGGAAAATGTGCCGGAGGGCTGCGGGGCGGGGGTCTCGATCGTCGTCATGCCTGTTCACCTGATGGGGCTGCCTGATGGGCCATGGCGGCAAGGAGCGCCGCCTCGCTCAGGTCCTTGCGCGGCAGGGTCGCGACCGAGGTGCCGTCGCTGAGCACGGTCACCCGGTCGGCGGCGCTGAGCAGTTCTTCCAGTTCCGAGGAGATCATCAGCACGCTCAGGCCCTCGTCGGCGAGATTGCGCAGGAGCTTGAGGATCTCCGATTTGGCGCCGATGTCGATGCCGCGGGTCGGCTCGTCGATGATGAGCACGCGCGGGTCCGTCGCAAGCCAGCGGGCGAGCAGCACCTTCTGCTGGTTGCCGCCGGAAAGCTCCTTGATCGGCTGGTCGGGCGAGGCGCATTTGACGCCGAGCGCGCGGATATAGCGAGCGACGATCTCGTCCTGCCGGGCGCGGTCGACGATGCCGGCCTTTTTCAGCTTCGGCAGGAGGGCGAGCGTCATGTTCTCGCGGATGCTCATGTCCGGCACGATGCCGTCGATCTTGCGGTCCTCGGAGACGAGGCCGATGCCGTCGGCGATGGCGTCCGCTGGCTCGCGGTAGGCGCGGGTGCGCCCCTCCATGCGGATCGTGCCGCGCTCCATCCGGTCGGCGCCGAAGATGAGGCGCGCTGTCTCGGTGCGGCCGGAGCCGAGGAGGCCGGCAAGGCCCGAGATCTCGCCCTCGCGCACGGTGAGGCTGACGTCGCGCACGCGAACGCCGGCTCCCGCATTTTCGACGGCGAGCCGGACCGGACGCTCGGGGGCATCCTCGTCCGGTGCAATCGCCTGGAAGGCGGCGAGTTCCTTGCCGAGCATGTGGCGCACCAGCGCCATCTTGGGCATCTCCGCCATGGGGCTTTTCGCGACGGTCTGGCCGTCGCGCATGATCGTCACGCGGTCGCAGATGGCGTAGAGCTCATCCAGCCGGTGGCCGATGAAGATGACGGCGACGCCGGAACGCTTCAGCGTGCGGATCGTCTCGAAGAGCACGCCGACCTCACGCTCGTCGAGCGAGGATGTCGGCTCGTCCATGATGACGAGGCGGGCGTTCTGCGTGACGGCGCGGGCGATCGCCACCATCTGCCGGGTCGCGGCATCGAAATGCGCGACGGGCCGGTCGACGTCGATGGAGAGGTTGAAGGTCGCGAGCACCGCCTCGGCGCCGCGCCGCATGGCGGCATGGTCGAGAAGGCCGAAGCGCCTGAGCTCGCGCGAAAGATAGATGTTCTCCGCCACCGAGCGCTGCGGGGCGAGGTTGATTTCCTGGTAGATGGTGGCGATGCCGGCGGCCTGCGCCTCGGCGGGCATCGAAAAGTCGGCCTGCCTGCCGTCGAAGGTGATGCTACCCTCGTCGCGGCGGTAGACGCCGGTGAGAATCTTGATGAGCGTCGACTTGCCGGCACCGTTCTGGCCGACCAGCGCCATGACCTCTCCGGGCTCGACCTCGAGCGAGACGGAATTCAGCGCCACGACACCCGCAAACGCCTTGGAAATGCCCTGCATGGACAGAAGCATGGGGTCCTCCTCCATCCGCCTCAAGGACGGGCCTCATGAAAATACACCGGAACGGGCCTGAGGTCAGGTCCGTTCAAAAAACGGCCGAGACGGTAGTGCCGCCCCGGCCGCAAAGTGCTTGGGAGATGGGATCAGTAGGCGCCGTCGAGTTCGGCCGCCGCGTTGGAGGCGTCGTAGAACTTGTCGTCGTTGATGATCATCGGGTCGATCTTCTCGCCCTTGGCGTAGCGCTGCATGGTCTCGAATGCCTTGGGCCCGAAGCGCGGGTTGCACTCGACGACGGCGGCTATCTTGCCGTCTACCACCGCCTGCACGGCTTCCTTGCCGCCGTCGATGGACAGCACGAGCGCGTCCTTGCCCGGCACCTTGCCGGCCGCTTCCAGCGCGGCGATGGCGCCCATCGCCATTTCGTCGTTATGGGCGTAGATGATGTCGGCATCCGGATGCGCCTGAAGCAGGGCCTCAGCCACCTGGCGGCCCTTGTCGCGGGCGAAGTCGCCGGTCTGCGAGGCGACGATCTCGAAGCCGCCGGCCGCCTGGATGGCCTCGTCGAAGCCCTTCTTGCGGTCATTGGCCGGCGAAGATCCGGTCGTGCCTTCCAGTTCGATGATCTTCGACTTGCCGTTGGCATTCTTCACCAGCCATTCGGCGATGCGCTTTCCCTCTTCCACGAAGTCGGAGCCGATGAAGGTGAGATAATCCTCGCCGGCCTTGGCGAGCGACGGATCGACCGAACGGTCGAGCAGGATGACCGGGATGCCCGCCTTCTTGGCGGCCATGACGGCGGGAATCAGCGGCTTTTCCTCGCGCGGTGCGAGGAAGATGACGTCGACGCCCTGGGCGATCATCGAATTGACGTCGGCGACCTGCTTGGCGGCCGAACCGGCGGCGTCCGTATAGACGAGCTGGTAGCCGAGCTTTTCGGCTTCCGATTTCATGCTGTTCGTCTGGGCGATGCGCCAGGGGTTGTTCGATTCGGTCTGCGCGAAGCCGACCTTGTAGGTGTCCTTCTGTTCCAGCTTCGGCACTTCGGCAGTTGCGACGCCGGCAAAGGCGAGCGCACCGACGGCCGTTGCCGCGAGCATGAAGGTACGACGGGGAATCATGGTCATGAGTGGTTCTCCTCCCAGGTCTGGCCGGTGCTCCTCCACCGGACGTGAGCAAATTCCTGCTTCACATGGGCAAATCTTGCGCTAATAATATTAGCAGTCAAGAGCCAAAATTATGAGCACTTGCAAAAATCTGCGTGCGGTGCAAAGCACGCTGTGGGCGAGGAACGATGCATGGCCAGAAACAACGGGCGCAATTCGGAGAAAGAGGGCGGTGGACGCCCCACCATGACGGATGTGGCGCGCATCGCCGGGGTTTCCCAGTCCAGCGTCTCGCTCGTACTCAACGAAATGTCCGGCTCGCGCATCTCGCCGGAAACGCAGCAGAAGGTGCGCGAAGCTGCTCATAAAATCGGTTATAAATTACCTGCGACACGCGATCCGGTGGCGGCCGTGCCCGTCTCCGTCGAGAAGGATACCATAGCTTTCATCGTCGACGAAATCTCGACCAGCCCCCATCCCGTCGTTAGCCTGGACGGCATCCGCGACTATGCCTTCGAGCAGGGTTTCCTCGTTTCGGCCCATGCAACGCGCTCCAATCCGGAGCTGGAGGAGGCGGTGCTGCGCTCGGTGCTGCGCGATCCGGCGATCGTCGGCGTCGTCTATGCAACGATCTTCACCCGCAAGGTGCATGTGCCGCGGGAACTCCGGTCCATTCCGACGGTGCTGCTCAACTGCTATGCCGAGCCGCGCCAGCACATCGCCGTCGTGCCGGGCGAGGTGGCGGGCGGCTTTGCCGCGACGGCGCATCTCACCGCGCTCGGCCACACGCGCATCGGCTTCATCAACGGCGAACCCTGGATGGATGCGGCGATCGATCGTCTCAAGGGGTACAAGCAGGCGCTCGCCACCGCCGATATCGCCTTCGACGAGAGCCTTGTGCGCGACGGCGACTGGCTGCCGCTGCGCGGCTACGAGGCGGGACTGGAACTGCTCTCCATGCCGAACCCGCCGACCGCCATCTTCTGCGGCAACGACCTGATGGCGATCGGCGTCATGGAGGCAGCGCAGGAGAAGGGGCTGCGTGTGCCGCAGGATATTTCCGTCATGGGCTATGACGACCAGGAACTGGCGCGTTACACCCACCCCCCGCTCTCGACGCTCGTGCTGCCCAACTACGAGATGGGCCAGAGGGCCGCCGAGATCCTGATCGACATGGCGATCCACGGAAAGCATGTGCGCCCCATGACCATCAAGGTCGACGGCCCCCTGGTCGTCCGCGACACGACGGCGGCGAAAACCGTTCCCGCTTAGACGTCCGTGCCGAGCGGGAACCATTCCGGCGGAATATCCTTATCGGGAGCGAAAGGAGATCCGTATGAGCAA
>CBIMFD010000021.1:0-21280 GCA_966243085.1 uncultured Shinella sp.
GCCGGGAAGGCATAGGTGCCGCCATAGACCGGGTTGAGATAATCCTGGCTGGCGATCTTCGCCGTGCCGAAATACCGGTCCGACTTGACATGAAGATATTCGAGCCCGAACAGCATCGTGTGGTCCAGCGCACCGGTGTCGAAGCGCGCTTCGAGCTGGTTGTCGATATCGATGGACGACAGCATGTCGTCGGAGGCCGAGACGACGCGTCCGAGCGTGGTGCCCGAAGGCGGATTCGTCGTCCAGGTGAAGGCCGGGTTGACGACCGCCAGGAACATGTTCTGGTCGGCATAGCTGTAGCGCAGGTTCTGCCGGAACGTCAGGCCCTCGGTGAGGTTGTGCGAGAACTCGTAGCCGGCCGTGTAGAGATTGGCGTCGAACTCGTTCGCATTGGAGAGGTAGTCACCCATATGGGTGTTGACCGGGATCTGCCCGGCGGGGTTGCGTATCAGTGTGCCGAAGGCCGGATAGAAGCGTCCGCTGAAGCTCTCCGGCTTTATCTTCTGGTAGAGACCGTAAAGGGTGAACGAGGTGTCCTCGTCGGGCGACCAGGTCAGGCTGGGCGCCAGCAGAAGCTGCCGGTTGCGCTCCTCGTCGATCTGGCTGCCGAGGTCGCGGCCCTGCCCGACGAGACGATAGGACCAGTCGCCCTCGCCTCCAACCGGCCCGGTGAAGTCCACGGACGTCTGGATGCCGCCCAACGACGAGGTCATCACCTCGATCTCGTTGTGGGCGGTCGTCTGCGGCCGTTTGCTCACCTGGTTGACCAGCCCGCCCGGCAGGGTCTGCCCATAGAGCACCGAAGCCGGCCCCTTGATCACCTCGACGCGCTCCAGCGCGTAGGAATTGATCGGCCAGGAGGCATAGCCATCCGTATCGCCGGCGAGTGGAAGGCCGTCGAGCCAGAGCCTGCCGTAGGCATTGTATCCGCGTATCCACATCCAGCCGCCGCGAACGTCGTCGCCATTAGCCTCCGCCATGACACCGGGCGTATAGCGAAGGGCTTCGCGGACGGAGTTTGCACCCCGCGCGTCGATTTCGTCACGCGTGACGACGCTCACGGCCTGCGGGGTCTCGCGCAGCGGCGTATCCGTCTTCGAACCGCTGAGGCTGCGCTTGGCGACGATGCCGCGATCGGGGCCTTTCGCATTGTCGCCGGCATTGTCCACGGTGACGGCCTGAAGCTCCGTCGTGGCCGCGTCCTGCGCCAATACGGGGCCTGCCGCCGCGCATGCTGCGAGCGCCACCGTCGAGGCGAGCCAAAGCCGCCGGCGTCCTGCCCCGCTCATCACCGTTTTCTGTCCCAAACTCATGATCACGACCCCAATGTCCCTGCCTTCTGCATAACTTGACCTTGCTAATCAAGTTAAGTTATTCCTATGGCAACATTCGCACGGCCGGCAACGCCGGTTCCTTTGCGGAACGAGCAGATGCCTTTGCGTGACGGGAAATCTCCACCCATGGGTCGGCGGGAAACGGAATAGAAGGAAACGCAATGGCAGCCGCAGGCGGCGATGCCGGAAACCAGGCCGACGCAGGACGTCTTCGCGTGCGCGATTTCATGCGCCACGACGGCATCGCGCTCGAAAGCCCGGAGGAGCGGCTTTCCCTGGACGATACGTTGATGAAGGGCGCGTTCCTGCACCGGGAACTGCGCCGCGGCCTCCTGTTGCATGTCAGCGATGCCATAGAGGAGCGGGCCTTCACCGCTACTTCGCTCCTGCCGGAGGAACTCTCCTGCATCTTCTTCCTCGAGGGCAGCGTCGATCTTTCGATCGGCGGCCGGCGCTTCGCCTTCCATGGCGAGGGGGGCCTCGCCGAAGGCGTGGCCATCGTGAATGCCTGCCCGGAGCATTTCGCCCGTGCCTCCCGCGGGCGCCAGCACCTGCGCCATCTCGTGGTGTCGGCAACGCCCGAATGGCTGCACCGCGACGCGCTCGAAGCCGTCATGGACGGGACGGGCGGCGCCCGTCTCCTGCGCAACCATCTTGCCGAGCACCGCTGGACGCTGACCCCGCGCATGATCGACCTCGTGCGGCAGATCTTCTCGCCCTCCCCGCTCGTTCCCGAACTGCGCGACCTCTATCTGGAAGGGCGGGCCGTCGAACTGGTGGCCGAGACCATGGCGGCGGTGCTGCGGGCCGACCGTCGAGAGGCCGGCAGCGCGACGCTCACCCGCCAGGACGCCGTCTGCCTGCAGCGGGCGAAGGACTTCATCGAGGCCCGTGCCGGCGAGCCGACGAGCGTGGAGGCGATCGCCCGGGAGGCAGGCATCAGTGCGAGCGGCCTGCAGCGCCTCTTCCGCGCCGCCGAAAGCCGCAGCGTCTTCGACTATGTGCGTAACGTGCGGCTGGAGCGCGCCTTCGCCGCCCTTGGCCGCGGCGAGGCCACGGTCCAGGAGGCGAGTGCCATTGCCGGCTATACCAGTCCCGCCAATTTCGCCACCGCCTTCCGCCGCCGCTTCGGCATCGTGCCGACCGCCGTCCGGCGCACGGGTCTTTCCTGAGGGACAGGCTGCACAAGGCGGCCGGCGGCATGTATGGTGCCGTCTGACCGTTCCCGTCATCCTCTCGAAAGGCGCCTCATGCCGCCCGGCCGGCTTTTCCTTTTCCTCCTGTCAGCCGTCCTCCTTCTTCCCGCCCCCGCCGCCGCGGCGGACCAGCCGGACAATGCAGCCGTCCCGGAACGGGAAGGCTGGGAGCTGACCTGGTCCGACGACTTTTCCGGCAGCAAGCTCGATCCGAGCAAGTGGACGGCGATCACCACCGGCGAAACCTACGAGACGAGCACGGACGGCTTCGGCGAGACCTGGGGCGAGGAATGCTACGACCGCGCGCAGGTGAAAGTGGCCGGCGGCATCCTTCATCTGACGGCACGGCAAAAGAAGACGACGTGCCTCGGCAAGACCCGCGCCTGGCGCAGCGGACTGGTGGTCTCGCGAAACCTCTTCGCCCAGACGTTCGGCCGCTTCGAGGCGCGAATCAGGCTTTCCCCGGCGCGCGGCACATGGCCCGCCTTCTGGATGATGCCGCAGGCACAGAAGCATTTCGGCGCCTGCGGCCGCTACTGGCCCTGTTCGGGCGAGATCGACATCCTCGAATTTGTCGGCGCGTTGAACGCCGAGACCGGCGCCACCGAGACCGGCGCGGTCTACAGCACCCTCCACTGGGGCGATGCGCAAAGACGGAACGTACAGGAAAGCGGCAGAGCCGAGATCACGCCGAGCGTCGACCGCTGGACCGTCTATGCGGCCGAATGGGACAGGAAGGGCATTTCCTTCTTAGCCGACGGGAAGCTGGTCAAGCATGTCTCCTTCCCGCTGCCCGGCGGCCGGGGCATCTATGCCGGAGCCGAACCCTTCGACGCGCCGTTCTATTTCATTCTCAACCAATCGGTCGGCGGCACCTGGGCCGGCGCCCCCGATGCAAAGGACTATCCGAACACGATGAGGGTCGATTACGTCGCCGCTTACCGGCGGCGGTGAGTTTATTTGCACAACCGTACCGGATTCGGCGAATCAGACCTTCCCTGCACTCCGGAGAGACCCTAGTTGGATAGCACTCGCGCAACCCGCGAGCTTCCCCGCGTCATTGGGAGCCAAACCGTGACGCTCGCTGCCCCGCTTCGTGCGGGGCTTCTTTTTTCCCAAGAAGCATTACCGGACGCGGCGCAGGCGATAGAGCGCGGCGACGCTCATGGCGGCCAGGGCATACCACGTCAGCGCATAGACGAGATGGCTGTTGCGGAAGGCGACGACCGTGAGACCGCCGATCGGAAGCCCGCCCGGATTCGGCGTCGCATCCGCATCGATGAAATAGGGCGCGACGTCCGAGAGACCCTTGGCGGCGGCGATGGCGGCGACATCGCGGGAGAACCAGCGGTCGTTTCCAGGATCGTTGGAGCGCAGGAACGCTCCGCCGGGCTCGCTCATGCGCAGGAGCCCCGTCACCGTGACGGGACCGGCGGCAATCTCGCCTGCCGCGCGCGCGGCCGGGTCGCGCTTCTCGGCGGGCACGAAGCCCCGGTTGATGAGGATCGCCGAACCGTCGGCAAGGCGCAGCGGCGTCACCACCCAGAAGCCGGCACCGAGCGCCGTCACCGCCTGCACGAAGACGGATTTGTCGTGCGCGAAGAGCCCGGTCGCGGTGACGCGGCGATATTCGGCGTCCCGCGCATTCACGCCGCCCCATTCGCTGCGCGCAGGAGCCGGCACCGGGGCGGCATGGATCCGCGCCTCCACCCGGGCAATCAGGTCGAGTTTCCAGGAGAGCCGCTGCACCTGCCATGTGCCGAGAGCGAGGAAAACGGCGACGAGAAGGACGAGGAAGGCGATGAGACGCCAGTGGCGGGAAGCAGACCGGGGCATGCTACAGCATCACGTCCATCACCATCTTCCTGACCCGTCAGGGCATGTTCTTCATCATCTCGTGGGTCATCGGCATCATGTTCGCGTTGAGATGATGCATGACCCAGAGGGAACCGGCAATCGCGATGCCGACGATGATGAGCGTGAAGATCAGCGCCATCATCGTCCAACCGCCCTCCGAGCGCGGGTTCATGTGCAGGAAGTAGACCATGTGCACGAGGATCTGCACGACGCCGATGCCCATGACGAGCACGGCCGTCAGCAGCCTGCTTTCCAGCACGCCCGCCATGACGAGCCAGAAGGGGATCGCCGTCAGGACGACCGACAGGACGAAGCCGATCATGTAGCCCTTGAAAGAGCCGTGGCCGGCCTCGTGGCCGTGGCTGTGGGCGTGATGTGCTTCAGAGGCGCTTTCGTGACTCATCCGAGGACTCCCAGGAGATAGACGAAGGAGAAGACGCCGATCCAGATGACGTCGAGGAAGTGCCAGAACATCGAAAGGCACATCAGCCGGCGGCGGTTCTCGGGGGTAAGGCCGTATTTGCCCACCTGCACCATCAGCGTGACCAGCCAGATCGTGCCGAAGGTGACGTGAAGGCCGTGCGTGCCGACCAGCGTGAAGAAGGAGGAGAGGAACGCCGAGCGCGTCGGGCCTGCGCCTTCGAGGATCAGGTGGTAGAACTCGTAAAGCTCCACTCCGAGGAAGGTCGCCCCGAAAAGGCCAGTGATGGCGAGCCAGACCAGCGTCTCCATCTTCGCGCCCCGCTCCATCTGGAGCATGGCGAAGCCGTAGGTGATGGAGGAAAGGAGCAGCATCGCCGTATTGAAGGCGACGAGGCCGAGGTCGAACAGGTCGGCCGGCGACGGGCCCGCCGCATAGCTGCGCCCGAGCACGCCGTGCGTCGCGAACAGCACGGCGAAGATCAGGCAGTCGCTCATCAGGTAGATCCAGAAGCCCAGCATGGTGCTGTTTTCCGGATGGTGCTCTTCCGTCAGGTAGAACTGCGGCTTTTCGGTCTCTTGGACTTGGGTCGCGCTCATGGGATCAGGTCCGTTCTGCAAGCATCTTGGTGCGGGCTTCTTCCGTGGCCACCACGGTATCTGCCGGGATGAAGAAGTCGCGGTGATAATTGAAGGTGTGACCGATCGAGACCGCGACGATCGCGATGAAGGACACGGCCGCAAGCCACCAGATGTACCAGATCAGCGCGAAGGCAAGCACGGTGCTGATGCAGGCGAGGATGACGCCAGTGCCGGTGTTCTTCGGCATATGGATCGGCTTGAAACCGGTCATCGGGCGCTCGTAACCGCGGTTCTTCATGTCGTACCAGCTATCGTGATCGTGCACGACGGGCGTGAAGGCGAAGTTGTAGTCCGGCGGCGGCGAGGAGGTGGACCATTCCAGCGTGCGGCCGTCCCACGGATCGCCCGTATCGTCGCGAAGCTGGTCGCGCCGCAGGAAGCTGACGACGAGCTGGATGATGAAGGCGAGGATGCCGAGCGCGACCAGGAAGGCGCCGACGGCTGCGATGATGAACCATATCTGCAGCGATGGGTCCTCGAACTGCGAGACGCGGCGCGTGACGCCCATGAGGCCGAGCACGTAAAGCGGCGCGAAGGCGACGAAGAAGCCGATCTGCCAGAACCAGAAGCTCAGCGTGCCCCAGAAGGGATCGAGCCGGTAGCCGAAGGCCTTCGGGAACCAGTAGTTGACGCCCGCGAAGAGCCCGAACAGCACGCCCCCGATGATGACGTTGTGGAAGTGGGCGATGAGGAAGAGCGAATTGTGCAGCACGAAGTCGGCCGGCGGAATGGCAAGCATCACGCCGGTCATGCCGCCGATGACGAAGGTCACCATGAAGCCGACCGTCCACAGCATCGGTACCTCGTAGCGGATGCGGCCGCGATACATGGTGAAGAGCCAGTTGAAGATCTTGGCGCCCGTCGGGATCGAGATGATCATCGTGGTGATACCGAAGAAGGCGTTTACAGAGGCGCCCGAGCCCATCGTGAAGAAGTGGTGCAGCCACACGAGATAGGACAGGATCATGATCACGCAGGTCGCATAGACCATCGAGGCATAGCCGAACAGGCGCTTGCCGCAGAAGGTGGCAACCACCTCGGAGAAGATGCCGAAGGCCGGCAGAACGAGGATGTAGACCTCCGGATGGCCCCAGATCCAGATGAGGTTGATATACATCATCGGATTGCCGCCGAGGTCGTTCGTGAAGAAATTCGTGCCGACATAGCGGTCGAGCGACAGCAGCGCGAGCGTGGCGGTGAGGATCGGGAAGGTGGCGACGATCAGGATGTTCGTGCAGAGCGAGGTCCAGGTGAAGACCGGCATCTTCATGAAGGTCATGCCCGGCGCGCGCATCTTCACGATGGTCGCGATCAGGTTGATGCCCGACAGCGTCGTGCCGACGCCTGCCACCTGCAGCCCCCAGATGTAGTAATCGACGCCGACGCCGGGGCTGTAATCCGCGCCGGACAGCGGCGGATAGGCGAGCCAGCCGGTGCGCGCGAACTCGCCGACGAAGAGCGACATCATGATGATGACCGCGCCGGCCGTCGTCATCCAGAAGGAGAAATTGTTGAGGAAGGGGAACGAGACGTCGCGCGCGCCGATCTGCAGCGGCACGACATAGTTCATGAAGCCGGTGACGAAGGGCATCGCCACGAAGAAGATCATGATCACGCCATGGGCGGTGAAGACCTGGTCGTAGTGATGGGGCGGCAGGTAGCCCTCGCTGCCGTTGAAGGCGATGGCCTGCTGGATACGCATCATGATGGCATCGGAAAAGCCGCGCAGCAGCATGATGATCGCAAGGATGATGTACATGACGCCGATCTTCTTGTGATCGACGCTGGTGAACCATTCGTGCCAGAGATAGCCCCAGAGCCTGTACTTCGTGATGAGGGCGAGGAGGGCAAGGCCCCCGAGCGCCACGACCGCGAAGGTCACGACGAGGATCGGCTCGTGGTAGGGGATCGCTTCCCAGGAGAGCCGCCCGAAGAGGAATTGCGTGAGGCTGGTATTACCGAACATGGGATCGTCCAATATCGTTTCCAATGCAGCCCGCGGGAGCGCGGGTCCGGGGTGCCCACCGGGACCGGCGGGCATGGAGAGCTGTTACATCTGGTGTCCGTCGTGGTTCATCGTGGCCGGCTCCTCCTGCCGTTCCTCGACGCCCTCGGCCGGTTCCTGGCTGTGCGAGGGATTGCCGGTTTCGGGGAAAGTCGCAGCCGTCCCCCCTTCCCCGGATGCCTCGTCGGCATGGCGGTTGTCGTGCTCGAGCTTTGCCTTGTTTCCGTGGCTCTCGACGCCGGCACCGCCCATCATGTCGATATGCATCATGTCCTTCATGCACATCTGGCCTTCGCGCACGCACATGTTCAGGATGGCCTCGTAGAGCCCGTCGTCGACCGAGGCGAAGTAGCGCACCGGCTCCCTGATGCTCGGCTTTTCGAGCTTGAGATAGGCGTCGCGGTTGAGCGCCGTGCCGTTCTGCCTGACCTGCGCGACCCATTGGTCGAAGCCCGCCTGGTCCAGCCCGTGGAACTTGAAGCGCATGTGGGAGAAACCGTCGCCGCTGTAGTTCGACGAGAAGCCCTCGTAGTCGCCGACCTTGTTGATCACGGCATGCAGCTTCGTCTCCATGCCGGGCATCGTGTAGATCATGCCGGCGAGCGCGGGAACGTAGAAGGAGTTCATCACCGACGAGGCGGTGAGCTTGAAATTGATCGGCACGTCGACGGGCGCGGCCATCTCGTTGACGGTGGCGATGCCGTAATCGGGATAGAAGAACAGCCACTTCCAGTCGAGCGCCACCACTTCGACGGTGATCGGCCTCGCCTTCTCGTCCACGGGACGGGCCGCGTCGATGCGGTCGAGCGGGCGGTAGGGATCGAGCTTATGGGTGCTCACCCAGGTAATGGCCCCTAGCGCGATGATGATGGCGAGCGGCGCCGCCCAGATGATGACCTCGAGGCCGGTGGAGTGGTGCCATTCCGGATCGTAGGTCGCCGCCTTGTTGGACTGGCGGTAGCGCCAGGCGAAGAACAGGGTCAAGCAGATCACCGGCACGATGATCAGCAGCATCAGCACCGTCGAGATGACGATCAGGTCCCGCTGCTGCGCCGCGATATCGCCCGAGGGCGTCATGACGACCATGTCGCATCCGGACAAGGCAGCGAGCATCAGGGGGAGGATGATCGAGATTCGGGCTAAACTGAATGGCTTCGGCATTTCGGCCTCAACTTGCGTTCCGTCTAGTCGGCATTAAGCTGGCGCTGTCGCGCTTGGAAATGAGGTCGTTCGTCGCAGCGCAGCATTGTGTCGCACCGCAGCAGGACGTCGGGGGCTGTCCGCTGGAGCGGATTTGTACTAGCCAGATGCGTAAGGCGCCTTCCTCGAACGGCAGGCGAATGCAAAAGCCAATTCTTGATATTCGACGCCGAATAGTCAACACTTGAACGACATGGCGCACATCGCTCGGAGAAATTCATGAGTTCGGTCGCTAACCCCACCTCGTCAGGCCTCGAACAGGACGCCCGCCGCATGCATGCGGACGGCAAGCCGCTGTCACCCGGCAGCGTCGCCATCGGCGTGGTGATCGGTCGCACCTCGGAATTCTTCGATTTCTTCGTCTACGGCCTAGGCTCCATCCTCGTCTTCCCGAAGCTCATCTTCCCCTTCGCGCCCAATGCGGTGACGGCGACGCTGATGGCCTTCGCGCTCTTCCCGCTCGCCTTTCTTGCCCGGCCGGTCGGCTCGTTCATGTTCATGTGGATCGACCGCAACTACGGCCGCGGCACGAAGCTGACGGTCGCGCTCTTCATCCTCGGCGGCTCGACCGCCTCCATTGCCTTCCTGCCCGGCTACGAGACGATCGGCTACTGGGCCGTAGCGCTGCTTGCGCTCTTCCGGCTCGGCCAGGGATTTGCGCTCGGCGGAGCCTGGGACGGCCTCGCCTCGCTTCTGAACCTCAGCGCACCGGCCAACCATCGCGGCTGGTATGCGATGATCCCGCAGCTCGGCGCGCCCTTCGGCTTCGCGCTCGCCAGCATCCTGTTCGGTTATTTCGTCAGCAACCTCTCGGAGGCCGATTTCCTCGCCTGGGGCTGGCGCTATCCCTTCTTCGTCGCCTTCGCGATCAACGTCGTGGCGCTCTTCGCGCGTCTGCGCATCGTCGCCAGCAAGGAATTCGGCGTGGCCATGGAGGCGCAGGAACTGGGGGCGCGGCCGGTCTTTGAAATGCTGAGCAAGCACGCGATCGACGTCGTGCTCGGCGCCTTCGTGCCGCTCGCCAGCTTTGCGATGTTCCACCTCGTCACGATCTTTCCGCTCTCCTGGGTCATCCTCACAGGTGGCCAGTCGGCGGCGGAATTCCTCTGGGTGCAGGTGGCGGGCGCGGTCGTCGGCGCAGTCGCCATCGTGCTTTCGGGCCTGCTTGCCGACAGGATCGGCCGGCGCAACCAGTTGATGCTCGGGGCGATCCTGATCGCGATCTTCTCCTTCTCCGCTCCCTTCCTGCTGGATGCCGGCGGAAAGGGCCAGGACGCCTACATCCTGATCGGCTTCTTCATCCTCGGCCTCACCTTCGGCCAGTCCTCGGGCGCCGTCTCCTCGCGCTTCACGCAGTATTACCGCTATACCGGCGCGGCGCTGACCTCGGACCTCGCCTGGCTCGTCGGCGCGGCATTCGCGCCGCTCGTGGCACTCGGCCTTGCCTCCAGCTTCGGGATCATCTTCATCGGCGGCTATCTGATCTCCGGCGCGATCTGCACCATCGCCGCGCTCACCCTGACGCGGGTGCTCGACCAGAACTGAGCGCGCGGGGGGCCTTCGCACACGAAAGGGCGCCCGAAGGGGCGCCCTCGCAGGGGCACGATGCCTTGCTACCCTTACTCTGCCGCCGTCTCCAGCGTCCCTGAGGCCGTTGCTTCCTTCTTCGCGCTCAGCTTCCTGTAGAGGAAGAAATAGAGCTTGATGTACTGGCCGACGAGGATCGCGTTGAGGATCGTGCCCTCGCGGATGAACTTGATCTCGCCGAGGAAGCCAAGCCCGATCAGCGCGGAGATGACGAGCAGCGTGCAGTCGAAGCCGGTCTTGATGTTGCCCCACTTCCAGCCGGTGCGCTTGAAGATCGTGTTGACGAACATGTCGATCGGCATCAGCACGAGATTGGCGCGGATCATCAGGAAGAGGCCGAAGGCGAGCGCCGCGTCGGCGAAGACCAGAAGCGCGACCCGGTAGTAGTAATCCTCCAGCGCGATGAACTCGGTGAGCTTGAGGTTGAGGTCGAGGAACACGGCCAGAACGAAGGCCGGGATCAAGGCCGCGAAGTTCTTCAGCTTGAAGTCCTTCGGCAGGACCAGGTAGGTCAGGAACAGCATCAGCAGTTCCAGCATGAAGTTGTAGGTGCCCTGGCTGAGCGGCGTGTAGACGAGCGTCATGGTGCGCGTCAGGCTGCTCTGCGGCGAGATGCCGACACCCGCCCGGATCGCAAGGCTCACGCCCAGCGTCAGGATGTAGATGCCCAGTACATACATGATCCAGCGCCGGGTGAGGCTGCCGGTGTCGACGATATCGGCTTCCGCCGGACGATGTGCCATGGTTTCCTCCCGATGGTGTTGCGCGGCGGCTTCCTTCGCTCCCGGCCGGCCGCGCCTGAATTCGTTTGGCGGATGTCCCGGAACTCCTTCTCCCGGTCAATCCGCAATTCTTTCTTTCCGGCAGGCGCCGAGGCGCCTGCCGGGGTTTTCGCAAGGTCTTCACGCCATGAAGCGGAAGCGGTGCAGCGAGATGAAGAGGCTGAGCAACTTGTTGACGACCGGCTCGCCCTCGTTGCGGTTGCCGAGGTCTTCCAGCGCCGCATCGATGGAACTTGCCGCGGCCGTCAGTTCCGCGACGGTCATGTTCGCCATGACGCCATAGATATCGAGCGGCATCACCGCCTTCTCCGCCTTGTTCTCGGTGACGATGCAGGCGCCGGCATAGGTGTCCACCTGCTTCACGCAATGACACATCTCCGCGCTCTCCTCGCCGATCACGACGAAATAGGGCTTGGGCGCTGGCCAGAAGGTCGCGACCGCCCCGCGGTCGACCGACACGCCCTTGAAGAGGCCGTTGACGATATGCCGCTTGCCGTTCGCATAGCGCTGGATGACGGAGAGGCGCGAATATTTCACGCCGTCCACCTCCGGCACGACCCTGCCGTCCGTGAGCGGCACCCAGACTTCCTGGTAGAACTTGGCATGGCCGCGGCCGTAGACGTCGAAGAGGTAGACCTTGGCCTTGCTACCATCCTCTGAGATTTCCAGCGGCGTGATATCGAGCTGGTCCGCCGTCAGGTCCGAAAGGCCCGAAACACCCTTCTTGCACATGCCGGAATAGTCGATGTCGGCGTTCTTCAGCAGCTTGCGGTCCTTGGCCACCAGTTCGCCGTCCTTGAAGACGAAGAGCGGGTTGATCTTCGACAGGCTGTCGGTCAGCACGATGTCGGCGAAGCGGCCGGGCGTCAGCGAGCCGATCCTGTCCTCCATGTGGAAGGAGCGCGCCGTGTTGTAGGTCGCCATCTTGATCGCGTGGATCGGGTTGATGCCCATCTCGGCGCAGAGCGAGATGATCCAGTCCATGTGACCCATGGTCAGCAGGCGCTCGACGGAGATGTTGTCCGTGCAGAGCATGAAGTTGTCGGTCGGCCACTTGCGGTCGACGATGGCGCGCAGCAGCACCTTGATGACCTCGGCCGAGCCGACGCCGAACTTGATATGCGTCGGGAAGCCGTAGCGGATGCTCTTCTCGATGTCCTTCTCGTTCCAGACGTCGTGGTTGTTGGAAACACCGATGGCCGGAAGGTAGTTGAGGATCATGTCGGAGAGCGCGGTGACGCCCCAATGGCCGTTCATGAAGCCGCCCCTGGCGCGCACCCAGGCGGCCTTGCGGAAATCGTCTTCGCTGCCGGAGGAGTAGGTGAAGTGCTCGAACTCGCCGAGGCCGATCACCGGCTCCATCTTCAGGACCGCCTCCGTGACGTTGGCCGCCGTCTTCTTGCCCGGCGCGAAGGCATAGAGGCGATAGGGCAGCTTGTCGTAGTCCTTGAACAGCTTTTCCGCCGCTTCCACGCCCTCTTCGGCCGCCGCGCTCAGAAGGTCGAGGCATTCGGAATAGATCGTCGTCGTGCCGCAGGGCACCATGGCCTCGGCAAGCGCCGTCGGATGGGCAAGCTGCGATTCGAAATGGATATGGGCGTCGATGAGGCCGGGGATCGCATAGAGCCCCTTGCCGTCGAAGACCTCCTTCACCTTCAGGATGTCCTCGTCCGGATTGAGAGCGATAATGCGCTTGTCGTAGACGAGGATCGAGCCGTCGTAGACGGTCTCGCCGTGAACATCGAGGATGTTCAGGTTCTTCAGGAGCAGGTCCGCCTCCCGCTCGCCGTTCAGGATGGCGAAGATCGCCCGCACCGTGTCGTAGTGCGCGGCTTCCGCGATGTTCACATGCTGGTTCATGACTGGTCCTCCGGTCTCTTCGGCCCCGTCGCCGGAGCCGGCAATCGTTCGGGGTCTCCCCCGGAAGCGGCGGCTCCCGCCCCCGCGCTTCCCGAATGTCATAAGACGCAATTGCACCGTTTCCGAAAAGCAGTATTTTCTGCGCAGAACGTACGCTTTTCGAGAACGGCTGAAGGAGAACGACATGCTTCACTCCCGCGTGCTGCGCTATATCGACGAGGTGGCGCGGCTGGGCTCCATCCGCGCGGCCGGCGAGCGGCTGAACGTGGCGCCGTCAGCCATCAACAAGCATGTGCTGCAACTGGAGGAGACGATCGGCGAGCCGCTGTTCGAGCGCCTGCCGCGAGGCCTGCGCCTGACGCCGGCCGGCGAGATCCTCATCGCCCACGTCCGTCGCACGATCAGGGAATACAGCCAGGTCGAGGCGGAGATCCGCGACATCAAGACGTTGCAGAGCGGCGAGGTGATCATCGCCACCATGAACGGCCTTGCCGGCGGCATCGTGCCGAAGGCGGCGGCGAGCTTCTGCACCCGGCATCCGCGCCTGAAGATCTCCATCCGCGTGATGTTCGTGCGCGACATCGTGCAGGCGGTCATCGACGGCGAGGCGGACCTCGGCCTCGCCTTCAACCTGCCGGCAATGCCGCAGGTCGAAACATTGTGGAAGATGGATACCCGTCTCGGCGCCGTCGTCTCGCCGGAGCATCCGCTCGCCGGCATGGAGACGCTACCGCTTTCCTTCTGCGAGCCCTATCCGCTGATCTTCGCGGAGAAAAGCATGCTGATCCATGGCATCGTCGCCGATGCCTTCGCGGAAGCCGGTCTTGCGGTCGAGCCTGCCTTCCTCACCAATTCCATCGAGGCGATGAAATGCCTTGCCGCGGCCGGCGACGGCATCGCCTTCCTCAGCAAGTTCGACATCGCCGAAGAGCAGCGCAACGGGATGCTGACTTATTTGCAGGTCCGCGACCGCACCTTCGGCAAGAACGTGCTCTCCCTCGTCCAGCGCGAAAAGCGCGGCCGGGCGCTCGCCGCCTCCATGTTCGCCGACGAGATCGCGCGGGCGCTGCGCGCCATCGTGGAATAGCGGGCGGAGCCTGTTGCGGCCGGGCGTGCCGGTTCCTATGCTCGCGGCCTGCCCGCCCGAACCGAAAGCCCTTCCATGGACGTCAAGACCAACGGCAACGTTTCCTTCTGGTATGCCGATATCGGCGGCCTTCCGCAAAGGCGCCCTCCCCTTCCCGGCGACCGGCAGGCGGATGTCTGCATCATCGGCGCGGGCTATACGGGCCTATGGACCGCCTATTACCTCAAGAAGGCCGATCCCAGCCTCGACATCGTCGTCGTCGAGCGCGAGTTCGCCGGCTTCGGCGCATCCGGGCGCAACGGCGGCTGGCTATCGGGCGGCTTCGGCTGGCCGCGGGACAAGTACCTCAAGACTTCCAGCCGCGGCGCGGTGGTCGACATGCAGCGCGCCATGGCCGGCACGGTGGACGAGGTGATCCGCGTCTGCGCCGCGGAGGGCATCGACGCCGATATCCTGCGCGTCGACAATATCACGGTGGCGACCAACGTGCCGCAACTGGAGCGCGCCCGCGAGGAATACCGGTTCTATCTCGACTGGGAGATGCCGGCCGAGCGGATGGAGATGCTCTCGGCGGAAGAGGCATTCCGGCGCATCCGAATCAAGGATGTGAAAGGCGCATTCGTCATCCGCGACATGGCGCGCGTGCAGCCGGCCAAGCTCGTGCGCGGCCTTGCCGCCGTGGTGGAAGGCCTTGGCGTGGCCATTTACGAGGGCACCACCGTCACGCGCTTTGAAAAGGGCCAGGTCGAGACCGACCGCGGCAGCGTGCGCGCGCCGGTCGTCATCCGCGCGACGGAAGGGTTCACGGCCGGCCTTCCCGGCTGCGAGCGCACCTGGCTGCCGCTCAACAGCGCCCAGATCGTGACCGAGCCCGTGCCGGATGCGCTCTGGCGGGAGATCGGCTGGGAGGGGCACGAACTCCTCGGCGATGCGGCCCATGCCTATTGCTATGCCCAGCGCACCCGCGAGGGTCGCATCACCATGGGCGGGCGCGGCGTGCCGTACCGCTTCGGCTCACGCACCGACGACGCCGGCCGCACGCAGCAGGCGACCGTCGAGGCTCTCCACGCCATCCTCCTTCGCCTTCTGCCGCAGACGAAACCGCTGAAGATCGACCATGCCTGGTGCGGCGTGCTCGGCGTGCCGCGCGACTGGTGTACGACCGCCGGCTTCGATCCTGCGACCGGCATCGGCTGGGCGGGCGGCTATGTCGGGCTCGGCGTCTCCAGCTCGAACCTTGCGGGCCGCACGCTCTGCGACCTCGTTCTGCGGCGGGAAAGCGACCTAACGGGGCTTCCCTGGGTCAATCGCACGGTACGCCCATGGGAGCCGGAGCCTTTCCGCTGGCTCGGCGTCCATTCCATGTACCAGCTCTACCGCATGGCCGACGAACGGGAATTCGCCGGCCTGCGGCAGACCTCCCGCCTCGCGTCGATCGCCGACCGCATCACCGGCCATTAGCGCCTCACCGGCCGGAAAGTCGATTTCGGTCGCAATCAGGCGTCGACGTGGGTCGTCGTTCTGCCCTTCCTCGTCATGGTCTTTCCTTCAGCGGTCCGCCCTTCTCGGCGACCATCGACAGGAGCCTTTCAAAGACCGAGCCGGACTGGCGGATGCCGTCATGCTCGAATTCATTGGTGACCCAGGCATCGAGATTGCCGACGGCCTTCGCCGTTGCGAGCGACAGGCCGGCATCGACATACATGTCGTCGTGGTAGACGATTGCCGAGACCGGCACGGAATTTTCGGCAAGGCGCGCCTTGTCGTAGAGCCGGCTGTAGCGGGGACGGCGGGCAAGCGCCTCGGCCGCGGCGCGGAAGGGCTTCAGCAGGGCGATCTCCTCGAACATCCACGGATAGATCATCTCGCCGGTGAAGAGGAGCGGGCGCGCCTTCGTGTCGAATTCTGGGAACTCGGCAAGCACACGCTCGGCCGCCCAGGCCGTCGCGCCCTCGCCTTCGCCGTAGATCGCCTCATGGATCGCAGCAAAGAGCGGGTTCCCGCTATAGGCCGTCATGTGCATCAGCGCGCCGAGGAACTGGTCGGACAGGCGATCCGGCGCGGCGAATGCCTCGTCGAGCAGCCAGTGGATGTTCTCGAAGCCGGGCCCCATGCCGAAATCGAGGCCGAGGCTCTGGAAGCGCCGCACGGACAGGCGGTCGCCGTCCGGCAGCGTCACGGTGTTCGCATCGAGGAAATCGGCGATGCGGGCGACCAGCGCCCGATCGTCCGGATAGCGCTTGTAGAAGATCTCGTTCTTGGCGCGGACGCGCGGATAGGTGTGGCGGTAGACCGTCTCGGCGGAGGGATCGAGGCCCGGCAGGCCGCCGGCGACGTAGCAGGCCGAAAGGCCCTCTGGCGCACGACTGAGATAGGTGAGGGTCAGAAAGCCGCCATAGCTCTGGCCGAGCGTTTGCCAGCGACCGCCGCCGAAGATCGTCTTGCGGAGGTGCTCAAGGTCGTCGACGATCGAATCGGCACGGAAGCAGGCGAGGTAATCGGCGCCCGCCTCGCCGTCGAAGGCGGCGATGGTCGCCGCGTCCACGGGCGTGGAGCGGCCCGTGCCGCGCTGGTCGGGCAGGACGATGCGATGCGTCTTCAGCGCCTTGGCAAGCCAGGGCGGGCTGCTCTTCGTCGGACGCGGAGACTTGCCGCCCGGCCCGCCCTGCAGGAAGCAGAGGAGCGGCAGCGTCTCGTCCTTGCGGGCGGGATCGACCACCTCGCGGGCGAAGACCTCGATGGTCTTGCCGCCCGGCTTCGACCAGTCGAGCGGGACGGTCACCACATGATCGCGGACATGAAGGCCGGGAATGGTGTATTCGGAGACGATCATGAGATTTTCCTCTTGTGCCGCATGTCGCCAGAGGCTTTACACCTTTGCGCGACGAAGGCCACGCCTCCGGACGGCGCGACGCTCCGAAAACCGCGGTCCGGCCTTGCGAATACAGCCTTATTCGCGGGCGAGCCGAATCCTGTGCCCGGGCGCGATCTCGACCAGTTCGGAGGGCGCGGGCGCGGTGAAGACATCCGGGGCGGTGCTGCCGTCGGAAACGAAGCGATGGCCGGCAGGCGGAGCGGGGTCGGTGAAGCGGCCCGCCTCCCCGCCCGGCTTCAAGGCGGCGTCCGGATCGGGAATGGCCGCGATCAGCCGGCGCGTATAGGGATGGGCGGGCGCCTCGAAGATCGCGCGCCAGCCGCCCTCCTCCACCACCTCGCCGAAGAACATCACCAACACCCGGTCGCTCATATGCTCCACGACGCTGAGGTCGTGGCTGATCATGAGATAGGAAAGGCCGCGCTTTTCCTGAAGGTCGAGCAGGAGATTGATGATCTGCGCGCGGATCGAGACGTCGAGGGCAGAGACCGGCTCGTCGAGCACGACGATCTCCGGTTCGAGGATCAGTGCGCGGGCGATGCCGATGCGCTGGCGCTGGCCGCCGGAAAATTCGTGCGGATAGCGTCCTGCCTGCTCGGGCGTCAGGCCGACATCCTTCAGCATGGCCTCGATGCGAGCCTCGACTTCCGAGGCCGCGGTGATGCCGTGAAGCCGCAAGGGCGCTGCAAGCGAGGTGCGCACCGACTGGCGCGGATTGAGCGAGGCATAAGGGTCCTGGAACACCATCTGCACCGCCTTCGCACGCTGCATGCGTCCCGGCGCGCCGGCACCGGCGAGCGGCTGGCCGCGATAGCGGATCGCACCTTCCGTCGGCTCTTGAAGGCCGAGGATGGAGAGCGCCGTCGTCGACTTGCCGCAACCCGATTCTCCGACGATCGACAGGCACTCGCCCTTCTCCAGCGAAAAGCTGATGCCGTTGACGGCGTGCAGCAGGCGGCGGCCGCCCAACAGTCCACCGCCGGCTATGGGGAAGCGGACGTGCAGATCGTCCACCTGCAACAGGGGGGTGGTCATCGCTGGCTCCCTTCCGATGCGCGCGGGGCGATGAAGCGGGTCTCCGTCAGGACCGACCGGTCGGCGATGATGCTGTCGATATCGACAAGCCGCTGGCGGCCGTGCCGGCTGCGGCTGCCGAGGCGCGGCAACGCCCCGAGCAGGCCGCGCGTATAATCGTGCTGCGGGCTTTCGAAAAGCGCGCGCGTGTCGTTTTCCTCGACGAGGCAGCCGGCATACATGACGCCGACCCGCTGGCAGACGCTGGCGATGACGCCGAGATCGTGGCTGATGAAGAGCACCGCCGTGCCGCGTTCGGCGCACAGTTCCTTGATGAGGCGCAGCACCTCGGCCTGCACGGTCACGTCCAGCGCCGTGGTCGGTTCGTCGGCGATGAGAAGGTCTGGGTTGCAGGCGAGCGCCATGGCGATCATCACGCGCTGGCGCAGGCCCCCGGACATCTGGTGCGGATAGTTCCTCGCCCGCCGGTCGGGATTGGGCACGCGCACGCTGGCAAGCGCCTCGACGGCGAGCCTGCCCGCCTCGTCCCAACCTTTCCCCTGGTGCAGCACGAACATTTCGGCGATCTGCCGGCCGACCGTGGAGAGCGGGTTCAGCGCGGTCATCGGCTCCTGGAAGATCATCGCGATGCGGTTGCCGCGCAGGCGCCGCATCGCGCGTTTCGGCAGGCAAAGCAGGTCCTCGCCCTTGAACAGGATCTCGCCGCCGGAAACGGCGAGCGGCTTCTTCAAAAGCCCCATGACGGCGAGCGAGGTCACCGATTTGCCGGAACCCGATTCCCCGACGAGGCCATAGGCCTCGCCCGGCATGATCTGGAAAGAAACGCCCTTGAGAAGCGGATGGATCGAGCGGCCGGCGGCAACGCCGAGGCATAGATCCCTGATGTCGAGCAGCGGCGCGGTCATGGCTTGCGCGTCCTCATATGCGGGTCGAGACTGTCGCGCAGGCCGTCGCCGAGCAGGTTGAAACCGAGCACCGAGAGGAAGATGGCAAGGCCGGGGAAGATCGCGACCCAGGGTGCGAGCCGGATGAGCTGGCGCGCGTCCGTCAGCATCGAGCCCCAGCTCGGGAACGGCGGCTGGATGCCGAGGCCCAGGAAGGAGAGCGCGGCTTCCGACAGCACGGCCGAGCCCATGCCGAGCGTCGCCATGACGAGGATCGGACCCATCATGTTGGGCAGGATCTGCGTGAACATGATGCGCAGATCCCCATAGCCGAGCGTCTGCGCCGCCTGCACATAGCCCTGCGATTTCAAGGAAAGCGTCGAGGAACGCGCGATGCGGCAGGTCCAGCTCCAGTTGGTGAGGCCGAGCGCGATGAGAAGCGACGGCAGGCCGGGGCCGAGCACGGCCATGACGGCGAGCGCGAAGATCAGCGAGGGGATCGCGAGCATGACATTGGTGAGGCCGTTGACGAGGTCGTCCCACCAGCCGCCCCAGTAGCCGGCCGTCATGCCGAGCGTGACGCCTATGACGGAATTGATCACCTGCGAGACGATGCCGACCGTCAGCGATATCTGCGCTCCGTAGAGGATGCGGCTGTAGACATCGCGCCCCTGCGCGTCCGTGCCGAACCAGAAGGTGAGATCGGGCGGCAGCTCGGAATTCATCAGGTCCGCGTCGAGCACCGGATGGAAGGGGGCGATCCAGGGCGCCAGCACGCCGGCGAGGATCACGAGAGCGGTCAGGATGGAGCCGAGCCAGAAGTTGAAGCCGAGACGCATCCCGTCACTCCTGCTTGATGCGCGGATCGATCGCGGCATAGATCAGATCGACGGCGGTGTTGATGAGGAGGAACCAGAGCACGATGACGAGGATCGTGCCCTGCACGACGGGAATGTCGCGGATCGCCACGCTGTCGATCAGAAGCGAGCCGATGCCCGGCCAGGCGAAGAGCTTTTCGATGACGACGGCCTGGCCGATCAGCGAGCCGAACTGCAGGCCGACCGTCGTGACGATCAGCACCAGCGCGTTGCGCGCCACATGCCAGCGCACCACCTTCGCCTCGCTCATGCCCTTGGAATGCGCGGTGCGGATGAAGTCGGCATTCAGCACGTCGAGGACGCCCGCCCGCGTGGTGCGGGCAAGCAGCGCCAGCGGCGTCACGCCAAGGGTGACGGCGGGCAGGATGAGATTGGAAAACGCCCCGTCGCCGTAGCCGAAGCTCGGCAGCCAGTTGAGCTGGAGCGCGAAGAGATACATCAAGAGCAGCCCCAGCCAGAACTGCGGCAGGGAAAGGCCGGAGACCGCGCCGATCATCGTCACCGTGTCGAGCACCGAACCGGGCCTGAGCGCCGCAAGGAAGCCGAGCGGCACGCCGATGAGGATGGCGAAGACCATGGCGGCGACCGCGAGCTTCAGCGAGGCGCCCATGCGGTCGGCGATGAGGTCCACCACCGGCAGGCGGGTGCGGAAGCTCGTGCCGAGGTCGAAATGGGCAAGGTCCGTCACATAGGTCACGAAGCGTTCGGTGAGCGGCTTGTCCAGCCCGAATTCCGCATTGAGCCGGGCGATCACCTCCGGGTCGGCCGCGCGCTTGCCGTCGGAAAACAAGCTCGTCGCGAACGAGCCGGGCACGACCGAGAAGATGACGAAGATGAGCATCGCCACCACGATGACCGTGGGGATGACCTGGAAAAGGCGGCGCAGGGTGAAACGAAGCATGAGCGGTCCCGTCTTGGCCGGCCGCGGCGGGCACGGCGATCGGTGCGCTGACGGCCCCGGAAAACCGGAACCGCCCGCGAACCCCTCGAGGCTTACTGGCGCGAGGCCGGAGCCGTGTCGTCGATCCAGATCTCGTCATAGGGCTGGATCGCCAGTTCGGTGGCGTTCGGCACAAGACCGTGGATCCACGGCTGGTAGGCCATTACCGCCTTGTTGTAGTTGAAGAACCAGACCGGCGCGTCGTCCTGGAGGATGTTGTTGGCCTGGCGCAGCAGGTCGGCCTGCTTGGCCGGGTCACGCTCCTGCTGGGCCGCCTCGAACAGCTTGTCGAATTCGGGGCTCGCATAGCTCGTATAGTTGCAGGCCGATTGCAGCGTCTTGGAATAGTAGCAGCGCAGCGCGTTCAGCGGGTCGGGGCCGGAAAGGTTCGACCAGATGAAGGCCTGGAAGTTGTTGCTCGTCACCGCATCGCCGAGCGCGGCGCTTTCCACCGGTTTCGGCTTCACGGTGATGCCGACCTTCTTCAGCATCGGCAGGATCGCCTCGACGATCGGCACGCCCCAGCTCTCGTTCGGGCTCGCCGTCACCTCGAACTCGAAGCCGTCCGCATAGCCCGCCTCGGCGAGCAGGGCCTTGGCCTTGTCCGGATCGTAGGCATAGGGGGCCTTCTCCTTGTCGAAGGCGGGCGAGGAGAGCGGCAGCCAGCCGGAAGCCTGGTAGGCCTTGTTCTTGACGAG
>CBIMFD010000022.1:0-21208 GCA_966243085.1 uncultured Shinella sp.
CACCCACGAATTCATCAATCCGAGCTGGAACGGCGCGACGATCCGCCGGCTGACGCGGCAGATGGGACGAGCCCTCCGGCGCACGGGCGTACGCGTCACCTCCGGCATGACCGGCCCCTATGGCCGCCTCAACCATTTCGGCCATCCGGACGCGGATGTGCGGCGCTACTATGTCGACTGGTTCAAGACCTTCGCCGACATCATCGGCGATCTCGGCGGCACCGCCGTCGGCACCCAGTTCGCCATCTTCACCTACAGGGATTACGACGATCCGGCCCGCCGCGAGGAGCTGATCCGCATCGCCATCGACTGCTGGGCCGAGGTGGCGGAACACGCGAAGGACGCCGGCCTTTCCTATGTTTTCTGGGAGCCGATGAGCGTCGGCCGCGAATTCGGCGAGACGATCGGAAGCTGTCTTGCGCTTCAGGACCGGCTGACCGCCGCCGGCATGGCCATCCCCATGTGGATGATGGCCGACATCGACCATGGCGACGTCACCTCCGACAATCCCGACGACTACGACCCCTATGCCTGGGCGCGCACGGTGCCGAAGGTCTCGCCCATCATCCACATCAAGCAGAGCCTGATGGACAAGGGCGGCCACCGGCCCTTCACCGCCGCGTTCAACGCCAAGGGGCGCATCCAGCCGGAACCGCTGCTGAAGGCCTTCGCCGAGGGCGGGGCCGCCGACAACGAGATCTGCCTTGAGCTCTCCTTCAAGGAGCGCGAGCCGAACGACCGCGAGGTCATTCCGCAGATCGCCGAAAGCATCGCCTTCTGGGCCCCGCATATCGATACCGGCGCGTCCGATCTCAAGCTGGGCTGACCGCTCAGAAACCGCTTGCCAAGACGGGCTGAAGACCGCTTCCGGTTGCAGACGAGGACAGGACATCGCGATGACCGACAATGAAGATTCCCTCGCCGTCCGCGCCGCCTGGCTGCACTATGTAGGGGGGTTCACCCAGTCCGCCGTCGCCAAGCGCCTCGGCGTTCCATCGGTGAAGGCGCACCGGCTGATCGCGCGCGCGGTGGCCGAGGGCGTGGTGAAGGTCACCATCGACGGTGATATCGCCGAATGCGTCAACCTGGAGGTGGAGCTTTCCGAGCGCTACGGGCTCGACTATTGCGAGGTCGCGCCCGATGTCGACGACGACGCGCTGGCGCTGACGACGCTCGGCCATGTCGGCGCGGATTTCCTGCGCCGCGAGATCGAGCGCGGCGAAGCCGCCGTCATCGGCTTCGGCCATGGCCGCACGCTCTCGGCCGCCGTCCGCCACCTGCCGCGCATCGGCGCCGGCAGCACCCGCTTCGTCTCCCTGCTCGGCGGCCTTACCCGCAACTATGCGGCCAACCCCTACGACGTCATGCATCGCCTCGCGGCCAAGACGGGCACGCAGGCCTATGTGATGCCCGTGCCCTTCTTCGCCAATACGGAGGAGGACCGCGAGGTGCTGCTTTCCCAGCGCGGCGTCAGCGAGGTGTTCGACCTCGCCCGCAGCGCCGACCTCAAGATCGTCGGCATCGGCACCGTCGACAACCAGGCCCATCTCGTCACCTCCGGCATGCTGCAGCCGGACGAGTTGGAGGAGATCGCCGCGCTCGGCGGCGTCGGCGAACTGCTCGGCCATTTCTTCGACGGCAAGGGCCGCATCCTCGAAACCTCGGTGACGGCCCGCACCCTCGCCGCCTCCTTCTCGGAGACGGGCGGCGACCGGATCGTCGCCATTGCCGGCGGCCCGGCCAAGACCGAGGCCATCCGCGCCGTTCTGCACAGCAACAAGCTGCACGGCCTCATCACGGACGAGCGGACTGCCCGCCTGCTGTTACAAGGCTCATCATAAAAGAATCTCAAAATCACATCTTTTATGTTATTATCTATCCGGAACGATGTTATAGATCGCCCATAGCGGAAACGCGGGAGAGAAGCCGTGAAACGGGAAGAGCGCAGGCAGGAGATCATTAATCTCCTGGTCGAGAGCCGGGCCGTCGAACTCGACGACATCGCGGCGCGCTTCGGCGTCTCGAAAATGACCGTCCACCGCGACCTCGACGACCTCGAACGGGCCGGCGTGCTGCGCAAGGTACGCGGCGGCGCGACCATCGATGCCGGCACGCAGTTCGAGAGCGATTTCCGCTTCCGCGAATTGCAGGAGGCGGACGTGAAGCGCGCGCTGGCCGAGGAGGCCGCCGGCCTTGTCGAGCCCGGCATGACGGTGATGATCAACGACGGCTCGATGGCCTCCGTCCTCGGCGACGTGCTGGCGGAAAAGAAGCCGATCACCATCGTCACCAACAATGCCGCGATCATGGAGCGCGCCAAGGGCCTTTCCGGCGTCACGCTGATCGCGCTCGGCGGCGTCTATTCCGCCAAGTTCAACGCCTATTTCGGCATCGTCACGGAAGAGGCCCTGTCGCGGCTTCGCGCCGACATCGCCTTCATCTCCGCGCCGGCCGCGTCCGGCCGCCTCTCCTATCACATGGACGAGGCCGTGGTGCGCACCAAGCGGGCGATGATGGCCGCCAGCCGCCAGGCCTGCCTTCTCGTCAACAGCCGGCGCTTCGGCCACACGGCGCTGCATGTGCTGGCCGATCTCGCCGAATTCGACACGGTCATTTCAGACAAACCCCTGCCCCACGACACGGCCGCCGAGCTTGGCGGCGGCAAGACCGTGGTGCGCATCGCCAAGGAGACGACGACATGAGCCAAGGCCGCAAATTCTGGGTCGGCACGAGCTGGAAGATGAACAAGACGCTGGCCGAGGCAAGGGTTTTCGCCGAGGGCCTGAAGGCCGCCGACGGCGGGCGCGATCCCCGCATCCAGCGCTTCGTCATCCCGCCGTTCACCGCCGTGCGCGAGGTCAAGGCGCTGCTGGCCGAGACCTCCGTCAAGGTCGGCGCGCAGAACATGCACTGGGCCGACGAAGGCGCCTGGACCGGCGAGGTCTCGCCCGTCATGCTGAAGGACTGCAATCTCGACCTCGTCGAGCTCGGCCATTCCGAGCGCCGGGAACATTTCGGCGAAACGGACGAGACGGTCGGCCTCAAGACGAAGGCCGCCGTGCGCCATGGCCTCGTGCCGCTGATCTGCATCGGCGAGACGCTGGCCGACCGCGAAAGCGGCCGCGCCGACGACGTGCTCGCCCGGGAGGTGCGCGGCGCCCTCGGCAAGCTCGAAGGCGCCGAGAAGGACGCGGAAATCCTCCTTGCCTACGAGCCCGTCTGGGCGATCGGCGAGAAGGGCATTCCCGCGACCGCCGATTATGCCGATGCGCGCCATGCCGAAATCGCCAGGGTGGCCGAAGAGGTCCTCGGCCGGCGCATCCCCTGCCTCTACGGCGGCTCGGTGAACCCGCAGAACTGCGAGGAACTGATCGCCTGCCCGAACATCGACGGGCTCTTCATCGGCCGCTCAGCCTGGAAGGTTGAAGGCTATCTCGACATTCTGGCGCGCTCAGCCGCCACGATCTGAAAGGAGATCTTCCATGAAACTCGCTATTGCCGGTGACAGCGCGGGCGAAGGCCTCGCAAAGGTTCTCGCCGACCACCTGAAGGACCGCCACGAGGTGCACGAGGTCTCGCGCACCGACGCGGGCCCCGATGCCTTCTACGCCAATCTCTCCGACCGCGTCGCCTCCGCCGTCGTCGCCGGCGAATATGATCGCGCGATTCTCGTCTGCGGCACCGGCATCGGCGTCTGCATCTCGGCCAACAAGGTGCCCGGCATCCGCGCCGCGCTGACGCACGACACCTATTCGGCCGAACGCGCCGCGCTCTCCAACAATGCGCAGATCATCACCATGGGCGCCCGCGTCATCGGTTCGGAACTGGCGAAAGCCATCGCCGACGCCTTCCTCGCCCAGACCTTCGACGAGAGCGGCCGCTCGGCCGGCAACGTCCAGGCGATCAACGAGGTGGACGCCAAGTACAACGCCGGAAAATAATGCCGGCAACACGACAGGAGGCGCCGGTTGTCCGGCGCCTCCCTTGTTTGTGGATCAGATCGTCACTCGGCCGGCAGCAGCGCCGGCGTTTCGGCCAGCGTTTCCACCGGGTTTCCCTTCAGCGCCGCATTCAGCCTCTCCACGTCGAGTTCGTTTTCCCAGCGGGCGACGACGATCGTCGCGACCGCATTGCCGACGAAGTTCGTCAGCGCGCGGCACTCGGACATGAAGCGGTCGATGCCGAGGATCAGCGCCAGACCGGCGACGGGCACGGACGGCACGACCGAGAGCGTTGCGGCAAGCGTGATGAAGCCGGCGCCGGTGATGCCGGCCGCGCCCTTGGAACTCAGCATCGCGACAAGCAGGAGCAGGACCTGGTCCCCGATCGACAGCGGGATGTCGACGGCCTGCGCGACGAACAGCGCGGCAAGCGTCATGTAGATATTCGTGCCGTCGAGGTTGAACGAATAGCCGGTCGGGATGACGAGCCCGACCACCGAGCGCTTGCACCCGGCCTCTTCCATCTTTTGCATCAACCCCGGCAGGGCCGCCTCGGACGACGAAGTGCCGAGGACGAGAAGCAGTTCTTCCTTGATGTAGCGGATAAGCGCGATGATCGAGAATCCGTTGTACTTGGCGACCGCTCCCAGCACCACGAAGACGAACAGGAATGCGGTGAGATAGAAGGTCGCGATCAGGAAGGCGAGGTTGGCGACGGAACCGATACCGTATTTGCCGATGGTGAAGGCCATGGCGCCGAAGGCACCGATAGGCGCGGCCTTCATCAGGATGGCGACCAGCCGGAAGACGGGCGCCGTCAAGGCCTGCAGGAAATCGATGACG
Source organism: uncultured Shinella sp. (assembly GCA_966243085.1). GTDB lineage: Bacteria > Pseudomonadota > Alphaproteobacteria > Rhizobiales > Rhizobiaceae > Shinella. Next base: position 4,785 of record CBIMFD010000022.1, read on the forward strand.
GGCTTGCCGCGCTCGCCGACCATGCCGAGCGCGATGCCGAAGAGCACCGAGAAGAACAGCACCTGCAGGATATCGCCTTCGGCGAAGGCGCCGACGATGGTCTGGGGTATGATGTTCATCAGGAAGCCGGTGATGGTCGATTCATGCGCCTTGGTGGCATAGGTGGCCACCGCGTCGGCATCCAGCGAGGCCGGATCGATATGCATGCCGGCGCCCGGCTGCACGATATTGGCGACGACCATGCCGACGGCAAGGGCGAGCGTGGAGAAGGTCAGGAAATAGATCATGGCCTTGCCCGCGACACGGCCGACCTTCTTGAGGTCGGACATGCCGGCAATGCCCGTCGCGACGGTGAGGAAGATCACCGGCGCGATGATCATCTTGACGAGCTTGATGAAGGCGTCGCCGAGCGGCTTCAGCCCGGCGCCCAACTCCGGATAGAAGTGACCGACGAGCACGCCGGCGAGAATGGCGACGACCACCTGGAAATAAAGGTGGCGGTAGAACGGTCTGGGATCACGCGTTTGTGCGGCGGCAGACGAGATATGCATGGCTTCCTCCTTTCACACCCCGACCGGACGGCCGGCTCTTCCCGGGGCGGCTTGCTGCAACTGCAGACAGATCAGCAAGCGACGTGCCAGCTCACAGCGCCAGACACAAACCATTGCAAAGATTGAATTATTTTCCGACCATCAGATGGGAAAACCCCGTTCGTGCGAATATTCGCACAAGAACCATTGAGAACGGTGCGGTTTTATGCTCAAATTCGCCGATGGACGCCATTCCGGCCAACCGCATTGCCGCCGACCTCGCCCGCTCCTCGCGGCGACAGTGGCTTCTGTTCGCCGCCGTCCTCCTCGCCCTCTCGCTCGGCGTGCTTTATGCGGCCGGCGTCTACGGCCGCGCCGCCGCCCTGTCGGCGCTGGAGGAGCGGGGGCGGACCGACGCGAACCTCAAGGTCGCCCTGCTGCGCGCCGTGCTGGAACGGCCGCGCGCCCTGCCGTTTCTGCTCTCGCGCGATCGGGACGTCTCGGACGTGCTGGCGGACGCCACGCCCGCAAGGCGGGAATTTCTCGACCGCAAGCTGGAGGAACTCGTCACCGGCACGAGCGCCGCGGTGATCTACGTCATCGACAAGACGGGCCTCGCGGTGTCGGCCAGCAACTGGCGCGAGCCGACAAGCTTCGTCGGCAACGACTATTCCTTCCGTGCCTATTTTTCCCGCGCGATGAAGGAGGGTACGGCCGAGCATTTCGCGCTCGGCTCCGTCAGCAAGCGACCCGGTCTCTATATCTCGCACCGGATCGGCACCGCCGCCGCGCCGCTCGGCGTCGTCGTCGTCAAGATGGAGTTCGACCAGCTCGAAAAGGACTGGCGCGAGGCGCGGCGGCCCGCCTATGTCGTCGACGCCCATCGCGTCGTGCTGATCACAAGCATCCCCTCCTGGCGCTTCATGACGACGGAGCCGCTGCCGCCGGACAGTCTGGCCACCATTCGCGAGAGCCTGCAATTCGGCGAAGCGTCCCTCGCCCCGCTTCCATTCGAGAGAAAGGCCGGCAGCGATCTCATCCGCGCTCTCCTGCCCGGCGGGGGCGTCGAGACCTATCTGCGCATCGCCACGCCCGTCGCCACGACGCCGTGGCGGTTTGAATATCTCGTACCGGCCGGCGAGGCTGTCGCCGCGGCGGTTCGCGAGGCGCGCCTTTCCGCCCTCCTCCTCCTTGGCGCGATCGCGCTCCTTGCGGCCTTCTGGCTGCGCCGGCGCCAGGGCGCCCTTGCCAATGCCGCGCGCGAGCAGGCGGCGCGCGAGGAGCTGGAACGCCGCGTCGTCGAGCGGACGCGCGACCTGAGTCTCGCGCGCGACCGCCTCCAGGCCGAGATCGCAGACCATCGGGAAACCGAAACGAAGCTTCAGGCCGTGCAGCAGGACCTGGTGCAGGCGAACCGGCTCGCAATTCTCGGCCAGGTCGCGGCGGGCGTGGCGCATGAGATCAACCAGCCGCTTGCCACCATCCGCGCTTACGCCGACAACGCCAAGGTGTTCCTCGGCCGCAGCAAGCCCGAGCCGGCGGTCGAGAATCTCGACCATATCGCCGGTCTGACGGATCGCATCGCCACGATCACGGAAGACCTCAAGGCACTCGCGCGCAAGGGCCGCACCGCCGAGGAGCCGGTCGTCGTGCGCGAGGCTATCGACGGCGCGCTCTTGCTGTTGCGCAGCCGCTTCACCGGACGGCTGGAGCGGCTGTTCATTGCACCGTTCCCGCGGAATATTCGGGTCCTCGGCAACCGGCTGCGGCTGGAGCAGGTCCTCATCAACCTCTTCCAGAACGCGCTTGAAGCGGTCGAGCCCCGCGCCGACGGCCGGGTCGGCGTCTCGGTGGATATCCGTGGAGACGAGGTCGTCATCACCGTCGCCGACAACGGCCCCGGCCTGTCGGGCGAGACGCTCGCCCAGCTCTTCGAGCCCTTCAACACCTCGAAGGAGAAGGGCCTCGGGCTCGGCCTCGTCATCGCCAAGGACATCGTCTCCGACTATGGCGGCCGGCTGGAGGTCGAAACGGGCGCGGGCGGCGCCAGCTTCCGCGTCCATCTCAGAAAGGCTGGAGAATGACCACACCTGTCCTCCTCATCGACGACGACCGGCAGCTCCTGCGCGCCACCGCGCAGACGCTGGAGCTCGCCGATTTCGCCGTGACGCCGCTCGGCTCCGCCACCGAGGCGCTGCCGCGGATCGAGGCGGATTTCCCGGGCGTCGTCGTCTCCGACATCCGTATGCCCGGCATGGACGGGCTTCAGCTCTTCGAGCGCATAAGGGGGATCGACGCGGAAATCCCCGTCATCCTCGTCACCGGACACGGCGATATTCCCACCGCGGTCAAGGCCATCCAGGACGGCGTCTACGACTTCATCGCCAAGCCCTTCGCCTCCGAACGGCTGATCCAGTGCGTGCACCGCGCGGCGGAAAAACGCAGCCTCGTCCTCGAAAACCGCCGCCTTCGCGATGCCGCCCGGCAGGCGGAGGACGACTTTCCGCTGATCGGCCAGACGCCCGTCATGGACCGCCTGCGCCAGACCCTCCGCCAGATCGCCGATACCGACGTCGACGTGCTTGTGACCGGCGAGACCGGCAGCGGCAAAGAAGTCGTCGCGCGCCTGCTGCACGGCTGGAGCCGCCGCGCCAAGGGCAATTTCGTGGCGCTCAACTGCGGCGCCCTGCCGGAGCAGGTGATCGAAAGCGAGCTCTTCGGCCACGAGCCGGGCGCCTTTACCGGCGCGCAGAAGAAACGCATCGGCCGCATCGAGCATTCGAGCGGCGGCACGCTCTTCCTCGACGAACTGGAAAGCATGCCGCTTTCCACGCAGATCCAGATGCTCCGCGTGCTGGAGATGCGCGAGGTGACGCCGCTCGGAACAAACGAGGTTCGCCCCGTCGACATCCGCATCGTCGCGGCGGCGAAGGTGGATCTCGCCGACCCCGCGCAGCGAAAGGGCTTTCGCGAGGACCTCTACTACCGCCTCAACGTCGTCTCCCTCACGATCCCGCCGCTGCGCGAGCGCCGCGCGGATATTCCGCTGCTCTTCAGCTATTTCGCCGAGCGGGCGGCGCGGCGCTTCCAGTACGAGGCACCTGCGCTCTCCGCCGACATCCTCAGGCATCTTGCCGGACACGATTGGCCCGGCAACGTGCGCGAGCTTTCCCATTTCGCCGAGCGCGTGGTGCTGGGCCTGACGCCGCCCGCCGCGGCACCGGCAGCAGAGGCGACCGCCGGCAGCAGCTCGCTTCCCGAACGGCTGGAGCGGCTGGAGGCGGAGATCATCCGCGAAACGCTCTCCACCCATGGCGGCAACGTGCAGGACACGATCGCCGCGCTCGGCATTCCGCGCAAGACGTTCTACGACAAGCTCCAGCGCCATGGCATCGTGCGGCGGGATTTCGACGGCAAGAGCTGACACGCAGGCGCAATCTTGTGTTTTCCGGTCGAAGACGCGAAGATTGCTGTTCCACAATGCCAGGAGCCAATCATGACCAACGTCGCAGTTCTCGTCGGCAGCCTCCGCAAGGAATCGTTCAGCCGCAAGGTCGCCAAAGCGCTGGTAGCGCTGACACCTAATCTGACGTTCGAGTTCCTCGACATCGGTTCGGTATCCTATTTCAACCAGGATCTGGAAGCGACGCCGCCGGCTGACTGGACTGCGCTGCGCGAGCGTATCGCAGCAGCCGACGCGATCCTCTTCGTGACGGCCGAATACAACCGCTCGGTTCCGGGCGTGCTGAAGAACGCGATCGACGTGGCATCGCGGCCGTATGGACAGGGCGCGCTCCTGGGCAAGCCCGCGGCCATCATCTCGACGTCGATCGGCGCGATCGGAGGGTTCGGCGCGAACCATCATCTGCGCCAGTCGCTCTGCTTCCTGAACATGCCGGTACTGGAGCAGCCGGAAGCTTATATCGGCGGCAGCGGCAGCCTGTTTGACGATGCGGGGCAGTTGACCAACGACAGCACGAGAGACTTTCTCGTCAACTTCGGCAAGGCGTTCGAGAGCCACATCGCACGAAACGCGAAGGGATAGGCGCGACCGGCTAGGTCCTCACGCGGAGCGCGCGCTCGGTCCTGTCGGCGATCCGGGTCACCGCATAGGCGATCACCATGTAGATCACGACGGCGACGAGGAAGGCCTCCAGGTAGTAGAAGTTCAGCGCCGCGGTCAGTTGCGCCTGCGCGAAGATATCGACCACCTCGATCGCGAACCCGAGCGACAGCGCCTTCATGATCACCATGAACGAGTTGGCGAGATCCGGGATCGCGGCCACGATGACCTGGGGCAGCATCACCCGGCGGAAGAGCTGGCTTTTCCTGTAGCCAAGCGAATACGCGGCATCGGCCTGTCCGGTATCGAAGGAATTCAGGGCACCCTTGACCACCTCGGCCTGGAAGGCCGCGACGCAGGCCGTCAGCGCGACGATGAGCGTCACCCGGTTCGGCGTCGAATGGCCATTGTAGTCGATGCCGACGAGCGACGTCAGGAACTCCAGGGCCGCAGGAAGTCCGTAATAGGCAAGGAAGATCACCACCACCATCGGTACGCCCTTGAAGGCGATCTTGTAGGCGACGACGAGTTCGCGAAGCACCGGAATCCGCCGATATTCCACCATGGCGAACAGGCTACCGACGATCGTCGACAGAACGAAGACGGTCAGCGCCATCCCAAGGGTCAGCGGCACCACGCTCAGGATGTCGCGAAAATCGGGAAGAAGAACTTCGATATCGAACATGACGGGCTCCTCTTCGATCAGACGCTAGCCATCAGCGTGGTTCTGGCCGGCGTCGCGCGCGAGCCGAACTTCGCGGAGCGGAGCTCGAAGAAGCGGATGACAAGCCAGGCGACCAGGCACAGCACGGAGTAGAGCACCGCCAGCACGAGATAGGTTTCAAACTGGTACTGGTTGTAATCCCGCTCCATGACGAGATGGGCCGTCGCCATCACGTCGGCAGCGCCGATATACATGACCAGCGCCACGTTATGGATGAGGTAGATGATGGAGTTTCCGTAGCCCGGAAGCGCGATGTGCACGGCCTGAGGGGCGAGGACGCGCAGCAGCTTCTGGCGGAACGTATATCCGAGACTGTCCGCTGCATCGTGCTGCCCGCGCTCGACCGCAAGATAGGCCGGACGCATGACCTCGGACAGATAGCCCCCGTGGTAGAGGCTGAGGCCGAGCATGGCCGCGAATGTCGGCGAAACGAAGTCGGCGATGCCGAACGCGCCGACCAGCACCGGAAGACCGTAGAAGGCGACGAACAACTGGAGGACGACGGGGACGCTCCGGGCATAGGATACGTAGATGTCCGCCAGTTGGGCGATCACCGGGATCCGGCGTATCCGGAACGTCGTCGCAATCAAGGCCAGCACGAAGCCGGCGGCCATGGCCGTGAACGTGATCGCGAGCGTCAGCGGCAATGCCGAGAGCAGCTCGGGGATCATGATGGAAAGGTCCACTTCGGAACACTCCTTTTTTCAGTCCAAGGCCTGGTCGCTGGCTTCGGAGCCCGGCGTTACTTCATGTACGCGGTGATGTCCTCGCCGAACCACTTCTGCGAGAGCTTGGCGAGCGTGCCGTCGGCCTTGAGTTCCTTGAGGGCCTTGTCGATATCGGCGGCCAGGGCCTCGTTCTCTTCCGAACGGTGGATCAGTACGAAGGTGTTGTTGATCGCGACGGGCTCGCTGGCCTCGACGTTCAGCTTCTGCTGGTCGATCACCGTCTGCTCGCCGAGATTGGACGGAAGAACCAGCGCATCGTATTTGCCGTTCTCCACTTCCTTCAGACGGTCCGGATAGGGAATGCCGGCGCTGGAAGCGGTGATCTCGATCTCGTAGTCGGGGTTCTGCTCCTGCCATGCGGTGGCGAACTTGTAGATGCCGCCGCCCGCCGTGACGGGCACGATCTTCTTGCCGACGAGGTCCTTCATCTCGTTGATGCCGCTGTCCTTGCGGCTGTAGATCTTGATCAGGCTGGCGCCGATCGGAGCGTCCGGGATGAGGAACTGCTTCTCGCGGGCCGGCGCGCGGTAGTATCCGCCGGTCGCGACGTCGTACTTGCCGGTCGCAAGGCCGGTCTCCTGGGCGATGTCGGCCGCACCCTCCATCTCGAACTTGTACTGGGGAAGTTTCGCGTTGATCGCCTTCAGGACGTCGGGCTCGTAACCCTGCGGTTCCACGCCGATAGCCCCCCAGGAGAGGGGCTTGGATTCCGCCGCGGTGGCGATCTTGACCGTCCGCACGGCATCCTGCGCATAGGACGCGCCGGCCGTTGCGAGCGCAATGGAAATGCCGGCGACGGCAAGGCCGAAGCCGCGGCGGGAAAGCAAACTCGAAGAGGTCATGTCTGGCATCCTTTCTCTATTGGATCGCACGTTCGGAATTGAGGAACTGGGCAAGTCGCGGGTTGGAAGGCGCATCGAATATCTCGGCCGGACTGCCGTCGGCTGCGACAACACCGCCGTCCATGAACACGATGCGGTTCGAGATATTCTTGGCGAACTGCATTTCATGGGTCACGAGCAGCGACGTGATCCCGGAAGACGTGACGTCCTTGATCACCTTCAGGACCTCGTTCACCAGCTCGGGATCGAGCGAGGACGTCGGCTCGTCGAAGAGCATAACGTCCGGCTTGACCGCCAGCGCCCGGGCGATGCCCGTTCTCTGGAGCTGGCCGCCCGAAAGCTGGGAAGGATAGTTGTCGAGCTTGTCGGAAAGCCCGACCCGTTCCAGCTCCCGCAACGCGATGGCGCGGGCCTCGTCCTTCGACTTGCCCTGCACGACCACCAGCGGATCCATCACGTTCTGGATGACGGTCATGTTCTTGAAGACGTTGAACTGCTGGAACACCATCGCCGTGCGCAGGCGGATCGCCTGGACGGCGGCCTTCTCGGGCTGCGCGAAGTCCATCCTGATATCGTCGAATGCGATCGTTCCCGACTCGGGCTTCACGAGGTGGTTGATGCATTTCAGCAGCGTCGTCTTGCCGGTCCCGCTGGGTCCGATGATCGAAACCACGTCGCCCCGCTTCACCGAAAGATCGACGCCGTTGAGGATCCGGGTGCTACCGTAGGACAGCTTCAGGTTCTTGATCTCGAGCATTTCGGGTCTCACGTCCTTTCGGGAGATGTTTCGGAAAGCGCCTCGACATCAGACCACTCGCCGCCGAGAAGTTCGGGCGTGTCGAAGGCCTGGAGGTCCGCGAAGTGCTTCTCGCGATCGGCGACGAAGAGCGATCTGACGATCCCGCGTGCCAGGCGGTCCGCGCCTTCGCTGATCGCGGGAATGTCGCCCGTGAGCTTGCCGTGGCTCAACGTCGCCGGGAAATTGAAGCAATGGATATGGGCGAGCGTCGGGCACGACCCCGGCTCCCTTTCCAGAAACTCGAATGCGCCCCCAAGATCGGGCGAGCCTTCGAGCTCTCCATTCGCCATCCCGGCGGGCGTCGGGAAGCGGTCGCGCCACAGACGGATGTGCTTTTCAAAGGCGGCAAGTTCCGGCCGGTTGGAAAGGTCGATCTTGAAACCCGTGCCGAAGATCAGGAAATCGACCGGATAGCTGCCGCGCGGCGTAGTCACGACGACGTGGTCGCCCTCCTGCCGCAGGGCATCGATCGGGCTTTCGAGATGGAGGTGAGCCTGCTCGAACGCGCTCACGCGCAGGACGCTCGGCCGCGGCGGCGGGGTCTGCTGGCCCATCGCATAGTGGAGGAAACGCCACTTCCATTCGTCCGGCAGCCCGGCAAAGCCATGGACGACGCCCTGGCTGCCGATGCCGGTGAACTTGTTGATCCGCGGCAGTTCCTTGCGGCGCACGAACATGTCGAGACGGGCGGCGCCGGCTTCGAGAGCAGCCGCTGCATTGTCCATTGCCGACGCACCGGCACCGATCACCCCGACGCGCCTGCCGCAGAGCGCGGCAAAGTCGACATCCTCGGCGGTATGGGCCCAGTATTTGCGGTCGATGCTCTGGGCGATATCCGGAACGAACGGACCACCGAGGCCGTCGCGCCCGGTCGCCAGCACCACATGGCGGGCGACGATCGTCTCCTTGCCGCCTTCTCCGCTGCAGACAAGGTCGAGCATGCCGTCCCCGCGCGGGAGCACGGCATCGACGGACACGCCGTTGCGCACGGGAAGATCGAGCACCTTTCTATACCAGATCAGGTATTCCATCCAGATTTCGCGCGGCGCGCGATCGAGGGCTGCCCATGCCTCTCGCCCGAACCGCGCCTCGTAGTAGGCGCGGAACGTCAGGGCGGGCAATCCCATTGCGGGGCCGGTGAGCTGCTTGGGAGAACGGAGGGTCCGCATCCGGGCAAACGTCACCCACGGCCCTTCCTGACCGGCGGGCGCCTTGTCGAGGACGACATGGTTTGCGACCCCGAGGCGTCTGAGCATGCCGGACGCGACGAGGCCTGCCATCCCACCGCCGATGATAACGACATCGATGACGGGCTTGCCGTCGACCGCACGCGATGGAACCCAGGACTTCGCGGGCAGTTCCAGCCAGGAAAGGTCCTGACGCAGCCGCTCTTCGAGAGCATCGAGGCCGTCCGGAAATGTGGAAAGGCCGCTCATTCGGTCGCTCCTTCGGAAATGACGGTCTGTCCGTAGACGCTGTCCGCCAGCGCATCCGGGCCGTTCGTCTCCAGCAGTCGGCAGCCCGGCATCGCGAGCGCCCCCGCGCGTGCGGCATCGATCACCGCGGAGACCGTCGGCGTGCGCGGCAATGCGGCGGCCGAGATCGCACCGAACAGGAAGGGAATGGCCTGATCGAGCGCGCGCACCACGATCCCGTCCATCGGCGCGCCGCGAACCGTCGCCGGCTCGACGATGGCGACACCCAGGCCGGCGCGCACGAGAGAGAGCGCCGTCAGCGAGGCATTCACGTCGATGATGCGTTCGGGGGCGACCCTTGCCCGCTCCAGAGCTTCATCGACGCGATGGCGAAGACGATATGGATTGGCGAGCGTGATGATGCGGCGCGCGGCGAGGTCCGCAAGGCGCACGACGTCGCTCGCGACAAGAGGATCATCGGCCCCGAGTGCGACGACGCAGGGCGCTTCGGCGATCCAGTGGATTTCGAGGCCGGGATGTTCGAGCGGAAGGCTGGATATCCCGAGATCCGCCGACCGGGCGAGCACCGCCTGCACGACATTCTCGGCAGCAAGCGCCTGCACATGCAGATGACGCGGGATGAGATCGGACGAAACGGCGGCCAGAGCCCGCGGCAGGATCCCGGCGGCAAGCGAGGGCGTCGCGGCAACCGTCAGCGTTGCCGGCTCATCGAGGCCGATCGCCTCGGCCCGCTCGCGGATATGCGTCAGGCCGGCAAGATGGCGCTCGACTTCCGCATGAAAGCGCAGGCCCCGCGACGTCGGCTGGACCCGTCCGCCGCTTCTGTGCAGCAGCGCGAAGCCGAGATCGGCCTCCAGATCCTGTATCTGGCGCGTCACGGCGGGCTGCGAGCGCCCGAGCAGACGGGCAGCTCCCGTCACGCTGCCTGCGGACATCACCGCCGCGAAGGCTTCAAGTTGCCGAATATCAATTGAGTTCCCATGCATATAGAACATCAAACACCATCATCCATATTTTGGAAGCATGAGTTTTCCATAAAATCACAGCAAAATAGATAATTGTTTCGCATGGCACGCCATATGTCATGCTAACTTGGCATAACAGACCGCGAGACCCGCTTAGCGCTCTCCGGCGAGATCAAAGGAGCCTGTTTTGACGATTATCGAGTCCCTTGCCGCCGTCAGGCCCGGCTCGGCGCTTGCCGAAGCCATGGAGAAGCGGGCGGAGATCCTGCGCCTGAGCGAAGCCGCGCACGACGCGGTGCTGCTACCCCGCGATCCGGGCGGCCTCTCCCACGGGCTGCGGGCCGCCCTCGCCGCCAGAATGGCCCGCCAGAACGGCAACGAGGCTCTCGCCGCCCACTACGATCGTCTCGTGGAACGCGCGGCGGAAGGTTCGACGGCCCCGCTCGCGCGGCCGGGCACGAGCGTCGACGACGAGCGGATCGCCGAGATCGTCCGGCATGCCGACCGGCTCACCGTCGCGCCGCGCGGGGCGACCCGGAGCCATATCGAGGCATTGCGCGGGGTCGGCGTCAGCGACGCCGACATCGTCCGGCTTTCGGAGCTTGCCGCCTTCGTGAACTATCAGGTACGCGTCATCGCAGGGCTGGCGCTGATTGGAGCAAGACAATGAGCGACGTCGTCCACGGCTTCACCACCAGGGTCCCGCGCTGGCAACCCTATGTCGTCCCGGTCGATCTTCAGACCGCGACCGAAGAGCAGCGCGAGGCGATGCAGGTCACCCCGTCCAACAAGGGCATCTCGCCCTATGTGCTGACCCTGGCACACGATCCGGAATCGCTCGCCGTGCGTTCGCCGCTCTTCAACCTGATCATGTACGGGAAGGACGGCCTTTCGCCGGGCGAACGCGAACTGGGCGCCACGGCGGCGTCCGTGGTCAACCGCTGCGTCTATTGCGCGGCCGTCCATGCATCGCGGTTCATCAACCACACTAGGCGCACAGACGTCATCGAAGCGATCTTCGCCGACGAACTCGACGTCGAGCTCGACGAACACCTCCAGGCCCTCTTCGACTTCTCGGCACACCTGTCGACCACACCGCCGCAGGCGACGGAGGCCGATGCACGGAACCTTGCCGATGTCGGTCTTTCCGAACTCGAATCCCTCGACCTCGTCCTGTCCTCCGCCATCTTCGGCTGGGCCAACCGCCTGATGCACACGCTCGGCGAACCTGTCGAGGGATAAAGTTGGTAGCGGAGGAGGGATTCGAACCCCCGACACAAGGATTATGATTCCTCTGCTCTAACCTACTGAGCTACTCCGCCGCCCGAAGGGACGATCGAGAGCGACCACCCGTTTCCGTCCGGTGCGCGGCTTATAAGGTGCTGTTCCCGCGGGTGTCAAGCGACGTTGGCAGGAAAAATCGCGTTGCCCGCAAAGGCCTTGCCGGGTGGCGGGTCTCAGGCCGCCGCGGGCGTGGAAAGGATGCGCTTCAGCGCGTCTTCGGCCGCCGCCTCGCGTTCCGAACGCAGGATGAAGCCGCCACCGTAGATGCGCGCGTCCTCACCCTCGCCGGAATAGAGGGCGCAGGCCTGACCGGGGGCGACCCCAGGCTCGCCTTCGGCAAGCTCCACGTAGATGCCGCCTTCGTTGGACGCAAGGCGCGCCGGGCGCGGCGGGCGGGTGGAGCGGACCTTCGCGAAGCAATCGAAGCCGCCTGCGGCGACCGCCGCAAGCTCGCCGTCGCCGAGCCAATTGATGTCGCGCAGGTAAAGCCGGCGCGTTTCCAGCGCTTGCCTGGGGCCGACGATAACGCGGCGCGAGCGGGCGTCGAGATAGACGACGTAGAGCGGCTCGCCCGTCGCGATGCCGATGCCGCGTCGCTGGCCGATCGTATAGTGCAGGATGCCTTCGTGGCGGCCGAGCACGCGCCCGTCGATATGGACGATCTCACCCGCCAGCGCCGCATTCGGCTTCAGCTTGTTGACGATGTCGGAATACTTGCCCTGCGGCACGAAGCAGATGTCCTGGCTGTCCGCCTTCTTGGCGACGACGAGGCCCATCTCTTCGGCGAGCGCCCGCGTCTCGGCCTTGGAGAGATGCCCGAGCGGAAAGCGCAGGTAGTCGATCTGCTCCTGCGTGGTGGCGAAGAGGAAATAGCTCTGGTCGCGCTCGGCATCGACCGGACGGTAGAGCGCGCGGCGATGCGGCGCGCCCGGCACCGGGTTCGGACGCGAGCGGATATAGTGGCCGGTGGCCAGCGCATCGGCGCCGAGATCCTTGGCGGTCGCGAGCAGATCGGCGAACTTGACCGTCTGGTTGCAGGCAACGCAGGGAATCGGCGTTTCGCCGGCGACATAGCTTTCGGCGAAGGGATTGATCACCGTCTCGCGGAAGCGCTTCTCGTAGTCGAGCACGTAATGCGGAATGCCGAGCGTCTCGCAGACGCGGCGCGCATCGTCGATGTCCTGGCCCGCGCAGCAGGAGCCGGCGCGGTGCACGGCGGCGCCGTGATCGTAGAGCTGCAGGGTGATGCCGAGAACGTCGTAGCCTTCGCGCTTGAGGATGCCGGCCACGACGGAACTGTCGACGCCGCCCGACATGGCGACGACGACGCGCGTATCTTCCGGCTTGCGATCGAAATCGAGACTGTTCACGCGAGGTCCGTTCCGGTGCCGCCTCGCCGCAGGGCTGGGGTGCAGGCACCTGTCAATTGGGGCCAAACCGGCCGTTGCGACGCCCCGTTGCCTATGGGGCGTCTTCGGGGCGACATATAGAAACTTGCCGCCTCGAGGGCAAGAGAAGCAGGGAGCGCGAGCGGCCGGCGCTCCGGGAATTCAGATGAGCCGGAGGCGTAGCGCGACGGCGATCGCCTGCATGCGGTTGACGGCCAGCAGCTTGCGCGTCGCGCTCTTGAAATAACTGCTCACCGTATAGACCGAGATGCCGAGAATGACGGCGATCTCGTCGCTGCTCTTGCCGGCCGCTGCCCAGCGCAGACATTCGACCTCGCGGCTGGAGAGTTTTTCCCGGCCCGCCGCCGCCGCGACGAAGGTCTTTTCGAGGCACTCGAAAAGCTGAAGGGCGGAAAAATGAAGTTCCGTCAGCTCCGGACGGGCGAGCGGCAGGCGCTTGCCGGAGAACACCATGAGATAGGGATCGGAGGTGGTGGAGTGCAGGAGGAGCGCCGTGGAAGCGGCAAGCCCGTGCATCTCGGCAAGCGCGATCGCCTCGCCGGCCTGGCCGCTTTCCCAGTCGGCGGGCGCAAAGAGCGCGCTGTCGCCCTGCACCGGGAGTTTGGTCATGCCGGTCTCCACCGCCAGCCGGCTGATGTGGAAGAGGTTCGTCGCGTCATATTTGCGCACCAGTTCGGCCGGCCAGTTGCTGACCATCAGCCGTTCGGCAAAACGCTGCTGGTCGCTCGCCGGATAGCGTGCCACCAGGAAATGCGTAAAGCGGAAATGGTTGGCGCACTGGCGCATGAGGTGCAGCACCTCGTATTCGGTCTGCACGGTTTCGAGATTGGCCGGGGACAGGAATTCCGGCGACCAACCCTGCTGCAGGAGCATGTTGTCTGGATCTCTCATTTTCCGTTTTCCAGCGGCCGGCGCGAACGCCGGGCTCGTGTGCATTCTCGGTCCGGAAATATCTTGGGAGCACCCGTTCTCCACAGGTGATGTCGGAAACGCCGTAAGAGCCGTATCCCGAAGGCAAACGGCTCGCGGCGGTCCGCCGGCCTCGATCGCGTCGATCCGGCCCGGCAAATTCCCAATGCTACGACGCTCCTCGCACGTCTTCGCGCGCGGCGCCCTAGTCTTCATGTGGATGCTTCCTGGAGGTTTCCGGTGGCATCGACCCGATGCCGCCTCCAAATTTTGGCGCGTATTAGCAGTATTTGAATAAAATGGAAATGAAATATTTGCACGGCTGCCTTGCAGGCCGGCGGGAGGCCGCGAATGCCCTACGTAACGGGAAGCAAGGGCTTGCAACGTATGACAGTACAGGCGAACCCGCTCAAAAGATTAGAAAATTGTTAGCATGCGCTTAGGCAATTCTTAAATGTGGCGGACTACAGTTCGCTCATATGGTCTTGAGTTTATGTAGAGAGTCCAATGACCGACCTGATACGACCCCGCGTTAAATACGTCATCGGCCCCGATGGCAGCCCCCTGACGATCGCCGATCTGCCGCCGGCCAATACGCGGCGCTGGGTAATTCGCCGAAAGGCCGAAGTCGTCGCTGCCGTACGCGGCGGGCTTCTCAGCCTCGAAGAAGCCTGCGAGCGTTATACGCTGACGGTCGAAGAATTCCTTTCCTGGCAGTCCTCCATCAACGACCACGGCCTTGCCGGCCTGCGCACCACGCGCATCCAGCAGTACCGCCACTAGGCGTTCCTTCTTCCGATCGAGATACCGCGGTCGCGCCCGGCGCGGCCGCGGTTCCGTTTGGTGGCAGGCCGGCCGGCGAGGACACAGCGTTCACCGCCGCGCGGCTTGCAGGATCGGCCATGGCAGGAAAGGATGGCTCCAACGCAATCCAAGCGAGGAGCATCGCCATGGACATCCGGCATGAGGAAAACGGCGCCAAGGGGCGCTATTACACCGCCGTCGAGGGGCACGAGGCGGAAATGACCTATTCCCGCGCCTCCCCGCAACTCGTCATCATAGACCATACCGGCGTGCCGGACGCGTTGCGCGGCAAGGGCGTCGGCCAGGCGCTGGCCGCCCATGCGGTGGAAGCGGCGCGCAAGGGCGGCTGGAAGATCATGCCGCTCTGCCCCTTCTTCCGCGCGCAGGCCATGCGCCACAAGGACTGGCAGGACGTCGTCAATCTCTAAAGAGGCCGCGACAAACGCGAAGAGCCCTCGTGAGCGGTCTTCCGGCCGCTCGCGAGGGTTCTCCAGAACCTTTGTCGGGTCAGGCGCGCATGCGCACCGCGTTGTCGCGCTCTTCCAGCGCCGAAGCCTTGGCGAATTCCGCCTCCGCCTCTTCCAGCGCCAGTTCCGCCGCATCCTGCTGCACCTTCAACTCCCGGATCGAGACCTGGAGATTGTCGGAGCGCTGGCGCGCCGCCTTGGCAAAGGTCGGATAGGCGAAGTGGTTGGGATCGGTGATCCCGGACTTCTTTTCCTCGATGGCGATCTGGCTTTCCAGCTCCTTCGACATCCGTTCAAATTCGGACATCATGAGCTGAAGCTGGGCCAGTTGCCGTCTTTTGTCTTTCACCTGAAATTCCTTCAGGCGAACTAGGCTCTCACGCGACTTCATACGCAATACTCCCGTGGATAGCGAGACCCCGGCATTCAAATCAGCCCGCGTGCACGGCATCCACCGCACGCCACAGGCCGGCATTTCCGCCCGCAATCCGGCAAACTCGACCGGACCTTTCAAAAAAATTCAGCGAGATTAATGAAATCCTACCGCTGGTAACCTTTCGTTTACGGGCATCGTTAATCATAGGCGCGATGATTTAAGGCTCGGTAAATGCAGTTCACAAAAAACGAGGTGGCTGCATTGGTGAGTCGAAAGAGTCGGTTAGTGATGTTTCCTAATGTGACAGGTTAAGAGACACATTTCCGATTCCTCTGTGAAATCAGGAGTCTGCCCACAATAATTAACAGATCGATACACCTTGCCAAAGTGAATCAGGATTTGTTAACCATTTCGTGGCAGCCTCCAAATCAGGCAACGACTGGATCCGTATCGCGTAGGGGGCCAGGTACCTTGAGCGGCGGAAAAGGGGACAGATATGCGGGTTCTACTCATTGAGGACGACAGCGCGACGGCGCAGAGCATCGAACTGATGCTGAAGTCCGAAAGCTTCAATGTATATACCACCGACCTCGGCGAGGAAGGTGTCGATCTGGGCAAGCTGTATGATTACGACATCATCCTGCTCGATCTCAACCTGCCCGACATGTCGGGCTACGAAGTCCTGCGCACGCTGCGCCTGTCCAAGGTCAAGACGCCGATCCTGATCCTCTCCGGCATGGCCGGCATCGAGGACAAGGTGCGCGGCCTCGGCTTCGGCGCCGACGACTATATGACGAAGCCCTTCCACAAGGACGAACTCGTCGCCCGCATCCACGCCATCGTGCGCCGCTCCAAGGGTCATGCCCAGTCGGTCATCGCCACGGGTGAGCTCATCGTCAACCTCGACGCCAAGACGGTCGAGGTCGGCGGCCAGCGCGTGCATCTGACGGGCAAGGAATACCAGATGCTCGAGCTGCTCTCGCTGCGCAAGGGCACGACGCTCACCAAGGAAATGTTCCTGAACCACCTCTATGGCGGCATGGACGAGCCGGAACTGAAGATCATCGACGTCTTCATCTGCAAGCTCC
>CBIMFD010000023.1:0-21196 GCA_966243085.1 uncultured Shinella sp.
CCCGAGGCACGCGCGTTCGTGGCGGGTCTCAACGCCTTCAAGCGCATGGCGGAGCCGGAGGAGATCGCAGAAGCGGCGCTCTTCCTCGCCTCGCCCGCTTCCAGCTTCACGACCGGCACGGCGATGCTGGTGGATGGCGGTGTGTCCATCAACCGCGTGTGAGAAAGTGATTCCGCTTTCCGCTGCAACGTCTTGAAGCGGAATCCCTTTCAGCCCAGCCAGCGCGCGAGGCGGTCGACCGCCTCGCTCATTTCCTCGAAGGAACCGGCATAGGAAAAGCGCATCGTGTGATGGCCGTCCTTGGGGTCGAAATCGATGCCGGGTGTCGCGGCCACGTCGGTCTCGGCCAGCATGCGGCGGGCGAAGGCCATGCTGTCGTTGGTGAATCGGCTGACATCGACATAGGCATAGAAGGCGCCGTCCATCGGCGAAGCGATGGAGAAGCCGAGCTCCGGCAGGCGCTTCACCAGGAAGTCGCGGTTCACGCGGTAGGCGTCGCGATAGACGTTCAGTTCCGCCTCCGCGCCGAGCGCCGCCTCCGCGGCGATCTGCGAGAGCTCCGGCGCGGAGATGTAAAGGCTCTGGGCGATGCGCTCGACCGGACGCACCAGCGTTTCCGGCAGCACCATCCAGCCGATGCGCCAGCCGGTCATGCAATAGTATTTCGAGAACGAGTTGATGATGACGGCATCCTCGCCGAATTCCAGCGCCGTCGCCTCCTCTCCGACGAAGGTGAGGCCGTGATAGATCTCGTCCGAGATGAAGGCGATGCCGTTCTCCCGGCAATAGACCGAGAGCGCGGCAAGGTTCGCCCGCCCCGTCACCGTGCCGGTGGGATTGGCGGGGCTTGCGAGCAGCACGCCGTCGATCCGCCCGGCGGCCTCCAATGCCTCGGGCGTCAGCGTGAAGCCGTTTTCGGCGCTTACCTCGATCTCCACCGTCTCGATGCCGAGCGCGGCGAGGATGTTGCGGTAGGCCGGATAGCCGGAACGCGCGATGGCGACACGGTCGCCGGCATCGAAGAGGGCGAGGAAGGCGAGATTGAAGCCGGCCGACGAGCCCGTGGTGATGGCGATGCGGCCGGGATCGACCGAAACGCCGTGGCGGTCCCGGTAGAAATCCGAGATGGCGCGGCGCAGCGAAAGCAGGCCGAGCGCGTCCGTATAGCCGATGCGGCCGATCTCCAGCGCCTTGCGCGCCGCCGCGCGGGCGGCCTCGGGCGCCGGATGCACCGGCTGGCCGACGGCCATGGAGATGACCGGCCGGCCGCTTGCGCGCCGCTTCGTCGCCTCGGCGAGCACGTCCATGGCGTGGAAGGGTTCGACGGCCCCGCGGCGGGAGAGTTTCATGGCTTGCCTTTCTGCGCTTCCGGTTCGCCGCCTTCCTGCCGCAAGACGCACGTCTTCACAATCCCGAGAGGATCGAAAATCCGCCGCTTTTGCCTTGTCGTTTGCGCTGCTTGCGCCATAAGGTCGTTGAAAGCGCGTGCTCCGCATTGACGCGGAGGCACAGGCAATGGCACTTCACCGGCGCATCACGACGAGGACAGGATATCCATGACATTCACGACGAAGCTCGCGGCCACCGTTGCCCTTGCCATTACGGTCGCAGCCCCCCTTCCCGCCCTCGCGCTCGACGACGCGCAGAAGAAGGAGTTCGGCGACTTCATCAAGGAATATCTCGTCGAGAATCCGGAAATCCTCCTCGACGTGCAGGAGGCCCTGCAGAAGAAGCAGGAGGCCCAGCAGCAGGCCAAGGCCGAAGCCACGATCACCGACAACGAGAAGGCGATCTTCGCTTCGCCCTACGACATCGCGCTCGGCAATCCGGAGGGTGACGTCACCGTCGTCGAGTTCTTCGACTACAATTGCGGCTACTGCAAACGCGCGCTGCCGGACATGGACGCGATCCTGAAGGACGACAAGAACGTCCGCTTCGTCCTCAAGGAACTGCCGATCCTCGGTCCCGATTCGCTTGCCGCCCACAAGGTGAGCGCGGCCGTGCGCGATCTCGCGCCGGAAAAGTACGGCGCCTTCCACCGGGCGCTGCTCGGCGGGGAAGGCCGCGCGACGGAGGAGAGCGCCATCGCGATCGCTTCCGGCATGGGCATTTCCGAGGCGGACATCCGCAAGACCATGGCCGACAAGCCGCATGACGACGCCGTGCGCCAGGCCTATTCGCTGGCAAACGACCTCGGCATCACCGGCACGCCCTCCTATGTCGTCGGCCAGGAAATGGTGTTCGGCGCGGTCGGCGAAGCGGACCTTCGCGAAAAGATCGCCAATGTGCGCGCCTGCGGCAAGGCAACCTGCTGATTTCGCCATCTTCCTGCCATGCTGGCCGTGTTGAGCGCTTGACTTGTGGACATCGGCCCTTTCGACCGGCAAAGCCCCTGTCCTTGGGGCTTTCCCTGCGGGAACCGCCGGTCTATAGGTAGTCCTCTATCCAGCATGCGGAATTGCGAATGGCTCTACCCCTTTTCGTGCTCAACGGCCCCAACCTCAACGCACTCGGCAAGCGCGAGCCCGGTATCTACGGCGGCCACACGCTCGCCGACATCGAGGCGCTCTGCAAGGCGGAGGGGGAGAAGCTGGGCTTTGCGGTCGATTTCCGCCAATCCAACCACGAAGGCGATCTGGTCGACTGGATCCATGAGGCCGGCGACGTTGCTGCCGGTATCGCCATCAACGCCGGTGCTTACACCCACACCTCGCTCGCCCTGCATGACGCCATCCGCGCCATCAAGATCCCGGTGGTCGAGCTGCACCTTTCCAACGTGCATGCCCGTGAGGAATTCCGCCACAAGTCGATGATCGCGCCCGCCGTAAAGGGCGTCATCTGCGGCTTCGGCGCGCACAGCTATATCCTCGCGCTTCATGCGCTCTCATCCATCACGACATAAGAAGAACCAGAGGCTCACTTCCATGGCTGAAAAGAAACACGGCATCGATCAGGCTCTGATCCGCGATCTCGCCAACATCCTCAACGAGACGGACCTGACCGAAATCGAAGTGGAGCAGGACGACCTGCGCATCCGCGTCTCGCGCGCCGGCACGCCGCAATATGTCCAGGCCCCGATCGCAGCGCCTGTCGCCGCCGCCAGCGCGGCGCCCGCTTCGGCTGCTGCCGTTGCCGCCGCCCCGGCCGATGCCCGCAACAACAAGAACGCCGTGACCGCACCGATGGTGGGTACCGCCTATCTCTCGCCCGCCCCCGGCGCCCGCCCTTTCGTCGAAGTCGGCTCGACCGTCAAGGAAGGCCAGACCATCCTCATCATCGAAGCCATGAAGACGATGAACCAGATCCCCGCGCCGCGCTCGGGCAAGGTCACCGAAATCCTCGTCTCGGATGCAAGCCCGGTCGAATACGGCGAACCGCTGATCGTCATCGAATAAGGCGGGTCCCATGATCTCCAAAGTCCTCATTGCCAACCGCGGCGAAATCGCCCTTCGGGTCCTTCGGGCCTGCAAGGAGCTGGGCATCGCCACGGTCGCCGTGCATTCGACGGCCGACGCCGATGCCATGCATGTGCGCCTTGCCGACGAGAGCGTGTGCATCGGCCCGCCGCCCTCGCGCGAAAGCTACCTCAACATCCACCAGATCGTCGCGGCCTGCGAGATCACCGGCGCCGACGCCGTGCATCCGGGCTACGGCTTCCTGTCGGAGAACGCCAAGTTCGCGGAGATCCTCGACGCGCACGGCATCACCTTCATCGGCCCGACGGCGGAGCACATCCGCATCATGGGCGACAAGATCACCGCCAAGCAGACGGCGCAGGAACTCGGCATCCCCGTCGTTCCGGGCTCCGACGGCGAGGTGAAGCCGGAGAACGCGCTGGAAGTCGCCCGCAAGATCGGCTTCCCCGTGCTCATCAAGGCCACCGCCGGCGGCGGCGGCCGCGGCATGAAGGTCGCCAAGACCGAGGCCGATCTCGACGAAGCCGTCTCGACCGCCCGTTCCGAGGCGCTCGCCGCCTTCGGCAACGACGCCGTCTACATGGAAAAGTACCTCGGCAAGCCGCGTCACATCGAAATCCAGGTCGTCGGCGACGGCATGGGCAACGCGGTGCACCTCGGCGAGCGCGACTGCTCGCTGCAGCGCCGCCACCAGAAGGTCTGGGAGGAAGCCAATTCCCCGGCGCTCAATGTCGAGCAGCGCATGAAGATCGGCCAGATCTGCGCCGACGCCATGAAGAAGCTGAAATACCGCGGCGCCGGCACGGTGGAGTTCCTCTACGAGAACGGCGAGTTCTATTTCATCGAAATGAACACGCGCCTGCAGGTGGAGCATCCGATCACCGAGGCCATCACCGGCATCGACCTCGTGCACGAGCAGATCCGCGTCGCCTCCGGCGCCGGCCTGTCGGTCAGCCAGGAGGACATCGTCTTCTCGGGCCATGCCATCGAGTGCCGCATCAACGCCGAAGACCCGCGCACCTTCGTTCCCTCGCCGGGCACGATCACGCATTTCCATGCGCCGGGCGGGCTTGGCGTGCGCGTCGATTCGGGCGCCTATCAGGGCTACCGCATCCCGCCCTACTACGACAGCCTGATCGGCAAGCTCATCGTGCACGGGCGCACCCGCGTCGAATGCATGATGCGCCTGCGCCGCGTGCTCGACGAGTTCGTCATCGACGGCATCAAGACGACGCTGCCGCTGTTCCAGGACCTCATCGGCAACCAGGACATCGCCAACGGCGACTACGACATCCACTGGCTGGAGAACTACCTGGCCAGCAAGACCGACGCCTGAGAGGGCGCCGGTCATGGCAGGGCGGCGCAGCAGGCACCCGGAGATCACCCCGGAACTCCTCCTGCGCGCCTATTCCATCGGTCTCTTCCCGATGGCCGATTCGGCAGACGACCCGGAGCTCTTCTGGGTCGAGCCGGACATGCGGGGCGTCATCCCGCTCGATGGCTTCCATGTCTCGCGCAGCCTCGCCAAGGCGATCCGCAGAAAACCCTTCGACATCCGTTTCGACAGCGCCTTCGACGCGGTGGTTGCCGCCTGCGCCGAGGCCGCGCCGGACCGGCCGTCGACCTGGATCAACGCGAAGATCAAGTCGCTCTACGGCACGCTCCACCGCATGGGCCATGCGCATTCGGTCGAAGCCTGGGAGGGCGATACGCTCGTCGGCGGCCTCTACGGCGTCTCGCTGGGCGCCGCCTTCTTCGGCGAGAGCATGTTCTCGCGGCGCACGGACGCCTCGAAGATCTGCCTCGTCCATCTGGTGGAGCGGCTGAAGGAGCGCGGCTTCCGCCTGCTCGACACGCAGTTCACCACCGAGCACTTGAAGACGTTCGGTGCGATCGACGTGCCGAAAATCGAATACGAGGATATGCTGGCGGGTGCGCTGGCCTCGCCGCACCTGCCGTTCTGACCGGGCCTTACTCGGCCTTCGCCTGGGAATCTTCCGGCGGGGGGACGTCGGACTTCGTCTTGCACTCGGTCAGCCACACGTCATAGACGGGATGCTCCACGGCGTTGAGGCCGGGGCTGTCGGCGAACATCCAGCCGGTGAAGATGCGACGGATCTTGCGGTCGAGGGTGATCTCGTCGACCTCGACGAAGGAGGTGATCTTCTGCGCCTCGGTGTCGTCGCGGCTGTAGCAGACCTTCGGCGTCACCTGGAGAGCGCCGAACTGCACGGTCTCGCCGATATAGACGTCGAAACGGGTGATGCGGCCGGTGATCTTGTCGATGCCGGCAAAGGTGGCGACGGGATTTTCGATACGTGCAGCCTCGGAGGGCAAGGGAGCCATGACGATGCCGGCGGCCGTTGCCGCGAGCGCGACCGAAAGAAGCCGCCGCCCTGCCCGTGCCCATGAAAACCCGATTGTCATGAATGCCGTCTCCTGCGCTCCGCGCCGGCGGTCGCCGGCCCGTTCGGAGCTACCGGCGAAATGTGGCCAAATCGGTGTCAGTTGCCCGGCGTCCAGGCATCGTAGTCGCCCGTCACGCGCGGACGCTCGCCGGCAGCGGCAATCGAACCCGGCGGACGATAGGCCTGGGCGGTGCCGGTCGGGTTCTTCCGGTGCGGCTTTTCCCACTCGCGCGCCTTGTAGTCCTCGTCGGCTGGCGAAACGTCGGTGCGGTGGTGCATCCAGCCGTGCCAGCCTGCCGGAATGGCCGAGGCCTCGGCGTAACCGTTGTAGATCACCCAGCGGCGCGTGCGTCCGTCGGAATCCTTGCCGCCCTGATAATAGACGTTGCCGAATTCATCCTGTCCGACCCGGGTGCCGAAGCGCCAGGTGTGAAAGCGGGTGCCGATCGTCTGACCGTTCCACCAGGTGAAGATCTGCTTGAGAAGGTTCATGGGCTGGCGTCCTTGGCAGGGCCATGCCGAAAGCGCGGCCCGAGACTGATATTTCTTCCGCTTATGGCGCGGCGGGGCCGGAATGTCCAGCGATTCCCGCGCCTTCGCATAGGGCTTTTCGCCGCTTTCAGCCGCCGAGCGGCTTCTCGTAGACATGCAGCGGCACGCCGGAAACGTCGTCCGCCGTGTGCCGGGCCTCGCCGACCTTGATGAAGCCGTGCGCCAGATAGAAGGCAACCGCCGGCGCGTTGCGCGGATCGACCTCCAGCAGCATGGCGTTTGCATCGGGAAAACAGGTTTCCAGTTCGGCGAACATGTCGCGGCCGATACCCTGTCGCTGGAAGCGCGGCAGCACGTAGAGCTGGTGCAGCAGCGCCGTCTTCGGCCGGTCCTTCGCCATGGCGACATAGCCCATGCCGGCGAACTCCCTGCCGTTGTCGGCGACGACGAACTCGCTGTCTTTCCGCTCCAGCCGCGCCTTCAGCGCCGGCACGGAATGCCAGCGCGCGGTGATCCCGCTCACCTTGTCCGCGCCGTAGAGGCCGTCATAGGTCGCATGCCACGTCTCGGTCAGAAGCGCGCTGACCTTCGCCAGATCGCGCTCCGAAGCCGTTCGGACAAAGAACACCGGATTACTCCTCGATGCCGAGCTTGGCCTTGACGAGGGCCTGCACGGCCTGCGGATTGGCCTTGCCGCCCGTCGCCTTCATCACCTGGCCGACGAACCAGCCGGCAAGCGTGGGCTTGGCCTTGACCTTCTCGACCTGATCGGGGTTCGCCGCAATGATCTCGTCCACGGCCTTCTCGATGGCGCCGGTATCCGTCACCTGCTTCATGCCGCGCGCCTCGACGATCTCCGCCGGGCTGCCGCCCTCGTTCCAGACGATCTCGAAGAGGTCCTTGGCGATCTTGCCGGAAATGGTGCCGTCCTTGATGAGATCGATGATGCCGCCGAGCTGGTCGGGCGAAACCGGCGTCTCCTCGATGGCCTTGCCATCCTTGTTCAGGGCGCCGAGCAGGTCGTTGATGACCCAGTTCGCGGCGATCTTGCCGTCGCGGCCGGCGGCCACGGCCTCGTAGTAATCGGCAATCGCCTTTTCGGAGACGAGCACCGAGGCGTCGTAGACCGAAAGGCCGAGATCCTTGACGAAACGCAGCTTCTTGTCGTCCGGCAGTTCCGGCAGGTCGGCAAGCAGCGCGGCGACGAAGGCATTGTCGAATTCGAGCGGCAAGAGGTCCGGATCGGGGAAGTAGCGATAATCGTGCGCGTCTTCCTTGGAGCGCATGGAGCGCGTCTCGCCCTTGCCCGGATCGAAGAGGCGGGTCTCCTGGTCGATGGAACCGCCGTCCTCCAGAATGCCGATCTGGCGGCGGGCTTCGTATTCGATGGCCTGGCCGATGAAGCGGATGGAGTTGACGTTCTTGATCTCGCAGCGCGTGCCGAAGGGCTCGCCCGGACGGCGCACGGAGACGTTGACGTCGGCGCGCATGGACCCCTCGTCCATGTTGCCGTCGCAGGTGCCGAGATAGCGCACGATGGAGCGCAGCTTCGTCATATAGGCCTTGGCCTCGTCGGACGAGCGCATGTCCGGCTTGGAGACGATTTCCATCAAGGCCACGCCCGAACGGTTGAGATCGACATAGGACATGGTCGGATGCTGGTCGTGCATCGACTTGCCGGCGTCCTGCTCGAGGTGCAGGCGCTCGATGCCGATCTCGATGTCCTCGAAGTTGCCCTGGCGGTCGGGGCCGAGCGAGATGACGATCTTGCCCTCGCCGACGATCGGATCCTTGAACTGCGAGATCTGGTAGCCCTGCGGCAGGTCCGGGTAGAAGTAGTTCTTGCGGTCGAAAATCGAACGGTGGTTGATCTCGGCCTTGAGGCCGAGACCGGTGCGCACCGCCTGCCTGACGCATTCGATGTTGATGACCGGCAGCATGCCAGGCATGGCGGCATCGACGAGCGAGACATTGGCGTTCGGCGCGTTGCCGAACTCGGTCGAGGCGCCGGAAAAGAGCTTGGAATTGGAGAGGACCTGCGCATGCACCTCCATGCCGATGATGACCTCCCAGTCGCCGGTGGCGCCGGGGATCAAGCGTTTCGGATCGGGGGTGCGGACGTCGATTAGGGTCATGGGATGCTCTTTGCGAAAAGCCTCGATTTTCCTGCTTCGGTAAAACATATGGCCGGCCGGTGCAAGGCTTTGCCGTGCCGGGCAAGCCCTCTTCCCGCCCATGGGCTTGACAGGCGGGACGTTTCGTAACATTTATTGTTACATGAAAAGAAACAGCCGACTTTCCGCCGTGCTCCATGCACTCATGCACATGGCCGAGCGCGAGGTGCCGATGACCTCGGAGGACCTCGCCTTCTGCCTCGACACCAACGCCGTCGTCGTCCGGCGCACCATGGCCGGGCTTCGCGATGCCGGCATCGTGCAATCCGGCCGCGGTCATGGCGGCGGCTGGCATTTCGCCCGGCCACTGGCGGCCATCTCGCTGCTCGACATCTACAATGCGCTCGGCGAGCCGATCGTCTTCCAGATCGGCCCGGCGACGGAAATGCCGGGCTGCGTTGTCGAGCAATCCGTCAACCGGGTGATCGGCGGCGCCCTGAAGGATGCCGAGGCGATCCTGATGGCGCGCTTTGCCGGCACGACGCTTGCCGATCTTGCCGCCGATTTTCGGGTGGCGGCGAAACACTGCCGGGCCGATACCGGCTAACGCAGCCAGTTCCCAAGACCTTGCACCGAACGGCCGGCATCCGTCGGGCGAACGATGCCGCACGCTTCACAGAAAGGATGAACCATGACCGAAGATGCAATCATCATCGGCGGGGGCTTTGCCGGCCTTTCCGCCGCCCTGCAGCTTGCCCGCGCCCGCCGGCGCATCACCGTTCTCGACACCGGCGAGCCGCGCAACCGCTTCGCCGCCCATTCGCACGGCTTCCTCGCGCAGGACGGGCGGCCGGGGCGAGACATCCTCGCAGATGCCCGCCGGCAACTCGCCGCCTACGAGACCGTCACCTTCCGCGACGCGCCGGCCGAGGGGCTGGGCGGCGAAAGGGATGCCTTCTCCGTCGTCACCGGCGACGGCGGGCGGATCGACGGACGGCGCGTGCTGCTCGCCACCGGCTTCGAGGACCGGTTGCCCGACATTCCCGGCCTTGCCGAGCGCTGGGGCAAAACGGTGCTGCACTGCCCCTATTGCCACGGCTACGAGGTGGGTGGCGGGCCCGTCGGCGTGCTGGCCCGCACCGCCGAGGCGGCGCGCTTTGCGGCCGTGGTCGCCGACTGGGGCGACGTCACGCTCTTCACCAATACGGTGCCGGAGCCGGACGAGGAGGCGCTTGCCGTGCTTGCCGCCCGACAGGTCAAGCTCCGGCCCGGCCGCGTCACCGCCATTACCGACGGGCCGGGCGGCATGCTCTCCGTCGAGACGGGGCCGGGCATTCCGACGCTGGTGAAGGCGCTCTTCGTGATGCCGGAAGCGCGGGTGCGCAGCGCCATTCCGGCCGGGCGCGGCCTGAAGCTGAAGGAAACGCCGGTCGGCCACATCCTCCAGACCGACGACACCGGCCAGACCTCCCTGCCCGGCGTCTACGCCGCCGGCGACATCGCGCTCGGTGCCGCCAACATCTCGCTGGCCTCCGCCAATGGCGTGAAGACCGCGGTGTTCCTGCATCACTCGCTGATCTGGCCGTCGCATTGACCACGGCGTGCCCCCTCGGTTATGAGGGGGCGTCCGCAAATGGAGTTTTGATGTCCAATTCGCCTGAGACCTGCTGAGGACCCTGCCCGCAACGATTTGCGCGCAGGGTCGGAAAAACGATGAGCCTGCCACCTTGTAGGTGGCGGAACGTTTTTTCGCGTTCATTCGAACGCCGGACGGATTCTCAAGACAATGGACATTTCCCGCGCCGAACAGCGCATTCTCCACCTGCTCGCCCAGGGCGGCAGGATCGATATCGAAAAAGACGAGACGAAGACGATTGTGGCCGTCCTCTGCGTCACCCGCGAGGGCTGGCGCGCCGGCGGGCTCGACGTCGCGCTCTTCCGTAAACTGAAACGCCGGCGGTGCATCGCCTCGTCCGGCGGCCGGCCCTATCGTATCACCCAGCGCGGGCTGGAACTGGTGCGCTCGCAATTGAACAACCGCTAGGCTACCCGGGAGGGGCGGCGAAGGCCGCCTCTCCTCAAAACCCGCCCGGCCCGTAGCCGATCGGCTCGTCCGCGACGAGCTGCCGGCGAAGGCCGATCGATTCGACGTCGCGGTCGAGGCGCGGGGAATAGTCGACGGAAAGCCAGCTCACCGAATAGCCTTGCTTCTGGAAGAAGCCGACGGCGGCAGCGTTGCGCGCATGGGTCTGGAGCCGCGCCGCCTCGAAGCCGGCCGCGACGATTTCCGCCTCCATGGCGGCGAGGAGCGCGCCGCCGAGTCCCTTTCGCTGGCGGGGCGGATCGACCCACAGATCGGTGATCTCGTCGTCCAGCCCCTCACGCGAGGCCCAGCCGGCCGGCACGCCGTCGAATTCGGCGAGGCTGACGCGCAGCCAATGGTTGGCGAGGAACTGCTGGAAGGCGTTGCGGGCATGGTCGCGGCGCATCTGCAGGTCGACGGCGCCCGTCACGGCCTGCTCCCAGGCCCGCACGCCGATCTCGATCAGGCCCGGCACATCCTCTTCAAGGGCATTGCGAACGGTGATCATGCGGCACCTCTCTCCGCCCCCATGAAAGCATTGTGCGGGGCGGTTGGCGAGAGAGGCTGGCGGCTATCCACGGATGTTGGGCCGGTAAGAGGCTATGGGGCCCCTACCACCACTTGGCCGGAGAGAAGCGGCCGGCGGCCTTTTCGATGACATGGGCCGTCTTGAAGAGGGTTTCCTCCTCGAAGGGCTTGCCGATAAGCTGGAGGCCCAGCGGCAGGCCCTTGTGGTCGAGGCCGGCAGGGACGGAAAGGCCCGGCAGACCCGCCATGTTCACGGTCACCGTGAAGATGTCGTTGAGGTACATCTTCACCGGATCGGAGGCGAGGTCCTCGTCGGCGATGCCGAAAGCGGAGGACGGCGTCGCGGGCGTCAGGATTGCGTCGACGCCGGCGTTGAAGGCGAGTTCGAAGTCGCGCTTGATCAACGTGCGCACCTTCTGCGCCTGCAGGTAATAGGCGTCGTAGTAGCCGGCCGAGAGCACATAGGTGCCGATCATGATGCGGCGCTTGACCTCGGTGCCGAAGCCGGCGGCACGCGTCTTCTCGTACATGTCGACGATGTCCTTCCCATCGACGCGCAGGCCGTAGCGCACGCCGTCGTAGCGGGCAAGGTTCGAGGAGGCTTCCGCCGGGGCGACGATGTAATAGGCGGGGAGCGCGTATTTGGTGTGCGGCAGCGTGATGTCGATGATGTCGGCGCCGGCGTCCTTCAGCCAGGCGATGCCCTGCTGCCAGAGCGCCTCGATCTCTTCCGGCATGCCGTCGACGCGGTACTCGCGCGGAATGCCGATGCGCATGCCCTTCAGCGACTGGCCGAGCGAGGCTTCGTAGTCCGGCACCGGAAGATCGACGGAGGTGGTGTCCTTGGCATCGACGCTCGCCATGGATTTGAGGAGGATCGCGGCGTCCCGCACGTCGCGGGCGATGGGGCCGGCCTGGTCGAGCGAGGAGGCGAAGGCGACGACGCCCCAGCGCGAGCAGCGGCCGTAGGTCGGCTTGATGCCGACGGTGCCGGTGAAGGCGGCGGGCTGGCGGATCGAGCCGCCCGTATCCGTGGCGGTCGCGCCCGCGCACAGGAACGCGGCGACGGCAGCGGCAGAACCGCCCGAGGAGCCGCCCGGCACGAGGTCGGCGTTGGAGCCCTTGGCGCGCCACGGGTTCTTCACCGCACCGTAATAGGAGGTCTCGTTGGAAGAGCCCATGGCGAACTCGTCCATGTTCAGCTTGCCGAGCATAACGGCGCCGTCGTTCCAGAGGTTCTGCGTGACGGTCGATTCGTAGCGCGGCTTGAAGCCGTCGAGGATGTGGCTTGCCGCCTGGGTGTGCACACCCTCGGTGGCGAAGAGGTCCTTGATGCCGAGCGGAATGCCTTCCAGGCTGCCTGCCTTGCCGGCGGCGATGCGTTCGTCGGAGGCCTTCGCCATCTCCCGCGCCTTTTCCGGCGTGACGGCGACATAGGCGTTGATCGCCGGGTTCGCCGCTTCGATCGCGGAAAGATACGCGTCCGTCAGCTCGACGGCCTTGATCTCCCTGGCGGCGAGTTTCTCGCGGGCTTCGGCAATGGTGAGGCGGGTGAGGTCGGTCATGGAAGAACTACTTTCGGAAGCGGAGGCTCTGGCGGCGGAGGGGCGTTACTCGACGACCTTCGGAACCTGGAAGAAGTTGCGGTCGGAGGCCGGCGCGTTGGCGACGATGTCGTCCGCCTTGCTGCCGTCGGTGACGGCGTCCTCGCGCTTCCTCATGGCCATCGGCGTGACGGAGGTCATCGGCTCGACGCCTTCGACATTCACCTCGGAAAGCTGCTCGACGAAGCCGAGGATGCCGTTCAGCTCGCCGGTCATGCGGTTTGCCTCTTCCTCGCTGACGGCGATGCGGGCAAGGCGCGCGACGCGCTTCACGGTGGCTATATCTACGGACATGGACGGTCTCCGGTGGGGAATTTTCCCTTCGCTATACTGACCCAGCCCAAGGGGCGCAACGGGGAATGGCCGCATTTGCCGACAAGTCATCTGCCTGCCGGCATCATATGGCACTCCGTTGCCGCTTTCCCCTTCTCCCCGTCGGGGAGAAGGTGACCCGAAGGGTCGGATGAGGGGGCAAGCGTGCCGGGTTGCACCAGCGGCTCCCCCTCATCCCGCTGCCGCGACCTTCTCCCCGCGGGGGAGAAGGGGCAGGTGGCACCCGCCGAACGCCATAGGCGCTTTGCCCTGCTCCTGTGTGATCGTGTTTTACCGCGAGACCGAGCCGCCGACCTTCGGCACCTCGATCTTCGCGGGCGCACCCTCCATCGCCTGCACGAAGAGGTCGGGCGTCTGGTCGATGATGCCAAAGGAGCCGTAGTGGCAGGGAAGGACCGTGTCGAAATTGAAGAAGCGCTGGCAGGCGAGCGCGGCGACGGCTCCGCCCATGGTGAAGCGGTCGCCGATCGGAACGAGGCCGATTTCCGGCCGGTGCAGTTCGTTGATGAGCGCCATGTCGGAGAAGATGTCCGTGTCGCCCATGTGGTAGAGCGTCGGCTCGTCCTCGAAATGGAGGACGAGGCCGTTCGCATTGCCGAGCGAATGGGAAACGCCGTCCTCGGTGATCTGCGCGGAGGAATGGAGCGCATTGACGAAGGTGGTGGAAAAGCCGTCGAAATGCACCGTGCCGCCGGTATTGCCCATGTCGATCTTCTCCACGCCCTTCGCACCCAGCCAGGCCGCAAGATCGGCGTTCGCGAGCACCGTCGCACCAGTCTCCTTCGCGATCCGGACGGTATCGCCGACATGGTCGCCGTGGCCGTGCGTCAGCAGGATATGGGTGAGGCCGGCGACGGCATCCTTCCGCGTCGTTTCATCGAACGCGGGATTGCCGGTGAAGAACGGGTCGATCAGGATTCTTGCCTTCGCCGCTTCGATGCGGAAGGCGGAATGGCCGAGCCAGGTGATTTTCATGTCTGTTCTCCCGTTTGATCGTCTGCCCGCAATATAGAGCAACGAAGCCCGTTTCCATCGACGGCGCAGACGTTATAAGCGTGGCTTACATCATATATAGGTGTGCCGTACATCGCATCGAAGGAACCTCGCCGTGCGCGACGACGACTACAGGGTTATCAAATGGCGACGCTGACCCTCGAAGAGCTGGCGGAAGTCCTCGCCCCCGGCCAGCCCATCGCAGGCCTCGATCTCGGCACGAAGACAATCGGCCTTTCGGTCTCCGATCTCGGCCGGCGACTGGCGACACCCCGGCCGGTGCTGAAACGCGTGAAGTTCACGCAGGACGCCGAGGTGCTGCTTTCCTTCGCGGCAAAGGAGAAGGTCGCTGCCTTCGTCATCGGCCTGCCGATGAACATGGACGGCAGCGCCGGCCCGCGCGTTCAGGCGACCCGCGCCTTCGTGCGCTCCATGGCCGACAAGACCGACATTCCCTTTGTTTTCTGGGACGAGCGGCTTTCGACGGTGGCGGCGGAGCGCACGCTGATCGAGATGGACGTCTCCCGCAAGAAGCGGGCCGAGCGCATAGACTCGGCCGCCGCCTCCTTCATTCTTCAGGGCGCGCTGGACAGGCTCTCGTCGCTGGCAAGGGCGGCCGGCGAGGACTGACGGCGGGCCTGCCACCAGGCGGCGATCCGCTTGCGACGGCGGAAGGCGAGAAGCGCGAAGACCAGGAAACTGTCGAAGACGATGGCGCGCAGCACGAGCGGCGGCAGGTCCTCCGGCGGAATGCCGAGGATGTGGCCGTAGATCCGGAACACCAGATCATGCGCGTCGCGCGTCAGCATGAAGACGCCGAAATTCATGTCGTAGTAGGAAAGCCCGTACCAGCTTCCCAGAAGCGCGATGGGCCCTGCCCACAAGATCAGGAACCACTTCATGCCGCCCTCCCCTTCAACGCGAGGAGGTCGGCAGCGGCGAAGATCATCTCGCTCACCGTGACGCCCGCGACAAGCACGAGGAGCGGCACGACGATATCCACCGCCGCGAAGGAAAACAGGGTCGTCATGACCGATAACCGGGCCGTCCTGGCCATACTCAGCACTCGCTTCACATGGTTAACACCAAGTAAACGACACCTTTGCCCGTTAACCCTTCCCGCGCAACGCAAACCCGTCGTTAAGGTTAATTTCCACATGGCTGCTCCGGCGGGTGCCCTTGCCATGTCCTTCCGGGCATGGAATGAGCGACAACCTTCTCCAGCCGATCCGGTTCCATGCTCGCCATCTTTGAAAGCATCCTCCCCGTCTTCCTGCTCGTCGTGCTGGGGGCGCTCCTCAAGCGCTGGCGGGCGATCGACCGCGACATGTGGGGCGGGCTCGAGCAGCTCGGCTTCTACGTGCTGTTTCCGGCCCTCCTCTTCGTCACCCTCGCCGAGGCGGAATTCTCCGGCATGGCCGTCGGAGGCCTCGCGATCGAATCGATCGGCTCGCTGAGCCTGATTGCGCTCGTGCTTGCGCTTTGCTGGCCCCTCTTCCGCGCCGCCGGCGTCTCGGGTCCGGCCTTCACCTCGGTCTTCCAGACCTCGACGCGCTGGAACGCCTTCATCGCGCTCGCCATCGCCGAAAAGCTCTACGGCGCGCAGAGCCTCGCCCTCGTCGCGCTGATCGCGACGCTGATCATCATTCCGATCAACCTCTACAATATCGGCATGCTGGTCTGGTTTGGCGGCGGCACGCGCAGCCTCGGCATCTTCGCGAAGAAGATCGCCACCAACCCGATGATCATCGGCTCGGTGGCGGGCGTTGCGGTCAACCTCCTGAAAATCCCGATCTACCATCCGCTGATGGAAGCGGCGGAGCTCGTCGGCCACACCTCCCTCAGCCTCGGCCTCCTGATGGTGGGTGCCGGCCTCAAGCTCGCCGACGCGCTGAAGCCGAGGCCGCTCGCCTTACTGCCCGTCGCCATGAAGCTCCTCTTCATGCCGCTGGTCATGACCGTTTCGGCCTATGCGCTCGGCATTCGCGGCGAACAGCTCCTCACCATCGCAATGGGCGCGAGCGTTCCGACGGCGATGAACGGCTATGTGCTGGCAAAGCAGATGGGGGGCGATGCGCCGCTCTATGCGGCGGTCGCAACGCTCCAGACCGTCGCGTCCTTCTTCACCATTCCAGTGGTGCTGGCGGCGACGGCCTATCTCGCCGGCGGATAGAGCAGGTCGACGATATAGGCCGAATCGAAGCGCGAATCGAGCATGCCGTAGGTTGAGCGCCAGCCGGAGGCGAGGCGCGTTTCCAGGAACGCATCGGCAACGCGCCCGGCGCCGGCGCGGTAGAGTTCCGCGGCGGCGGCGGCAAGAGCCAACTGCTCGACCAGCATGCGGGCCGCTCCCTCGTCGCGCTCGCAGAGCGAGAGGCAGGCGCGCAGCACCTCCACCGTCTTGCGGCCGGCCGAGCCGAGGTCGCGGGCAAGACCGGCGAAGAGCATCTCGAACAGGTCCCTGCCCCGGGCGATGACGCGCATCAGGTCGAGCGCCATGACATTGCCCGAGCCCTCCCAGATCGCGTTGACCGGCGCCTCACGGTAATGCCGGGCGATGGGGCGTTCCTCGACATAGCCGCTGCCGCCGATGCACTCCATGGCCTCGTAGATCAGCGCAGGCGCAATCTTGCAGCACCAGTATTTCGTCACCGGCGTCATGATGCGGGCATAGGCGGCGTCTTCCGCGCTGTCGCGGGCCTTGTCGAAGGCCTCGGCAAGGCGGAAGGAGAGCGCCGTGGCGCCGGCGACGTCGAGTGCCATGTCGGCGAGAACGCGTGTCATGATCGGCTGGGAGACGAGCGGCTTGCCGAAGACGCTGCGCCCGCGGGTATGATGCACGGCCTCGGCCAGCGAGGCACGCATGATGCCCGAGGAGGCGAGCGCGCAGTCGAGCCGCGTCAGCGTCACCATGTCGAGGATGGTGCGGATGCCGGCGTCCGGCGCGCCGAGCAGGAAGCCGAACGTATCGGAGAACTCGACTTCCGAGGAGGCGTTCGAGCGGTTGCCAACCTTGTCCTTGAGGCGCTGGAAGCGCAGGCCGTTGCTGGAACCGTCCTCCAGGAGGCGCGGCACTAGGAAGCAGCCGATGCCCTCGCGGGTCTGCGCCAGCATGACGAAGCCGTCGCTCATCGGCGCGGACATGAACCACTTGTGGCCTGTGAGGCGATAGATGCCCTCGCCGACGCGCTCGGCGGTGGAGGTGTTGGCGCGCACGTCCGTGCCGCCCTGCTTTTCCGTCATGCCCATGCCGAGCGTGACGGCGCTCTTCTGCATGGCGGGCTTGTTGGCGCTGTCGTATTTGCGCGAGAGGATCTTGCGGCCCCACTCGCGTTGCACCTGCGGCGAGGCGGAGAGCGCAGCGACGGAGGCGCTCGTCATCGTCAGCGGGCAGAGATGCCCGCATTCGAGCTGGGCCGTGAGGTAGAAGCGCACGGCGCGCGCCTTGTGGGCCCTGCCCTGCTCGTCCGGTACGTTCTCCCAGAGCGAGGAATGCAGGCCGCTTGCCATGGAGCGGCGCATCAGCGCGTGCCAGGCGGGGTGGAAATCCACGACGTCGAGCCGCTCGCCGCGGGCCCCGTGCGTGCGAAGCTGCGGCACGCCGACATTGGCCATGCGGGCAAGCTCCTGCGCCTCCGGCGAGGTCACGTAGCGGCCGATCGCGTCGAACTCGTCGCGCAGCGCCTTCGGCATGGCGTCGGTGGCGTCGACCAGCAGCGGGTCGGAGCGATAGGCATTGATGCCCGACCAGAGCGGCGGCTGGTTGAGATCGGCGAGTTTCTGTTCGGTGTCGCGAGTCATGAGCGGGTTCTATCCCAAGTCGCGGGCGGGCGAAACGGGGCGTTGCGGCGCCATGCACCGTTGCGCGCACAAAAGCGTGGGAATGCGCGAGCGCCCGCCCTCTTCGCCTTGCCGCGACCGGATCGAGGCTCTATAGACCGCGCGTATCCACGACAGTTGAGGCGGAGCCCCATGGACTTCTTTCCGCATCGCCACCTTCTCGGCATCAAGGGTCTGACCGAGCAGGACATCACCCTCCTGCTCGACCGCGCCGACGAGGCGGTCAAGATCTCCCGCCAGCGGGAAAAGAAAACCTCCACCCTGCGCGGCCTGACGCAGATCAACCTGTTCTTCGAGGCCTCCACCCGCACGCAATCCTCCTTCGAGCTGGCCGGCAAACGCCTCGGCGCCGACGTGATGAACATGTCGGTCGGCAATTCCTCGGTGAAGAAGGGCGAGACGCTGATCGACACGGCGATGACGCTGAACGCCATGCACCCGGACGTGCTGGTGGTGCGCCACTCCTCCGCCGGGGCCGCCGCGCTTCTGGCGCAAAAGGTCTCCTGCGCGGTGGTGAACGCCGGCGACGGCCAGCACGAGCATCCGACGCAGGCCCTTCTCGACGCGCTGACCATCCGTCGCGCCAAGGGCAAGCTCTCGCGCATCATCGTCGCCATCTGCGGCGACGTGCTGCATTCGCGCGTCGCCCGCTCGAACATCCTGCTCCTCAACGCCATGGGCGCGCGGGTGCGCGTCGTCGCGCCCGCCACGCTGCTGCCCGCCGGCATCGGCCAGATGGGCGCGGAGGTCTACCACTCGATGGAGGAAGGCCTGAAGGACGCCGACGTCGTCATGATGCTGCGCCTCCAGCGCGAGCGCATGTCCGGCGCCTTCGTGCCGTCGGTTCGCGAATATTTCCGCTATTACGGCCTCGATGCGGAAAAGCTGAAGGCGGCGAAGGAGGATGCGCTCGTCATGCATCCCGGCCCCATGAACCGCGGCGTCGAGATCGCCTCGGAGATCGCCGACGGCCCGCAGAGCGTCATCGAACAGCAGGTCGAGATGGGCGTCGCCGTGCGCATGGCCGTGATGGAAACGCTTCTCGTCTCGCAGAACCAGGGCCCCCGCGCATGACCCGCACGAAAGTCCTCAAGAACCTCCGCATCCTCGACCCGTCCCGCAACGTGGACGAGAACGGCTCCATCGTCATCGAGAACGGCCGGATCGCCGCCATCGGCAGCGGCGCGCAGAACCAGGGCGCGCCGGAAGGCGCGAAAATCGTCGACGGGCGCGGCCTCATCGCCGCCCCCGGCCTCGTCGATGCGCGCGTCTTCGTGGGCGAGCCCGGCGCGGAACACCGCGAAACCATCGAATCGGCCTCCCGCGCGGCGGCGGCCGGCGGCGTCACCACCTTCATCATGATGCCCGACACCGATCCGGTGATCGACGACGTCGCGCTGGTCGAGTTCGTGCTGAAGACGGCGCGCGACAAGGCCGTCGTCAACATCCATCCGGCAGCGGCGCTCACCAAGCACCTTGCCGGCGAGGAGATGACGGAATTCGGCCTCCTGCGCGATGCCGGCGCGGTCGCCTTCACCAATGGCCGCAACCCGATGCACAATGCGCAGGTGCTGCGCCGCGCCATGACCTATGCACGCGAATTCGGCAGCGTCATCGCGCTGGAGACCCGCGACAGGCATCTGGGCGCGGGCGGCGTGATGAACGAGGGACTGCTGGCAAGCTGGCTCGGTCTTTCCGGCACGCCGCGCGAAGCCGAACTCATCCCGCTCGAACGGGACCTGCGCATCGCCGGCCTCACCCGCGCGAAATACCATGCCGCGCAGATTTCGGTGCCGGAATCGGCCGAGGCCGTGCGGATCGCCCGCGAGCGCGGCGCGAACGTCACCTGCGCGGCCTCGATCAACCACCTGACGCTGAACGAGAACGACATCGGCGAATACCGCACCTTCTTCAAGCTCTCCCCGCCGCTGCGCGGCGAGGACGACCGCAAGGCGATGGTCGATGCGCTGGCACGGGGCGAGATCGACATCGTCGTCTCCTCGCACGACCCGCAGGACGTCGATACCAAGCGCCTGCCGTTTGCCGATGCCGCGGACGGGGCAATAGGTCTGGAAACCATGCTGGCGGCGGCGCTCCGGCTTCACCATAGCGGCGAGGTTCCGCTGATGCGGCTCATCGATGCGCTCTCGACGCGCCCGGCGAAAATCTTCGGCCTCGATGCCGGCACGCTGGCGCCGGGTGCCAAAGCCGACATCGTGCTCATCGATCCCGACGAACCGTGGCTTGCCACCAAGGACAGCTTCGTCTCGCGCTCGAAGAACACGCCCTTTGAAGATGCCCGCTTTACGGGACGCGCCGTCAGCACCTATGTTGCCGGCGAACGGGTGCATTCGCTCGGCTGAGGGGACGGCTGGCGAATGCCCCTCATCGCCCTGCCGGGCACCTTCTCCCCGCAAGCGGGGCGAAGGAGACTTGCCGCAACGCCTCCATTCCCTCTCCCGCTCGCGGGGAGAGAGTTAGGGTGAGGGGCGAATACGGCGCGAATGGAACGAACGTCTCGGGGGAGAACAACCATGTCCGACATCTTCACCTGGCAGCTCGGCGCGCTGCCGACGCTTGCCGCCCTCGCCTTCGGCTATCTCCTCGGCTCCATTCCCTTCGGGCTCCTCCTCACGCGCATGGCCGGGCTCGGCGACGTGCGCAAGATCGGCTCGGGCAATATCGGCGCGACGAACGTGCTGCGCACCGGCAACCGGAAGCTCGCGGCCGCGACGCTCCTCCTGGACGCGCTGAAGGGCACGGCCGCCGCAGCCGTCGCTTCGCGCTGGGGGCTCGATGCCGGTATCGCGGCCGGCTTTGCCGCCTTCCTCGGCCATCTCTTTCCCGTCTGGCTCGGCTTCAAGGGCGGCAAGGGCGTCGCCACCTATGTCGGCGTGCTGCTCGGCCTCGCGCCCGTCATGGTGCTTGTCTTCGCCGTCGTGTGGATCGGGCTTGCCTATCTCACCCGCTATTCGTCCCTCTCCGCCCTGGTTGCAACCATCGTATCTCCGATTGTATTGTGGTTTACCGGTCACGAGAAGGTGGCGCTGCTCTTTGCCGTCCTCACCGTGATCACCTGGTGGAAGCACAGGGCCAATATCGGCCGCCTCCTCAGCGGCACGGAAAGCAGGATCGGCAGCAAGGGATAGCCATGGACGACCGCAGCGCAGGGACAAGGGGAATTGCGCTGACGGAGAGACAGAGGATCGCCTGGCTGCGCCTCATCCGCAGCGACAATGTCGGGCCGGTGACCTTCCGCGAACTCATCAACCATTTCGGCAGCGCCGAGACGGCGCTGGACATGCTGCCGGAGCTTTCGCGCCGCGGCGGCGCGTCCCGCAGCATCCGCGTCGCCGGCCGGGCCGATGCGGAGCGCGAGCTGGAG
>CBIMFD010000024.1:0-20477 GCA_966243085.1 uncultured Shinella sp.
GGCCGCCAAGCCCAAGACGGCATCCAAGGCAAAGAAGGCCTGACGCCATGGACAACCTGGCTTTCGCATATAAGGGTAAGCCGGCTCCGCTCTCCTTCTCCCCTCGGGGAGAAGGTGGCCCGAAGGGTCGGATGAGGGGGAAAGCCAGGGAACTCCTTCGCAACGTCAGATCGCCCCGCCCCCTCATCCGCCTGCCGGCACCCCCTCCCCGAGGGGAGAAGGAAGCATGCGGCTCACCTCTCATTTCCCATCGGATCGCTTTGACATGACGAAGGAACCACGCAGCCGGGCAGGACAGTCGAGACGGCCCGGCCGCGCGGGCCGCGACCTGCCGCCGGCGGACGACACGCCGATCATTCACGGCGCCGTGCCGCCGCGCGAGGTGCTCCTGCGCTTCATCTCGGAAAATCCCGAACAGGCCTCCAAGCGCGAGATCGCCAAGGCCTTCGGCCTCAAGGGCGAGGCGCGGGTCGAACTGAAGGCATTGCTCAAGTCCTTTGAGGAGGACGGGCTTCTCGAAAAGCGCCGCAAGTCTCTCGTGCGGCCCGGGGCGCTTCCGCCCGTCAGCGTCCTCGACATCACGACCCGCGACGTCGACGGCGAACTGGTCGGCCGGCCGGCGGAATGGCTGGACGATGCGGGCGTGGCGCCTGCCGTGCTCATCCGCCAGTCGGGCGGGCCGCGCAAGGACAAGGCGCCCCTCGCCGGCCTCGGCGACCGGGTGCTCGCAAAGATCTTCCCGGCGAAGGAACGCGGCGGGCCGGCCTATACGGGTCGCGTCATCAAGGTCCTCGACAAGAAGAAGAATTCCGGCATGGGCGTCTTCCGCACCATGGCCGGCGGCGGCGGGCGCATCATGCCCATCGACCGGCGCGGCGAGGAGATGGAGGTCGATGCCGACTTCACGGCCGGCGCCAAGGATGGAGACCTCGTCGAGATCGACGTCGTGCGCATGGGCCGATACGGTCTCCCGCGCGCGCAGGTGAAGAGCGTCATCGGCTCGGTCGCCTCGGAAAAGGCGATCTCGATGATCGCCATCCATGCTCACGGCATTCCCTACATCTTCCCCGACGCGGTGATCCGAGAAGCGGAGGCCGCCGGCCCCGCCACCATGTCGCACCGCGAGGACTGGCGGAGCCTTCCCCTCATCACCATCGACCCGGCCGACGCCAAGGACCACGACGATGCGGTCTTCGCCGAGCCGGATACCTCGCCCGACAATCCGGGCGGCGTGATCGTCACCGTCGCCATCGCCGACGTCAGCTACTACGTCCGGCCGAAATCGGCGCTCGACCGCGAGGCGCTGAAGCGCGGCAACTCGGTCTATTTCCCCGACCGGGTGGTGCCCATGCTGCCGGAGCGCATCTCCAACGACCTCTGCTCGCTGAAGGAGGGCGTCGACCGCCCGGCGCTCGCCGTGCGCATGGTCTTCTCGCACGAGGGCCGCAAGGCGAGCCACACCTTCCACCGGATCATGATGAAGAGCGCGGCCAAACTCTCCTACCAGCAGGCGCAGGCCGCCATCGACGGCGCGCCGGACGACAAGACCGGGCCGATCCTCGAGACGATCCTGAAGCCGCTGTGGGAAGCCTACCGCATCCTGACGGTCGGCCGGAACCGCCGCCAGCCGCTCGAACTCGACATGCCGGAGCGCAAGATCCTGCTGAAGGAAGACGGCACCGTCGACCGGGTCTTCGTGCCGCCGCGGCTCGACGCGCACAAGCTCATCGAGGAGATGATGATCCAGGCGAACGTCGCGGCCGCCGAGACGCTGGAGAAGAAGAAGCAGGTCCTCGTCTACCGCGTCCACGACGCGCCCTCGCTCGCCAAGCAGGAGGTGCTGCGCGAGTTCCTGCAGACGCTCGACATCTCGCTCGTCAAGGGCGGGAACATGCGCTCCAACCATTTCAACGGCATCCTTGCCAAGGCGAAGGACAAGCCGTTCGAGCAGATGGTGAGCGAGATGGTGCTGCGCTCGCAGAGCCAGGCGATCTACAGCCCCGAGAATATCGGCCATTTCGGCCTGAACCTCATGAAATACGCCCACTTCACCTCGCCGATCCGCCGCTATGCGGACTTGATCGTGCACCGGGCGCTGGTGGGCTCGCTCGGGCTCGGCGAAGGCGCCATCACGCCGGACGAGGAAGCGGTGCTCGACGACATCGCCGCCGAGATCTCCACCTTCGAGCGCCGGGCGATGGCCGCCGAGCGCGACACGGTGGACAGGCTCATCGCCCACCACCTTGCCGGCCGCATCGGCGAGGAGTTCGACGGGCGTGTTTCGGGCGTCACCAAGGCGGGACTTTTTGTCACTCTGCCCGCCTATGGCGCGGACGGCTTCGTGCCTATATCTATGCTCGGACGCGACTACTATATCTACGACGAGGCCCATCAGGCGCTTTCCGGCGAGAAGACCGGGCTCGGCTACCGTCTCGGCGATGAAGTGCGCGTCAGGCTCGCGGAAGCGGTGCCGCTCGCCGGTTCGCTCCGGTTCGACATGCTGAGCGAGGGACGCAAGATGCCGACGGCGGTGCGCTCCTTCCACAAGTCGGGCCGGCGCAGGGGCGAGGGGCCGCGGCGCCAGCCGGGAACGCGCCCACCGCGGGGAAGACGTTAGGCCGGCCAGGGTCCGGCAGGAAGGACATGACATGCAGGCGAACGAGACCACCGGCAGCACGCTGCATTTCGGGGAAACGGCTTCGGTAACCAGGCAGGAGCGCCCGCTCGGCCGCTCCGTCAAGCGCGGGCTCCTCAACCGCTGCCCGGCCTGCGGCACCGGCCGCCTCTTCAAGTCCTTCGTCAAGCCGGTCGAGAACTGCGCGGCCTGCGGCGAGGACTATACGGCCCAGCGCGCCGACGACTTGCCGCCCTATCTCGTCATCACCATCGTCGGCCATATCGTCGTCGGCGGCTACATGATGACGGATCTGACCTGGCCGCTCACCACCTGGCAGCACCTTGCCATCTGGACGCCGATCACCCTCATCCTGTCGCTCCTCCTGCTGCAGCCCATCAAGGGCGGCGCGATCGGCCTGCAATGGGCGCTGCGGATGCACGGCTTTTCCGACAAGCCCGCCGAAGACCATATGGACACAGCACAGGCCTATAGCGGCGACAGGGCCGCATGACGGCTATCCGGCCGGTCGACGCCGCTTCGATCCTGCTTCTCGACCGCTCCGGGGGCCGCACGCGCGTCCTCGTCGGCCGGCGCAGCAGCAAGCACGTCTTCATGCCGGACGTCTATGTCTTTCCCGGCGGCCGGCGCGATGCCGGCGACCGGCTCGTGCCCGTCGCGGCTCACCTCAATCCGCTTGCCAGCGAACGGCTCGCCATCAGGGCCGGGACGCGATGTTCGCCTGCGCGCCTGCGCGCCCTCGCCGTCACGGCCCTCCGCGAGCTTCACGAGGAGGCCGGCATCGGTGTCGGCCCGGCACACGCATCACCCGCAGCCGGCGCCCTTCCCTTCCGGCCCGACCTTTCCAATCTCCGGTTCCTCGCCCGCGCCATCACGCCCGCCGGCATGGTGCGGCGCTTCGATACGCGGTTCTTCACGCTCTTCACCGACGAAGCCGGCGTCGACCCCACCGGAGCGAGAGCCAGCCACGAGCTCGAAGACCTGCGCTGGGTGGATATTTTCGACCATAAGGGCGTCAACATGCCCGACATAACCGTCTTGATCCTTGAAGAACTGAAGAAAAGCATTCAGGAAGACAAGTCTCTGCCCTTCGGAAGGGCCGCGCCATTCTACTACGCCCGGCGCGGGCAATTCCGGCGGGACCTTCTTTAAGGATCGACCGCTTATGACGCAGCCGCAATCCGGCACCTCCGGCCCGGTGGAGCATATTCACTGGCGGTCCCTGCTTGCGGCCATCGCCGCCATTTCCGCCGTCGGCATCGCCATGGGCCTCGGCCTTCCGCTGCTCTCCATCATCATGGAAAAGCGCGGCATTTCCTCCACGCTCATCGGCATCAACTCCGCGATGGCCGGCATCGCCGCCATGGCCGCTGCCCCGTGCACGACGCGCCTTGCCCACGCCTGGGGCACGTCCACGACCATGCTCGGCGCCATCCTGCTTGCCGCCGTCAGCGGCCTCGGCTTCTACTATATCGAGAACTTCTGGCTGTGGTTTCCGCTGCGCCTCGTCTTCCACGGCGCGACCACCATGCTCTTCATCCTCTCGGAGTTCTGGATCAATGCCGCCGCCCCGCCGCGCCGGCGCGGGCTGGTGCTCGGCATCTACGCGACGGTGCTCTCGCTCGGCTTTGCGACCGGCCCCCTCCTCTTCTCGCTGATCGGCAGCGACGGCGTGCTGCCCTTCGCGGTTGGGGCGATGATCATCCTGCTTGCCGCCGCGCCGATCTTCATCGCCCGGCGCGAAAGCCCGATCATAAACGAGAAGCCGGAGCTGCATTTCATGCGCTACATCCTTCTCGTGCCGACGGCGACGGCCGCCGTCTTCATCTTCGGCGCGGTGCAGGTCGGCGGCCTCTCGCTGCTGCCGATCTATGCCACGCGCGCCGGCTTCTCCGAGGCGCAGGCCGCCCTCCTGCTCACCGTCATGGGCGTCGGCAACATGGCCTTCCAGATCCCGCTCGGCGTGCTCTCGGACCGCATGCGCGACCGCCGCAGCCTGCTGACGATCATGGCCGCCATCGGCCTTCTCGGCTCGCTCTCGCTGCCGGTCATCTCGCACAACTGGCTTCTGATGGCGGGGGTCCTCCTGGTCTGGGGCGGGTGCGTGGCCGGTCTCTACACGATCGGACTCAGCCATCTCGGCTCGCGACTCGTCGGCGCGGATCTTGCCGCCGCCAATGCCGCCTTCATCTTCTGCTATGCCGTCGGCACCGTCGTCGGCCCGCAGGCGATCGGCGCGGCGATGGATGTTTCCGGCAATGACGGTTTTGCGTGGGCCATCGTCGCCTTCTTCGGCTTTTACCTCGTACTTTCCCTGCTGCGGATCGTTTTCCGGCCGAAGCGGGGTTGACTTTTCGGCCGCGATTTGTAGTTTCCGGCCAGATTTAAAGCCGTGGAGCAGACTGGCTGTCCGCGGCTTCGTTTTTCATAAAGGCAGGACGACCATGGCCAAGGCTACCACCATCAAGATCAAGCTGCTGTCGACGGCCGACACGGGCTTCTTCTACGTAACGACGAAGAACAGCCGTACGATGACGGACAAGATGACCAAGACGAAGTATGACCCGGTCGTCAAGAAGCACGTCGAGTTCAAGGAAACCAAGATCAAGTAATCTTGGAAGCCTGAAAGGTTCGCAAAGGCGCTGGACGAAAAACGTCCGGCGCCTTTTCTTTTGGTGCTCTCGTCCAAAACTTCTCGCAACTGCGAATCAAAAACGCCGCCCCCTTGTCGGGAGCGGCGTTGAATGGGGGTCGGCCAGTTACGACGACGGCACGAGGATTCCGTATTTGCCGTAGCTGACCGACCGACCCCACGACCCAGGAGATGCGGCGGACCTAGCATCATGGGGTAACCGGCTGGGCTGCCTCGTTTGCTGCCCATGAATTCAGCATCGCGCCAAAATGAAAAAAAATCAACGAATTCTTAACATTCCCGGCACCGGTCCTTGTCTCATAGTTAACCGCGGAGCGGCTTGCTGTGCCATCGAGCGGCATTTCCGTCATGAATCACAACGCCGGCTTTCTGCGCGATTCAACCATTGCGCGAGCATGCCGCGGATCGCATAATCACCGCGCAGCCGCAGGGTGAAATTGTGCACAGCACAAGCCGTTGATAAGTTTTGCCAAAACAACTCGTATGACTTATGGCCAGTTTTCACGACAAGACTTGTCACGAATT
Source organism: uncultured Shinella sp. (assembly GCA_966243085.1). Classification (GTDB taxonomy): domain Bacteria; phylum Pseudomonadota; class Alphaproteobacteria; order Rhizobiales; family Rhizobiaceae; genus Shinella. The sequence continues at coordinate 5,814 of CBIMFD010000024.1, forward strand.
GCTCGAAAATCACCTTCCGATTGCAATTTCTACTTATACGCAACTGCCCACTCTGCAGCACATTTGCTTGAGAGAAAGGCATGGCTGTGGACAAGTTTATTTGATCGGGCGCATTTCGCCTTCAGGCAGCCGCGGCCACCACGCGGTTGCGGCCTGACCGCTTGGCCTCGTAGAGCGCGGTATCCGCACGCTTGAGCAGCGCCTCCGGCGTGTCTCCGGCCGGCACCAGCGAGGCGATGCCGAGCGAGGCGGTGATGGAGAGGAAGACATCCGTGCCCGGAATGCGGAACGGCGCCTCTTCGATGGTCATGCGCAGTCGCTCGGCAACACCGGCCGCCATGTCCTCGGGCGTGTCGGGCATCACCAGCACGAACTCCTCCCCGCCATAGCGGCAGGCAAGGTCGGCCCCGCGCACGGCGGAGCGGACGCGGTTTGCGAATTCACGCAGCACCGCATCGCCCGCATCATGGCCATAGGTATCGTTGACCGCCTTGAAGCGGTCGATATCCGTGATGCAGACGGAGAGCGGGCGCCCGCGCACGGTGGCGCGATCGACCAGCAGCTTCATGTGGTTGTCGAGGTAGCGGCGGTTGTGCAGGCCCGTCAACCCGTCCGTGACGGCCAGCTCGATCGTCTGGCGCACGCTGTTGCGCAGGCGGTCGTTGCAGCGCTTGCGGCGGATCTGGGTGAGGCTGCGGGCGATCAGCTCGTTCGAATCGATCGGCCGCATCAGGTAATCCGTCACGCCGAGATCGAGCGCGCGCACGATGATGTCGTCGTCGCCCTGCTCGGCGATCAGCAGGATCGGCAGGAAACGTGTGCGTTCCAGCGAGCGGAGCTGCGAGCAGAGGCGAAGCGGATCGTATTCCTCGAAATTGGCGTTGACGATGACCAGCTCGAAATTGCTTTCCGCCGCTTGGAAAAGCGCGGCCTGCGGATCGGACATGCAGGTGACGTCGGCGATCGGCTTCAGCGCGCGGGCGATGCGCTCCTGCGAGGAGCCGCGCCCGTCGACGAGGAGGATATCGCCGGGCTCGTCGCCGAGACTGGTTTCCAGCCCTTCCTCAAGCGAAAGGGCGCGGGCGGTGGCCGCGCGCATGCGCAGCTCGTCCGTCAGCGTCTTCAGCCGTACGAGGCTTTTCACCCGCGACATGAGCTGGAGGTCGTTGACCGGCTTGGTGAGGAAGTCGTCGGCGCCGGCCTTCAGGCCCCGCACGCGGTCGGACGGCTGGTCGAGCGCCGTCACCATGACGACGGGGATATGGGCGGTGCGCGGATTGGCCTTCAGCCGCTCGCAGACCTCGAAGCCGTCGATGCCGGGCATCATGATGTCGAGCAGGATGAGATCGACCTGGGTGCGCTCGCAGATGGAAAGCGCATCGTAGCCGTTCTCGGCCGTCAGCACGTCGAAATACTCGGCAAGCAGCCGCGCTTCGAGCAGCTTCACATTGGCCGGAATGTCGTCGACGACGAGGATGCGTGCCGTCATTCTGCTGCCCCCCGCCTTACGCGTCTCCGAGATAGGTCTTGATCGTCTCGATGAACTTCGGCACCGAAATGGGCTTGGAGACATAGGCCTCGCAGCCGCCCTGGCGGATGCGCTCCTCGTCACCCTTCATGGCGAAGGCCGTGACAGCGATCACCGGAATGACGTGGAGTTCGTCGTCCTCCTTCAGCCACTTGGTGACCTCGAGGCCCGAAACCTCAGGGAGCTGAATGTCCATCAGGATCAGGTCGGGGCGATATTTACGCGCAAGATCAAGGGCTTCCATACCGTTTCGGGTCTGGATGGTCGCATAGCCGGAGGCCTCGATGAGGTCCCGGAAGAGCTTCATGTTCAGCTCGTTGTCCTCGACAATCATGACCTGTTTGGGCATCGTACGTCCCTGTTCCTCTCGCCGGCCTTGCAACCGTCCGGGAGATAGATAAGTTGCGGCAAAGCCGAAATCACCCAGCCTGACCGCAGCCACGTTAGCGTCACTTGGTTGATTAAAAGGTAAATTTCCCAAGGGAAAACGATGAAAAGCCAAAAAGATACAACCGCGGGTGAAGACGCAGAGGCCATCGCCGTCGCCATCCTCGGATGGCTTGCCGGCGAGCCGGAGCTGCTTTCCCGCTTCCTCACACTCACCGGCGTCACGCCTTCGGAAGTGCGGGGCGCGGTGAACGATCCGGGCTTCCTTGCCGGCCTCGTCGAATTCCTCATGGGCCATGAGCCGACGCTGCTTGCCTTCAGCGCGGCGACGGGAATCGCGCCTGAGGCGGTGGTCGCCGCCCATGCGCGCCTTGCCGGGCCGCAAGGCGGCGGCGATTTCTGAGCCTGTGCCCGGGGCGAACCCCGGCAGGCTTCTTGCCTGTGCATCGCCATGCTCTCCGCCTTCCATGACTATTGAGACTCGTGAATTTAGGCAGTAATGTCGCGATGTTCAATATTTGTTCCAAGTCATGACCGTTGCCACGCGTTTTTCGGGCTTTTGCCGCGACTGCCTTGCCGGGCAGCCTGCAAACCTGCGGCGTTGCCGGGCCTGCGGCAGCCCACGCCTCGTCTACCATGACGAGCTCAACGACCTGACGCTCGCCCATATCGACTGCGATGCCTTTTATGCGGCGGTCGAGAAGCGCGACAACCCGGAACTGGCCGACAAGCCCGTCATCATCGGCGGGGGAAAGCGTGGCGTCGTCTCCACCGCCTGCTACATCGCCCGCATCCATGGCGTGCGCTCGGCCATGCCGATGTTCAAGGCGCTGGAGGCCTGCCCGAACGCCGTGGTCATCAAGCCGGACATGGAGAAATACGTGACCGTCGGCCGGCAGGTCCGCAGCATGATGCAGGAGCTGACGCCGCTCGTGCAGCCGCTCTCCATCGATGAGGCGTTCCTGGAACTGAAGGGCACGGAGCGGCTGCACCACGATCCCCCTGCCCGCGTGCTCGCACGCTTCGCCCAGCGGGTGGAGAAGGAGGTCGGCATCACCATCTCCATCGGCCTTTCCTATTGCAAGTTCCTCGCCAAGGTCGCTTCCGACCTCAACAAGCCGCGCGGCTTTTCCGTCATCGGCGCCGCCGAGGCGCTGGATTTCCTGCGCGACAAGCCGGTGCGCCTCATCTGGGGCGTCGGCAAGGCCTTCGCCGAAACGCTGGAGCGCGACGGCATCCGCACGGTCGGCCAGCTCCAGACCATGGAGGAGACCGACCTGATGCGCCGCTACGGCATCATGGGCAAGCGGCTCTTCAATCTCTCCCGCGGTCAGGACGACCGCGAGGTGCATCCCAACGACCCAGCCAAGAGCGTTTCGGCGGAGACCACCTTCTTCGACGACATCTCCCGCTATGACGATCTCGTCGCGCATCTGCGCCGCCTCAGCGAGAAGGTGGCGACGCGCCTGCGCAAGTCCGGCATCGCCGGCCACACGGTCGTCCTGAAGCTGAAGACCGCCGACTTCAAGGGCCGCACGCGCAACCGCAAGCTCGATGACCCGACAATGCTCGCCGACAGGATCTTCCGCACCGGCATGGAGCTCCTGCGCAAGGAGGCCGACGGCACGAAATACCGCCTGATCGGCATCGGCGTCAGCGACCTTGCCGATGCCGGCCGCGCCGACCCGCCGGATCTCGTCGATCCCGCCGCCGCGCGCCGGGCCGCCGCGGAAGCGGCGATGAACACGCTGCGCGACAAGTTCGGCAAGGCGAGCGTGGAGACCGGCTACACCTTCGGCAAGTCAGGCCCGGAGCGTTTTCACGGGAAGTCGACCCTGAAATCCAGCGGCAGGGACGAGGAGCCGGCCGAGTAAACCCCGGCGGCCGGGGCCGCATCAAGCCTTCCTTAAACCAGATGCGCTAGGCTTTCCGCCGGTTTGTATTGCGTACGGATGGGTAGCATGAAGTTTCGCCTTGCCACCGGCATGAGCATCCTGGGCCTGATGCTGAGTTGCGGCACCGCGCTTGCGGGCACGCTCGAAGGCCCGCTCCAGATCGTGGTGTCGAAGGACCAGCAGGAATTGAAGGTCTATGACGGCGGCGTGGTCGTGGCGACCTCCCGCGTTTCCACCGGCAAGGCGGGCCATGCGACCCCGACCGGCATCTTCTCCATCCTCGAAAAGAAGCGCACGCATTTCTCCAACATCTACGACAGCGCGCCGATGCCTTTCATGCAGCGGCTCACCTGGTCGGGCATCGCCCTGCACGCCTCCGGCAGCGTGCCCTCCTATCCGGCCTCGCACGGCTGTGTGCGCATGCCCAACGCCTTCGCGAAAACGCTGTTCTCCGTCACCCGCCGCGGCGCGCATGTGCTGATCAGCGACCGCGAGCTCGTGCCGCAGCGCATCGTCCACGCCGCTCTCTTCAAGCCTTCCATCGTCGTGCCCGATACGCCGCTCCTGTCCGGCACGGGCCTGCGCCCAGCGCTGATCGCGACCGGCGGCAAGAGCGTGGAAGTCGCGATGACCGATCCGGCGCCGGCGATCGAGACTCCGACCGTGCAGCGGACGGAAGAAGACCCGATCCGCATCCTCATCACCCGGCGCGGCGAGCGCGAGAAGCTGCTCGACCTTCAGACGCTGCTGAATACCCTCGGCTACGATGCCGGCGTGCCGGACGGCAGACATGGCAGGCAGACGATCGCCGCCATCCGCGCCTTCCAGCTCGCGGAGGGCCTGAAGGACGACGGCATGGTGACGCCGGCGCTCCTCGCCGCCGTCTACGCCAGGGCCGGCAAGGGCGCGCCGCCGAACGGCGTCGTCTTCGTGCGCCAGAAATTCAAGCCGCTGCTGGAGGAGCCGATCGCCATCCGCGATCCCGAGATCGCGCTCGGCACGCATTTCCTCCTCGCCCGCGAGGTCGATGCCGACAAGGGCACGGCCGAATGGTACGGCGTCAGCATGGACAACCAGCTTTCGCCGGCAACGGAAAAACGCCTCGGCATCACCATGGAGGCCGACGCCGAAGCGCCCGACGCCATCGCCCGCACGCTAGACCGGCTCGACATCCCCGAAGAGACGCGGGGCCGAATCTCCGCCCTGATGGGCGAAGGCGCGTCCCTTTCCATCTCCGATACCGGCCTCGGCCCCGAAACCGGCAACGGCACCGACTTCATCACCGTGACCCGCGAGGTGAAGAAGGCGGACGCCTCCGTCGTCAAGACAGGCAAGAAGAAGAGAAAGAAGTCGTCGGTCACGATGGTGAACTGACGGCTCGCCTCACACCAGTTCCACGTCCAGCACGCCCGGGGTGGAGCGCATGGCGGCGGCGATTTCGGGGGAGATGCGGAAGCGCTCGTTCAGCTCCACCTCGATCTCGCGCTGGCCGCTGTCCTTGATGACGATGAAGGAGACGAGGCCGTCGCCCCTGGTGTTGAGATGGGCGGCGATGGAACGCAAGGGGCCGCTGTCGCGCACGTAAACGCGCAGCGCCTTCTGCGTCTGCAGCGATTCCTCCTCCAGCGAGCGCAGCGTCTGGATGCGAAGGCCGATGCCTTCCGGGCGCTCTTCCGCCTGCACCGTCATCACCAGCGATTTGCCCGCCTCCAAGAGGTCGCGGTACTGGTTCAGCATTTCGGAGAACAGCACCGCCTCGAACTGGCCGGACGAATCGGAGAAGGCGACGATGCCCATCTTGTTGCCGGTGCGGGTCTTGCGCTCCTGCCTGGAGGTAACGGTGCCAGCAAGGCGGCCGGCCGTCGCGCCGCGCTTCACCGCCGCGGCGAAATCGGCGAAGGTCTGCACGCGCATCTTGGCGAGGATCGGGGCATAGGTATCGAGCGGGTGGGCCGAAAGGTAGAAGCCGAGCACCTGAAACTCGCGGTGCAGCTTTTCCGATGCGAGCCAGGGCGTGTAGGACGGCAGCGTGATGACCTCCGGCCCCGTCGCCGCGCCCATGCCGAAGATGTCGCCCTGCCCGCTCGTCTTGTTCTCCTGCGCACGCTGGGCGGCGCCGAGCAGTCGGTCGAGGCCGGCGATCATGGCGGCGCGGTCATGGCCGAAGCAATCGAAGGCGCCGGCGACGATCAGGCTTTCAAAGACGCGGCGGTTGACGAATTTCGGGTCGATGCGCGCGCAGAAATCTTCGAGACTCTTGAACGGCGCATCGCCGCGCACCTCGACGATATGCTGCACGGCCGCCTCGCCGACGCCCTTGATGGCGGCGAGCGCATAATAGATGCGGTTCTCGCCCGTCTCGAAATGGGCGAACGAGGTCTGCACCGACGGCGGGATGACCTCGATGCCGAGACGGCCGGCATCCTGCCGGAAATCGTTCAGCTTGTCGGTGTTCGACATGTCGTAGGTCATCGACGCGGCGAGGAACTCGACCGGGTAATGCGCCTTCAGATAGGCCGTCTGGTAGGAGACGATGGCGTAGGCGGCGGCGTGCGACTTGTTGAAGCCGTAGTTGGCGAACTTGGCGAGCAGATCGAAGATGAGGTCGGCCTGCGGCTTCGACACGCCGTTCCTGACGGCGCCCTCGACGAAGCGGGCGCGCTGCTTGTCCATCTCCTCCTTGATCTTCTTGCCCATGGCGCGGCGCAGAAGGTCGGCCTCGCCGAGCGAATAGCCAGAGAGAACCTGGGCGATCTGCATCACCTGTTCCTGATAGACGATGACGCCCTGCGTTTCCCTGAGCAGATGGTCGATCATCGGGTGGATCGACTCGATCTCCTCCTCACCGTGCTTGCGGGCGTTGTAGACCGGGATGTTCTCCATCGGGCCCGGGCGGTAGAGGGCGACGAGGGCGATGATGTCCTCGATGCAGTCCGGCCGCATGCCGATCAGCGCCTTGCGCATGCCCGCGCTTTCCACCTGGAACACGCCGACCGTCTCGCCGCGGGACAGCATGTCGTAGGTGAGCGTGTCGTCGAGCGGCAGGCTTTCCAGCTTCACCTCGATCTTGCGCTTGCGGATGAAATCGACGGCGGTCTTGAGGACCGTCAGCGTCTTGAGGCCGAGGAAGTCGAACTTCACGAGGCCCGCCTGCTCCACCCATTTCATGTTGAACTGGGTGACCGGCATGTCCGAGCGCGGATCGCGGTACATCGGCACGAGCTTGGAGAGCGGGCGGTCGCCGATGACGATGCCGGCGGCGTGGGTGGAAGCGTGGCGGTAGAGGCCCTCGATCTTCTGGGCGATATCGAGAAGGCGCGCGACGACCGGCTCCTTCTCCGCCTCCTCCTGCAATTTCGGCTCTTCCTCGATGGCCTTGTAGAGCGGCGTGGGGTTCGCCGGATTGTTGGGCACGAGCTTGCAGATCTTGTCGACCTGGCCATAGGGCATTTCGAGCACGCGGCCGACGTCGCGCAGCGCCGCGCGCGCCTGGAGCGAACCGAAGGTGATGATCTGCGCCACCTGCTCGCGACCGTATTTCTGCTGCACGTAGCGGATCACCTCTTCGCGGCGGTCCTGGCAGAAGTCGATGTCGAAGTCGGGCATCGAGACGCGTTCCGGGTTGAGGAAGCGCTCGAAGAGCAGCGAGAAGCGCAAGGGATCGACGTCGGTGATCGTCAGCGCATAGGCGACGAGCGAGCCCGCGCCCGAACCGCGGCCGGGCCCAACGGGGATGTTGTGCTGCTTGGCCCATTTGATGAAGTCGGCAACGATGAGGAAGTAGCCGGGGAACTTCATGCGCTCGATGACGCTAAGCTCGAATTCCAGCCGCTCGCGATAATCCTTCTCCGTATAGCCCGGCGACAGGCCGAGCAGTTCCATGCGCCGGTCGAGACCCTCGATCGCCTGGCGGCGCAGTTCCGCCGCCTCGGCGCGCTCGGCCTCCTCCGGATCGCCCGTCGCGCCGGTGAAGCGCGGCAGGATGGGCGCGCGGGTCTTCAGCACGAAGGAGCAGCGCTGCGCGATCTCCACCGTGTTCTCCAGCGCCTCCGGCAGATCGGCGAAGAGCTTCGCCATATCCTTGCGGCTCTTGAGATAGTGGTCCGGCGACAGGCGGAAGCGATTGTCGTCGGAGACCATGGCATTGTGCGCCACCGCCATCAGCGCGTCGTGCGCGTCGTAGTCGTCGGGCGCCGGGAAGAAGGGTTCGTTGGTCGCGACCAGCGGCAGGTCCTCCGCATAGGCCAGTTCCACCATGCGCCGCTCGTGCTGCCTGTCGTAGCGCCCGTGGCGCTGCAATTCGATATAGAGCCGGTCGCCGAAGAGACGCTTCAGCGCATGAAGGCGCGCCGTCGCGGCCGCCGGATGGCCGGAGAGGAAGGCCATGTCGACGGGGCCGCCGAGCGCGCCGGAAAGCGCGATCAGCCCTTCCGTCCCCTCCTCCAGCCAACTCAAGGCGATGTGCACGGCCTGGCTGCCCTCGCCGCCGAGATAGGCCCGGCTGACGAGATCGACGAGCCGCGCATAGCCGGCGTCCGTCGCGGCCAGAAGCACGATGGACGGAAGTTTCGCAAGCTGCGGCTGGCCGCCGCGCCGCTCCCCCTCGCCCTCGTCTTCCATGTCGATCGAAAGCTGGCAGCCGATCAGCGGCTGGATGCCCTCGCCGACCGCCTTCTGCGAAAATTCAAGCGCGGCGAACAGGTTGTTCGTGTCGGTGATGGCGATGGCCGGCTGCTGGTCGGAGGTCGCCTTGCCGATGATCTTCTTGATCGGCAGGGCGCCCTCTAGAAGCGAGAAGGCCGAGTGAACGCGCAAATGCACGAATCCCGGCGTTTGCGCGATCTTCCCGTCATCCGTCTTCAGAGCTTCGTCCGCCATCCGCATCGTCCTTCCAGTGAGAGGAAGAGCTTAAACGGATTCGCAGCCGTCTCGTCCAGCCGGTTCTTGGCTTTGCACCCGCTTTCCACGCCTTGCGGCGCGGAGGCGGTGCGCTGCATCGGGAAATGCGGGGCCGTCAGATTCCAAAGAGGATGACGGAGAAGCTGGCGACGAACATGGCCATGGAGGTGAATGCTGCAAGATCGCGAAGAAAATCGGTCATTGTGGCTCCCTTTCCTATTATGTTTTTATTTTGTTCTATTATTGTTCTAATGTCAACAGCTTTCCGTAGCCCCTCAGGACCGGCGCTTTCCGGCGCAATAAGGTCGCCTCGGTCAACTGGAGGAGAAATGATGAAGTCGCTTGCCGCCACCCTTCTGCTTGTCGCTGCACTACCCGTGGGCGCGCCTGCCGCGGATTTTCCGGCGGATCGCGTCGTCGCCATGGCGAGCGGCGACTGGGACAAGGACGGCATGGCGGATCTGGCGCTGGTGGCAAGGCCGGACGATGACAGCAGCGACGACAACGGGCTTTACGTCTATCTCGCGAAAGCCGGGGAAAACCGCCTGACGCTGGCGCTCGCCCTGCCGAATTCCGTCTGGGGCAACTATACCCTCTACGGCCAGGAGCCGGAGCTTTCGGCGCTTTCCAACGGCTCCTTCACGCTGACGACGAAGAACGATGCCGTCGGGCGCGACCGCTGGCGCCAGTCGCTCACCATCGCCTACCGCAATTTCGATTTCATCGTCGCCGGCTATACCTATTCGGCCTATGACACGATCGACAACGGCACGCGGGACTGCGACCTCAACGTCCTGACCGGCAAGGGCAAGAGCGGCGACAGGCCCGTGGCGGGCCCCGCGCAGTTCGTTTTGCTGAAAGACTGGAAGGACGAGATCGGCCGCTCGATCTGCGGGCTGGAGTGAGCCCCGGGCCTACTCCATTTCGCGCACGAGGCCGTCCTCGATCGTCACGCGCCGGTCCATGAGGCCGGCAAGCTCGTGGTTGTGCGTGGCGATCAGCGCGGCAAGGCCCGACTGGCGGGCGAGCGCTTCCAGCGCCTCGAAGACGTAGCCGGCGGTTTCCGGATCGAGGTTGCCGGTCGGCTCGTCGGCGAGCAGCACGAGCGGCGCGTTGGCCACGGCCCTTGCAATGGCGACGCGCTGCTGTTCGCCGCCGGAAAGCTCCGAGGGGCGATGGTCGGCGCGGTGGCCGATGCGCATGTAGTCGAGAAGCTGGGCGGCGCGCTCGCGCGCCTCCGCCTTTCCGAGGCCGCCGATCAACTGCGGCATCATGATGTTTTCCAGCGCCGTGAATTCCGGAAGCAGGTGGTGGAACTGGTAGACGAAGCCGATCTCGCCGCGGCGAATACCCGTGCGCTGGTCGTCGGAAAGCCCGGCGCAGGAATGGCCGTTGACGAAGACCTCGCCGGCATCGGGCTTCTCGAGAAGACCGGCAATGTGGAGCAGCGTCGACTTGCCGGTGCCGGACGGGGCGACGAGCGCGACGGTCTCGCCGCTTCTCAGCGTGAAATCGGCCCCCTTGAGGATCGTCAGCAGGGTCTCGCCCTGGCCGTAGTGCCGTTCGATGCCCTTGAGTTCCAAAGCGACGCGCGCAGCCATGCGTTCAGTTCCTATTCGTAGCGGAGGGCCTGGACGGGATCGAGCCTCGAGGCACGCCAGGCGGGGAAGATCGTCGCAAGGAACGAGAGTACCAGCGCCATGACGACGACCGAGACCGTCTCGCCGGCGTTCATGTCCGCCGGCAACTGGCTCAGGAAGTAGAGTTCGGGATTGAACAGCGTCGTGCCGGAAACCCAGGAGAAGAACTGGCGGATGGATTCGACGTTGAGGCAAACGACGACGCCGAGGACGACGCCGGCGAAGGTGCCGACCGTGCCGATCGCCGCGCCCGTCATGAAGAAGATGCGCATGATGGCGCCGGAGGTCGCCCCCATGGTGCGCAGGATCGCGATGTCGCTGCCCTTGTCCTTCACCAGCATGATGAGGCCGGAGATGATGTTGAGCGCGGCGACGAGCACGATCAGCGTCAGGATCATGAACATGACGTTGCGCTCGACCTGAAGGGCCGAGAAGAAGGTCTGGTTGCGCTGGCGCCAGTCGGTGATGAATATCTGCCGGCCTGCGGCCGCCTCGACGGGCTGGCGCAAGTCGTCGACCGCGTCGGGATGGGAGACGAAGAGCTCGATCGACTGCACGATGCCTTCGGCGTTGAAATAAAGCTGCGCCTCCTCCAGCGGCATGTAGATGATCGAAGCGTCATATTCCGACATGCCGATCTCGAAGATCGCCGAGACCGTATAGGTCTTCACGCGCGGATTGACGCCGAGGGGCGTCACGTCCCCCTCCGGTGCGACGAGCGTGATCTGCCCGCCGGCGGAAAGCCCGAGCGCCTCGGCCATGCGCGAGCCGATGGCGACGCCGGTACCGGCGGCAAAGCCGACGAGGTCGCCTTCCTTGATATGATCGGAGACGGCCTTCATCTTGGCGAGGTCGTCGGCGCGGATGCCGCGCACCAGCGCGCCCGTCCCGCCGCCGGCCGTCCCCTGCGCCAGCGTCTGGCCCTCGACGAGCGGGATGGCCATGGTGACGCCCGGCACGGCGGCAAGCCTGTCGGCGAGCGCGGCATAGTCGTTCAGCGGGCTGTCGACCGGCTGGATGATCATGTGGCCGTTGATCCCGAGGATGCGCGAGATCAGCTCGGTGCGAAAACCGTTCATCACCGCCATGACGATGATCAGTGTGGCGACACCGAGCATGATGCCGATGAAGGAGAAGCCGGCGATAACCGAGATATAGGCTTCCTTGCGCCGGGAGCGAAGGTAACGCCAGGCGACCATCCGCTCGAAGGCGGAGAACGGGCGGCTCTTCTTGAAGGCTTCGGTCGTTCCGCTTACTGCGTCAGCCATGCTTCCTCCCCGTTGCCCTTCGGGCGGTCTCATATGAAAAGAAGAAGTCGCTGTAGCGGCTGGAAATACCCCCCTCTGCCCTGCCGGGCATCTCCCCCTCAAGGTGGGAGATTGGATGGAGTGCCGTTTCGCCCATCTTTTGCGCCGCTACCGGAATGCCGCCCGTGCGTCTTGCCGATCTCCCCCCTTGAGGGGGAGATGGCCGGCAGGGCAGAGGGGGGTGCGGCGGCGCTACGGGCATCGTTTCACCCGCTTCAGTTGCCGGACGTCAGGCGGTTGATGGCCGCCTCGATGGTCAGGGTCTCGCGTTCGCCGGTCTTGCGGTCCTTGATCTCGACCTCGCCGTTCGCAACGCCGCGCGGGCCGGCGATGACCTGTACCGGCGCGCCGATGAGGTCGGCGGTGGCGAACTTGGCGCCTGCGCGCTCGTCCTTGTCGTCATAGAGCACGTCGATGCCGGCCTTCTGGAGCGCGCCGTAGATTTTCTCGCAGGCCGCATCGCAGGCGGCGTCGCCCGACTTCATGTTGATGACGATCGCCTCGAAGGGCGCGATGGCCTTCGGCCAGATGATGCCGTTCTCGTCGTGCGAGGCCTCGATGATCGCCGGCACGAGGCGCGTCGGGCCGATGCCGTAGGAGCCCATGTGCACGGCATGTTCCTTGCCGTCCGGGCCCTGCACCTTGGCGCCCATGACCTCGGAATACTTGGTGCCGAAATAGAAGATGTGGCCGACCTCGATGCCGCGGGCAGAAAGGCGCTCGCCCTCCGGGATCGCCTCGAAGGCGGCCGCATCGTGCATTTCCGAGGTTGCGGCATAGCGCGAGGTCCACTTGTCGAAGATCGCCTTCAGGCCGGCGACGTCCTCGAAATCCGTGTCCTCGGCCGGTATGTCGAAGCCCAGGAAGTCCTTGTGGCAGAAGACCTCCGACTCGCCCGTATCGGCAAGGATGATGAATTCGTGGCTGAGATTGCCGCCGATCGGGCCGGTATCGGCGCGCATCGGAATGGCGCGAAGGCCCATGCGCGAGAAGGTGCGCAGATACGCCGCGAACATGCGGTTGTAGGCGTGCTCGGCGCCCTCGCGGTCGAGGTCGAAGGAATAGGCGTCCTTCATCAGGAACTCGCGCGAGCGCATGGTGCCGAAGCGCGGACGGATCTCGTCGCGGAACTTGAGCTGGATATGGTAGAGGTTGAGCGGCAGGTCCTTGTAGGACTTCACATACGAACGGAAGACGTCGGTGATCATCTCCTCGTTGGTCGGGCCATAGAGCATAGGCCGGTCCTGCCGGTCCTTGATGCGCAGCATCTCCTTGCCGTAGGCGTCGTAGCGCCCGCTCTCCTGCCAGAGCTCGGCCGATTGCAGCGTCGGCATCAGGAGCTCGATGGCGCCGGAGCGGTTCTGCTCCTCGCGGATGATGGCGTTGACCTTGTCGAGAACGCGCTTTCCGAGCGGCAGCCAGGTGTAGATGCCCTGGGACTGCTGCTTGATCATGCCCGCACGCAGCATGAGCCGGTGGGAGACGATCTCGGCCTCCTTGGGGTTTTCCTTGAGGATGGGCAGGAAGAAGCGGGAAAGGCGCATATCGGGTTCCGGAGTGACTGATCCGCCCTATTTCGGGAATCGGGCAAAATGACGTTGATTTTCACGCGTTCATAAACGCTTCGCCAACGGAAAGAAACCCGGCACGCGGCGCGGGACGGTCGGCGCGAAGCACTGTCCACCGCTGGTGGCCACCCGGACAAATGTGGCAGAAAAATGGGGCCGCAAATAACGGAAATTGCGCAAAGCTTGTCAACGGAAAAATTTTATTCCACTGTAGCAAAAATGCAAAAAAGCGGATGACAACGCCTAAGGTTTGGGCTAGTTTCACGCTACAAAATAGGCAGGGAGCAAAAATTTCTGCCAAATTCGCGGTCAAGTCTTGGGAGGATCAGATCTTTGGCGCGCGCAGACGCTGCCACCGCACAACGGATAGAGATCACGCGATACCTGTAAAACAAGGCTTTCAGCCTTGTTTTTTTTTGCTTTTCGCAAACGGCATTTCTTTTCGACTGCTATTTCCAGAAGGTCCATGCGTCAAAGGCGCACAGCGGCTTCCCCCTGCGGCACTCCGCCTCACGTCGGGAGAAGCAATTCTACGCGATCACGCGCGTTTCCTAGCCCGAAAGGCCTATGCAGGCGCGTTCTTTCGCTGCTTTTCGCGGGGAACGAAAGGGAAGAGTATTCCGAAAGATTGGACGCTACCGGAATGGCTTGCTGTTCGCCCGCCGGATACCGTTAACCTTTATGGCGACGGTCTAGTCGAAATCCGGATAGAACTGCGGAATGGCGTCGAGGCCGTAGCCCGATTTCACGGCAAGGATGTAGACGCCGTAGATAATCGCCGAAATGCAGGTGGTGATCAGCACCACGCGGCCGCCACGGAAGCGCGCCGGCGCGCTCGCCACCGTTCCCAGCACTACCTCGTCTGCTTCCGCCTGCGTCCTCAGCCCGAAGGGCAGGACGGCGAAGAGCGTGAGCCACCAGATGATGAAATAGACGGCGAGATAGGAAAACACCTGCATGGACGACCCTCCTGCGACGCGGTTCTTTTACGCCCCTTCCCCGCAAAGTTCAAACGGCGCGACGGCGGCGCGCTGTCACACCTGTTCGAGTTCGACCAGCGTGCCGAGAAAGTCCTTCGGATGGAGGAAGAGCACCGGCCTGCCGTGGGCGCCGATCTTCGGATTGCCGTCGCCCAGCACGCGCGCTCCGCTCGCTGTCAGCCGGTCGCGCGCGGCGAGGATATCGTCCACTTCGTAGCAGATGTGGTGCATGCCGCCGGCCGGCGCCTTTTCGAGGAAGGCGGCGATGGGGGACGCCTCGCCCAGCGGCTCCAGCAGTTCCACCTTGGTGTTCGCCAGCTCGACGAAGACCACCGTCACGCCATGTTCCGGCAGGGCCTGCGGCGCGGAGACCTTCGCGCCCAGCGTATCGCGATAGGTCGCCGCGGCGGCGGCAAGGTCCGGCACGGCGATGGCAATGTGGTTGACCTTTCCGAGCATG
>CBIMFD010000025.1:0-20227 GCA_966243085.1 uncultured Shinella sp.
TCTAGAAGGCGGTTTCATTTTTTCCCGGGATCGTGGGTGTGGTGGCTGTCCCGTTCCCCGCCGCCGCCGGAAACGCGGCTTTGCGGCCGCTTGTCGCTGTCGGCCGGCGGTTTCCTGATATCGAGCGGCTCTTTCGCGTTCTCGTGCGATGCGCCCGGTCCGCCCTGGCGGATGCTTGCGGGCGTCTTGGTGGAGGTCGACATGGCGTTCTCCTATCGGTCCTGCTGAAGTCCCTGGTGGGTCGTGTTCACCTTCGTGTTGCCCTGCTGTCCCTGCTTGTCGGGATCGGGGGCGGACGCGGAGCGTTCCGACGTCCGAAGCGACGGCTTGCCGTCTTCACCGGTTCCCTTTTCGCTGCGGTTGGCCGGCGGGATCGGCGGCTGTTTTGCGGTCATCGTTTCGCTCCTTCGTTCTTCTGCCGGTTCGCGGCATGATCGTGATACTGTTCGGTCTGGACGGCCTTGCCGTCGAGGCCGCGTTCCTGCGAATGCTGGGCCTTGTCCCGGTTTGAAAGGACCATGTTCTCGGGCAGGACGTCCCGGTCGAGGTCCGTCATCGCGCCGCTGCCGTCGCCTTTGCCCTGTGCGCCGGCGCCAACGTGCTTCTTGTCTGCGTTTGCCATCGGGAATTCCTTTCGTCGGGCTCGTACTCGTGGGGGATTCCGGGTGCGGGGCGCGCCGCACCCGGGCGCTTCGAGCGAAGGCGGGAAGCATTCTCCGAACATGACGCGCCCTGTTTTGTTCCCTTGCCGAGGCGGGAGCCGTCGGCACGGCTGCTGCGGGGAACGGAACGGCCGCAAGCCGGTTAGGAGCGCACCGGGAAGCTGGCCAATGCGGGAACAAACATGGCCGGGGCAGGTTCCCGAAACGGTTGTCAATCACGAAGGAACGACCCCATGAAAGCGCTAACCTGGCATGGCAAGAGTGATATCCGTTGCGAGAGTGTTCCCGATCCCAAGATCGAGCAGGGGCGCGATGCGATCATCAAGGTGACGGCCTGTGCGATCTGCGGTTCGGACCTGCACATCTTTGATGGCGTCATCCCCAGCATGCAGCATGGCGACATCGTCGGCCACGAGACGATGGGCGAGGTGGTCGAAGTCGGAGCCGACAACAAGGCTCTGAAGGTCGGCGACCGGGTCGTGGTGCCGTTCACGATCGCCTGCGGTGAGTGCTTCTTCTGCAAACGCGGGCACTATTCCGGGTGCGAACGCTCGAACCCGAACCGCGAGAAGGCCGCAAAGCTCTGGGGAAATTCGCCGGCGGGCCTCTTCGGTTACTCCCATCTTCTCGGCGGCTTCAGCGGCGGACAGGCGGAATATCTGCGCGTGCCCTATGCCGATGTCGGCCCGATCAAGGTGCCGGACGGGTTGACGGACGAGCAGGTGCTGTTCCTCTCCGACATTTTCCCCACCGGCTACATGGCGGCGGAATTCTGCGACATTCAGTCCGGCGACACGATCGCCGTCTGGGGCTGCGGCCCCGTCGGGCAAATGGCGATCAGAAGTGCCTTCCTGCTGGGCGCGGAGCGGGTCATCGCCATCGACACCGTGCCGGAGCGCAAGGCACTGGCGCAGGAGAGCGGCGCCCTGGTGCTCGATTTCCGTGACGAGGACATTTATGACCGCATCATGGACCTCACCGGAGGCCGCGGTGCCGACGCCTGTATCGATGCGGTCGGCACCGAACCCGATACCATGTCCGGTTTCGACGCCGTCGTCGACCGCGTGAAGGTCGCCACCTTCATGGGAACGGATCGCCCGCATGTTTTGCGCCAGGCCATCCATTGCTGCCGCAACTTCGGGACGGTCTCGATCGTCGGCGTTTATGGCGGCCTCCTCGACAAGATCCCGATGGGATCGGCGATCAATCGCGGCCTGACCTTCCGCATGGCCCAGACGCCGGTGCAGCACTATTTGCCGACGCTGCTGGAGCGCATCGAGCGCGGCGACATCGACCCTTCCTTTGTCATCACCCACCGGGCGGGCCTCGAAGACGGCCCGGACCTCTACAAGACGTTCCGCGACAAGAAGGACGGCTGTATCAAGGTCGTCCTCAAACCCTGACCCGGAGCACAGCAATGGAAACGCACCCGAGGAAGCCGGTCGACGAAAGCAGGTTGGCGGCTGCCGCCCGGACGTCGCGCGGTTGCGGCGCGGATGTGTATCCGGTGCGGACGAAAGGTGGGTAGCGTGCCGGAGAAGCCATCCCTTTCGGGGCGCACCTATCTCGTCGTCGAGGACGAATATCTCGTCGCGCTGCATCTTTCTGCGGAATTGCAGGATGCGGGCGCCCATGTCGTGGGTCCGGTCTCCGGTGTGAAGGATGCGCTGGACATTCTGGCAACGAGCGGAGACACGCTCGATGCTGTGGTGCTCGACATCAATCTTCGCGGGGCAATGGGCTACGAGATCGCCGACCGTCTCGTCGGAATCGGACTGCCCTTCGTCTTCGTCACGGGTTACGACTGCAACTCCATACCGAAAAAATTCAAAACCGTTCCTTGCCTGACCAAGCCCTGCGACGACCACGCCCTGCTCGCGCTTCTTGCCCGCATATCGAGGAACGGCGCGCAGAGCGAAGGCTGATCGGCCCGAACGGTCAGGCGATGGCTTTGCGAAGCAGATGAATATGGTTCTCGTACTCTTGCGCACGCTCTTCATACGAGGCGGCTGCGGCGCGGCGCCCGCTGCGGCGCGCATCCTCGGCCATTTTTCCCCGCAAGAAGCGATTGCTCCTGCAGGACGCGCAGCGCCAGGCGGATCGCGGCGTCAGGCCCGTCGGCCGATGCCGAGGACAGCGCTTGTGCGGTATAGGCATGACCGACCTGGCAGCGAAAACGCAGCGGGGACCCCCGGCGGACCTGCGAGAGCACACCACCGCAATCGGGGCAGGTCAGCGGCGTCACATCCGCGATGCGCGCGATCGCCTCTTCTCCGGCCGTTCTGCCGAGTGCGATCTGGATCTCGGTATGTACGTCCTCGGGAAATCCGACCGGTGCACCGGCCCTTTCCCGGGCCAGCCGTTCGAGAAGGCCGGGAAGGTCCGCAAGCGGCGCGCGGTAATCCACGTCGACCGCTTCGAGAGCGCTTGCCGGCATATCGGGAGCGGTGGCGTCGAGGGGGCTCTGGACAACGGTCAAGCCGCCGCACCGCTTCAGGTCCGCCAGTCCGGCCGCCCCGTCGTTCAGCATTCCGGTCAGGACGACGCCGATGGCCCGGGAACCGAACGACGCGCCGAGCGAGCGGAATAGCGGATCGATAGCCGGCCGCGCCATGTTTTCACGCGGCCCGTGGCCAAGGCGTATCCGTTCATCGACGACAAGGAGATGCCTGTCCGCGGGCGCGACATAGACGTGGCGGGGCCGAACAGGTTCTCCATCCTGGGCCGTGGAAACCTGAAGGGCCGAGTGCCTGTTGAAAATGTCGGCCAGAAGGTTTTTTCCCGAGGCGCCGACATGGAGCACGACGAAGAGCGTCGCGGGCAAATCATTCGGCAGTTCCTGAAGCAGATGCCGGATGGCCTCTATGCCGCCGAGGGAAGCGCCGATGCCGATCATGTCACGCGTGGTCATATCTCGTCTTCTCCCAACAGGCATGTCCAAGTGCTGGGAGCAGATAATGTTCCATTGACGGTCACCGCCCGCGGCATTTGCGAAGGCGGAAATCAGGGTCACGGCAGAGCGAGCGTCACCGCGGACGGCCGCAAGTCAACGGACATGGATTATCCGGCCGGTCGCCTCTATCACCTTCGCTATCCTGATCGGCTTCTCACACCGGGCGACATGTTTGAAACGCGCGGGAATCACCGACGCGTCGTACCCCGTCGTGAACAGGTAGGGCACCTGGCGCGCTTCGAGCTGATCGGCCGCGGAGAAGACCATCTGCCCCTGCAGGTTCGTATCGAGGATGGCGCCGTCGATGGTCGGCTCGGACTCGATCAGCGTCAGCGCATCCTCAAGCGCTCCGACCGGCCCTATCACGACTGCGCCGGCATCCATGAGCCCCGCCCGCAGTTCGTCCGCCAGCAGGTATTCGTCTTCCACCACGAGGATGCGGCACTCGTTCAGCGTTCTGCCCGTCATGGTCTTTCCTCCGCAAGCTTGCTCTGAGAGACCGGAAGCGAGATCGTGCAGCGCACGCCGTCCGGGCCGAGCGCATAGCTGGTCCTGGCGCTCAGTTGGTAGGGCAGGGCCTTTTCGATCAGCTCTCTGCCCTGTCCGGTGCCTTCGGGTTCTGAACCCCACGGCGGCATCGCGACACCGCTCTCCCGCCAGTCGATATGAAGCCATGGCTTGTCGCCGGGGCCGTCTTCATCGAGAGACCACGTTATGGTGAGCCTCCCCGACGGCTGGCCGAGAGCGCCGTATTTGACCGCATTGGTCGCCAATTCGTGCAACGCCATGGCCAGCATCTGCACCGTGGAGGAGCGAAGGCGAATGCCGCGCGGCCCTCTCAGGACGACGTGTTCGGCGCTGCCATCCAGCGCACCCAGCTCCGTTTCGACGAGCTCGTCGAAGTTGACCCGGTCGTGCTCCTTCAGGCGGGAGAGGAGCCCCTGGACGCGGGCAAGGGCATCCAGGCGATCCCGGAACCGTTCGCGGAAGTCCACGAGGTCCTTGCTCGCCCCTGCCGTTTTCTCGGCCATCGAACGGATGACGCCCATGAGGTTCCGCGTTCGATGCTGAAGCTCGGCGACCAGGACCTCCTGCCGCTTGTGCAGGCTGCGAAGCTCGTCGATATCGGTGGAGGTGCCAAGCCATTCGACGATTTCACCGACGGCATTGCGCACCGGCGCCGCGCGGGTATGGAACCAGCGATAGCAGTTCGTGTCGGCTTCGAGGAGCCGATATTCGACTTCAAACCCGCCCGTCTCCATGGCCTTCGACCAGCTTGCGCTTGCCGTGTCGCGGTCGTCCGGATGCACGGGCTGCAGCCAGCCGCGGCCGCGGCTCTCTTCCTCCGTCTGGCCCGTATATTCGGTCCATTGCGGGGTAGCCCAGGTCCAGTTGCCGCCGTCCACGGCGCGCCAGACCAGTTGCGGAATGCCCTCGAGGAGCGCCCGCTGACGGCGTTCGGCGGCAGCGAGCGCCTGCTCCGTCTCCTTGATCTCCGTGACGTCGTGGCCGATGCCGCCGATTCGCGTCACCCGTCCCGCCTCGTCCTTGATCGGGAAGTCGGTGTTGCGCAGCCAGCGGATACCCCCGTCGGCCGGCCGCTGGATACGATACTCGAACGTCACCCATTCCCCGTCGCGGACGCGCTGGAGATTGGCGGCCGCAAGCTCGCGGTCTTCCGGAACGATCAGCTCCAGCCAGCCCACCATGTTGTCGCCGCGCAACGCCGCCTCGCGGTCGATGCCGTAGATCGATTCGAAGGCCGGCGTGAGGTATTCCCATTGCAGCGTTTCGACCGTGCGGATCCATAGTACGTCCTGCGAGGCTTCGCCGAACTGGCGCAGGCGCTCCTCGCTCTCGCGCAGCGCCGCCTCGACGCGTGCCCGTTCGGAAATGTCGACGAAGGTCACGACCGTGCCGTCGATGCGGTCCTCCACGGTGCGGTAGGGCCGAAGGCGCATGGCGTAGAGCTGGCCGCGGCGGCTGCTCACCTCGCGCTCGATGGGAATGAGGTCCTTCAGGACCTTGCGGGCGTCCTCCTCGATATTGTCGTAATTGAGCTGGTGCGTGAAATCCGTGATCGCCCGGCCGATATCGTGGCGGGTGATGTTGAAGAGCTCGGCGACCGGCGACGTGAACATCTTAATGCGCATGTCCGGATCGAGGAACAGCGTGCCGATCTCGGTCGCGGCCGAAAGGTTCTGGAGGTCGCTGTGCGCGGCGGAAATGCTCTCCAGCTTGCTCTTCAGCTCGGCATTGACGGTGTGCAGTTCCTCGTTGATCGACTGCAGTTCCTCCTTCGAGGTTTCGAGCTCCTCGGCCGTCGAACGATACTCCTCGTTTATCGACTGAAGCTCCTCGTTGGCGGCGCGCAGCTCCTGTATGGACGCCTCGTGGCCGCTGCGGCTGACGATCAGCGCCTCCTGCGCGGCCTTCAGCTCCGCATAGAGGCGGCGCACCTCGTCCGGGCGGGCCTCGGGAAGGGAATCGGGTTCCTCGCCGTCGAGAACGGCGCCGCCGTCGAGGAAAAAGACCAGGGCCTGCGCGGCCTTCTGCTCTTCGTTGGCAATCGGCACGACCTGCATGGAGATGCGCCGGCGTCCCTGGTCGAAGGCGACGACGGTCGGCAGGGTCACGGAGGGTTCACTCTGGTCGAAGGCGCGGGTCAGTGCCAGCCGGAGGTCGAGCCGCAATTCCGGCCGCACCACAGCCGGCAGGACCTTCGAGACCGGACCTGCGGAATGCAGGAGGAAGCGGCCGGCGGTCGGGGAGAGATGCAGCATGTTCTGACCGTCGTCGACGAGGATGCTGGCCGGCGCGTTGTGCTCGAGCGCGGCAACGTGAAGCGCTGCCGGCAGCGTCGTTCGCTCGGCTCCGATCGGAGCGGGACGCTCGGGATGCGTGATCTGCTCGGGTGCCGCGAACTGCGGCAGGATCGGCAGGAGATGACCGGCATGGGCGCGGGCGCTATAGATGCGCGCCTGCCGGTCGATGGGCGCGAAGAGATCGGCCGCAACGTCGACCGTTTCGGCCGAGCCGAGGAAGAGATAGCGGCCCGATTTCAGGCCGTAGTGGAAAATCGAGCAAACCTGCGCCTGCAGGCTACGCTCCAGATAGATCAGCAGGTTGCGGCAGGTAATTAGGTCGAGCCGCATGAAGGGCGGCTCTTTCAGGACGCTGTGCTTGGCGAAGAGCACGCTTTCGCGCAGTTCCTTGCGAACCCTGAAGTGTGTGCCTTCGTCGATGAAGAAGCGCGCGAGGCGGTCCTCGCTGATGTCGGCCTCGATCGCCCGCGGGTAGCGGCCTTCGCGGGCGGTCGCGAGCGCGCCCTCATCCAGATCCGTCGCAAAAATCTGCAGCGGCGCTTTTATTTTGTGCCGCGCCATTTCCTCCATGCAGCAGGATGGCGACGCTGTAGGCTTCCTCGCCGGTGGCGCAGCCGACGACCCATACCCGGATATTCTCTTCGGTCGCTTCGTCGAGAGCATCGACCAGAGGCTTGATCGCCTGGCGCGCCAGCGCCTCGAAAGCGTGCTCGTCGCGGAAGAAAGTCGTGACGGAGATGAGGAGGTCCGAAAAGAGGTTCTTCGCTTCTTCCGGCGTCGTCAGCAGATAGTCCGCATAATCGGCGAGCGTGTCGGTCCGGCAGACCTGCATGCGGCGAAGCACGCGGCGCATCACGGTCGCCCGTTTATAGGCGGAAAAATCGTGGCCGGTGCGAGCGCGCAGCAGAGCGACGATACGACGGAGATCGTTTGCGGCGCCCGCCATGTCGAGCGAGCGGACGGCCTCCTTGCTGCGCGCCACGTCGCTCAACCGTTCGGTCAGTCTTGGAATGGGGGCGACGAAATCCGCCACGCCCGTCGCGATGGCGCTCTGCGGCATGGACGCGAAGGTCGCTTCCGCCGGTTCCTGGACGAGGATGACGCCGCCGGCCTCCTTGATGGCGGCAACGCCCAGCGCACCGTCCGAGCCCGCCCCCGACAGCACCACCGCGACGCCGTCGCCGCGGGCGGCCGCGATCGAGCGGAAGAACATGTCGATCGGCGCGCGCCGGCCGCGGGGTTCGCTGAAGGGGCGAGCGGTTATGCTGTCGCCGTCAATGACCAGTTCGCGGTCGGGCGGTATGACGAAGACGCAGTTGGGCTTCAGCGTCGGCGTGTCGACGATCTGATGGACCGGCATCCGTGTGCAGGCTGAGAGAACCTCGCCCAATGCGCTGGGCTCGTCCGGCGAAAGATGAACGATGACGACATAGGCAAGGCCCAGATCGGTCGGCAGATGCCGAAACAGGCTCTGCAACGCCTCGACGCCGCCGGCAGAAGCGCCGATCGCGCAGACCGGCACGAACTTCTGGTTTGAGGGAAGCCGGTACTCGTTATCATCTGTCATCTAACAATCGCTCGATTCCATCGCTGTGCCGCATGATAGCACGGCGGGTATCATTATCAGCATACGCCTCATGCCGTCCCGCCTTTTTGCCCACCGGCGTCGGAACGCTCCCGGCTGCACGCGAAGCCGGGGTGATCGGCCATCCCGGCTGCCGGTCCCCCGATCAGGCCGCAAGACGCAGCCCCTTGCAAGCGACCCTCCCTCCGCCATATTGCCTTGGCGACGAATGGAGGCATTGCCATGAATGAAAACGGGATTGCGCGGCCGGACGAGGTTGTCGGCTTCTGGTGCGAGACGCTGACGGCGAAGGACTGGTGGCAATCGACGCCGGAACTCGACGCGCGGGTGCGGGAGACGTTCGCCGCGACGCATCTTGCGCTCTCGCGTGCGGTGCCGGACGAATGGCGGGCAAGCCCCGAGGCGCGGCTCGCCGCGATCATCGTGCTCGACCAGTTTCCGCGCAACATGTATCGGGCCTCGCCCCTTGCCTTCGCCACGGACTGGATCGCCCGGCGCGAGGCGCTGCTCGCACTGGACGTGGCGGCGGACGAGGCGGTCGACTATGGCCGCAGGCATTTCTTCTACATGCCCTTCGAGCATTCCGAGACGCTGGCCGACCAGGACCGCTGCGTCTCGCTCTTCGAGGCGCATGGCGACGAGGTGTATCTCGACTATGCGCTACGCCACCGCGACGTCATCGCGCAATACGGCCGCTTTCCGCATCGCAACGGCTTTCTCGGCCGCGTTTCGACGCCTGCGGAAGAAGCCTATCTCGCCGAGCCGGGGGCGGGATTCTAGCCTCGGCCGTTTAAAATGGCCGCATTCACGGCTAGAAGTGAACCGAATCGCCCGATTGCGATACGTCGTCTGCCTTTGCTTATCGAGGATGGCCTGTTGCCGCTCTTTCGCCTTGTCTCCATCCTTTTCGCGATTGTGCTCCTCGCGGCCGCACCCGCAGCCGCGCAGACGGCCGCCGCGCCCGCCGGCGATGCGGCGACGCAACTCGAGCAGGCGAGCGCCGACCTCAAGAAGGCGGGCGACCAGCTTACCGGCATTCGCGAGCGCGTCGAGCGCTACGAGGACGACGATATCCGTCTCGTCGACCTGAAGGTGGAGACGGAGGCGCTCAACCGCTCGATCCTGGCGACCTCCGTCGCCACCCGGCCGCGGCTCGACGCCATCAAGGCCCGGCAGACCGAACTCGGCGATCCGCCGGCCGAAGGCGCCCCCGCCGAAGCGGACGTCGTGGTCGAGGAGCGCAAGAAGCTGACCGCCGAGCGCAACCAGATCAACGCACTGACCGGCGAGGCCGAGAATCTTTCGATCGAGGCGACGAAGCTCTCGAACCGCATCACCGAAATGCGCCGGCAACTTTTCACGGACGCCATCCTGAAGCGCACCGAAATCAGCGCCGACCTTTTCGCCGACGCCTCCGGCGCGATGGCGAAGGAGGCGGAGAGTCTCGGCCGCACGGTGACGGCCTGGCTGCAGTTCGTCTGGAAGTTCAAGCGGATGGCGCTTCTCGGCGCAGTGGCGCTGTCGCTGCTCGCCGCGCTCGTGCTGCTTTCGGGAAGCTATCGGCTCTTCTCGCCCTATATCACCCGCGCAGCGCGGCAGGAAAAGCCGCATTACATCACGCGCCTTTCCGTCGCCTTCTGGTCGACGGTGCTGCCGACGATCGCGGCGGCGGCCTTTGCGGGGACGAGCTATTTCTTCCTCGATGCGTTCAAGGTGCTGCGCACCGACATCGCGCCGCTGGTCGCCATCTCGCTCGGCATGACGGTGGCGATCTACTTCGTCGCGCAGCTCGCCAACGCGGTGCTGTCGCCGGGGGACGGGCACTGGCGGCTGGTGCGCGTTTCCGACCGGGGGGCGCGGCGCCTCTGGCTGCTGATCTTCGGCATGGCGCTCGTCAACGGCGCCGACTACTTCCTCGGCACGATCAGCGAGGTGCTGGGCTCGCCCGTGATATTGACGGTCGTGAAGAGTTTCTTCGCCTCGATCATCATCGGCCTGCTCCTGCTCGTCACCGCCTTCGTCAAGCCGGTGCTGCGCCAGGGCGAGACGCCGGATTCGCCGGGCCGGCCCTGGCCGCGCTCGATCTTCGTGCTGCTGGTCCTGACGGGCCTCGGTCTCATCCTGTCGGCGCTGCTCGGCTATGTCGGCATGGCGCGCTTCGTCGCCACGCAGATCGTCGTGACGGGCGCGGCCGTGGTGACGATGTATATCGGCTTCCTGTCCGGCCGCGCCGTCTCCGCCACCAATGCCTTCGCCGACACGGCCATCGGCAAGCGGCTGGAGGAGCGTTTCGGGCTCGGTCAGGTGGCGCTCGACCAGATCGGCCTTGCCGCCGGCCTTGCCATCTATCTCCTGATCGTCGTCTGCTTCGTGCCGCTGATCCTCCTGCAATGGGGATTCCAGGTCGCCGACATCGAATCCTGGGCCTATCGCATCTTCACCGAGATCCGCATCGGCAGCATCAGCATCTCGCTCGTCGGCATCCTCGTCGGCATCCTGCTCTTCGTCGTCGGGCTTGTCGTCACGCGCTGGTTCCAGAAGTGGCTCGACGGCAACGTGCTGGCGCGCAGTCAGGTCGATACGGGCGTGCGCAACTCCGTGCGCACCGCGATCGGCTATGCCGGCGTCGCGCTTGCCGGCCTCATCGGCATATCGGCGGCGGGCATCAACCTTGCCAGCCTCGCGCTCGTTGCCGGCGCCCTCTCGCTCGGTATCGGTTTCGGCCTGCAGAACATCGTCTCGAACTTCGTCTCGGGCCTCATCCTGCTCGCCGAGCGGCCGTTCAAGGTGGGCGACTGGGTGGTGGCGGGCACGACGGAGGGCTTCGTGCGCCGCATCTCCGTGCGCGCCACGGAGATCGAGACCTTCCAGCGCCAGACGGTGATCGTGCCCAATTCGCTGCTCATCAACGGGCAGGTCGGTAACTGGACGCATCGCAACAAGCTCGGCCGCATCGAACTGCCGATCAGCGTGCACGGCAGCAACGATCCGCGCCGGGTGCAGGCCGTCCTTGCCGCCGTCGTGGGCGCGCAGCAGGGTCTCCTGCGCAATCCCGAGCCGATGGTGGTGTTCCTCGCCTTTTCGGCCGCAACGCTGGATTTCGAGGTCCGGGCGTTCCTTGCCGACATTCTCAACGGCGGCAGCGTCAAGTCGGAACTGCGCACGACGATCCTCGAAAAGCTGCGCGAGGAGGGGATCGCCATCGGCGGACCGGCCGCGCCCGAGGTGCCGGTGAAGATTTCCCCGGACGGTGCCCGGCTCATCACCGCGCTTCTCGACGAGGCGGTGGAGAAGGTTCGGCCGGCTCCCCGGCGACGCGGCAAGCCGGCGGAGGACGCCTGACGGGAAGGGCGCATGAGGCTTGCCCGATTTGCGGCGCATGAACGCCGCATTCACGCTGCATTCAGCCGTCCCCGCATAAAACACATGCAAATCCGCCCGATGGGCGATAGTGTTGCCTTGGGCTTGTGAACAGGGGCGGCGGTTGCGCCGGGCAAAGATGAAGCGAACGATCGTGATGCTGCTCGTGTCGGCAGGGATGGCCGCTCCGGCCATGGCCGCCTCGGTGACCAACAAGGACGCCGACACGCAGGTCCTCGTCATCGTCGAGGGCGGCAGCCGCGTGGAGATCGCCCTCGAGCCGGGCACCACCGAGACGATCTGCCCGGCCGGCTGTTTCGTGACGCTTCCCAACGGCGACCGCATCGCGCTCAACGGCGGCGAGGATGTCGAAATCGAAGGCGGAGCGGCCTCCGTCAAGTAGAGGTCAAGATCAGGCGGGAACCGTCCCGCCTACCGCGTTTTCATGCTCTCTAAATTTAACGCTTTCGCAAAGGGTTGAAGCTACCCCTTAGATGGGGAACATTCATTTTACGAAGGCATGTCATGGCGTTCATCGGCATTTCCGGGATGCAGTATTCCGGCGCGTCTCTTTCGCAGCATCGAATTCTTCTCGCCGAGGACTCCAACGTCTTCACATCCATGATCTCGAAACGGCTGAAGGAGCTCTTCGGCATCGAGGTGGATATCTGCCGCAGCTTCGAGGAGCTGGAACTGGCCTATGACAAATCCACCGAGAAGATCACGCTCGCCATTTCCAACATCAACCTGCCGGGCGCGGAAAACGGCGAGGCGCTGAACTATCTCGTCGATCTTTCCATTCCCACCATCGTCTTCACCGGTACCTTCCAGCAGACGACGCGCGACCAGCTCCTGTCGAAGGAGATCGTCGACTATATCCTCAAGGACAACATCTTCGCCGTCGACATGCTGGCCGAATCGGTCTGCCGCTTCCTGACCAACCATCAGCACCACGTCCTCATCGTGGACGACAGCGCGACGGCGCGGGCGCTGCTTTCCACGCGCCTGAAACGTTACAATTTCCGCGTGAGCACGGCGGAGAACGGGACGAGCGCGCTCGCGCTCCTCAAGGCGAACCCGGATATCGCCCTGATGATCACCGACTACAACATGCCGGATATCGACGGCTTCGAGCTGACGCGGCGTATCCGCGGCACGGTCGGCTCGCATCAGCTCCGCATCATCGGCATTTCCTCGTCCACCGACCGGCTCCTGTCCGCCCGGTTTCTCAAGGCCGGCGGCAACGATTTCATCATGCGTCCCTTCATCGACGAGGAATTCTATTGCCGCGTGAACCAGAACCTCGACACGCTCACCCAGATCAGGACCGCCCAGCTCCGCCTTGCAGGCTGAAAAGCGATCCACCCAGTTCTGTCCCTCACGTAACGTAAGATATTCCTGCGCGGATTAACCACTTAGTAAAACCGGTGGTTTGTAATGCTGCAAACGGGAACTTCATCAAGGCACTGGACGGACGTGGGAGTGGATTCAAATCCGCAGCGAGGAACGGCATTTCTGCGCCATTCGGGCCAGCAGGTGCTGCTCGTGGAAGACTCGCGCATGTTTTCCACCGCCGTGAAGTATCGCCTTGAGCAGGAGCTCGGGCTTTCCGTCACCCATTGTTCCAGCATGGCGGCGCTTCGCGAGACGCTTGAGGGCGACGTCCCGGACTTCGTGCTGGCCGTTCTCGACCTCAACCTGCCGGATGCGCCCAATTGCGAGGCGCTGGACTATGTGATCGCCCATCAGATCGCGCCGCTCGTCTTCACCGGCTCGTTCAGCGACGCGACGCGCGACCAGATCCTCGCGAAGAACGTGCTGGACTATGTCGTGAAGGACAATCCGGCGGCCATCCAGCAGCTCGTCCTTGCGGTGGACCGTATTCTCACCAGCGGCAAGACGAAGGTGCTCGTGGTCGATTCCGACGCGGAATGCCGACAGAAGCAGGTCGATCTCATCACCCGGCAGCATTTCCAGGTGATCGACGTCGACAGCGGTGCGGCCGCGCTCGACATTCTCGATACCCATGGCGGGATCGATCTCGTCGTCTGCGACCTCGACCTTTCCGACATGGACGGTCTCGATCTCCTGGGCGAGATTCGCCAGCGGCACGGCGAGGACGCGGTGCGCGTCGTCGGACTTTCCGCCGACGAGGACCGCGCGAGGGCGGCGCCCTTCCTGCGTGCGGGCGGCGACGATTACCTGCGCAAGCCGTTCATGGAGGAGGAATTCAACAGCCGCGTCTTCCGCGTCGCGGCGATCCAGAAGCGGGTGCAGTCGCTGAGCCGCATCGCCGCGCGCGATTACCTGACGGACATCTACAACCGGCGTTATTTCTTCGAGACCGGCCCGCGGATCGTCGAGCAGGCGCTGCGCCGCGGCGGGCTCGCTTCCATCGCCATCCTCGATATCGACCATTTCAAGCGCCTCAACGACACCTACGGCCACGAGGTCGGCGACGTGGTGCTGAAGGCCGTCTCACGGCGGCTGCGGCACCGGGTCGGCGACCGATACCTGCTCGCGCGCCTCGGCGGCGAGGAGTTCGGCGTCATCTTCAACGGGCTGGGGCTGGACGAGGCATCCGACTATTGCGACCGGCTGCGGGCGGAACTCGCCGCACAGCCGATCGATGCGGACGGCGAGCCGCTGACGATCACCGTCTCCGTCGGCCTTGCGGCCATTTCGGGGCGCGAGACCTTCGACAACTATCTCAACGCCGCCGACCAGTTCCTCTATATGGCCAAGCATGCCGGCCGGAACCGCGTCTTCTCCGAGCTTTCGCTGATGAACGCGCTGGCGAGCTGATCCCCGCCGAAGCGGGGAGCTTATCCGATTTCAGGGATGGTTCAGCGCGCGATGGCCGAAAGGGTCAGCTTGCGCTCGGCGCGTTCCTGCTGGGGCGAGCGGTTGTAAAGCTCGCGGTAGCACTTGGAGAAGTGCGAGGCGGAGACGAAGCCGCAGGCGACGGCCACTTCCACCACCGGCATGGAGGACTGCACGAGAAGGTGCCGGGCGCGGTCGAGGCGGATCTCGAGATAGTAGCGGGCGGGCGACCGGCCCATTTCCTGGCGGAACAGGCGCTCGATCTGGCGGCGCGAAAGATCGGCGCTGTCGGCGATCTCCAGCAGCGACAGCGGCTCGGCGAGGTTCTTCTCCATCAGTTCGATGATCGACAGCACCTTGGCGTTCTGCACGCCGAGGCGGGCGCGCAGCGGCAGGCGCTGGCGGTCGTGCGGTCCGCGGACACGGTCCGTCAGCGCCTGCTCGCAGACCCGATTGACGAGGTTTTCGCCGAAATCCTGGTCGATCAGGTTCAGCATCATGTCGAGCGAGGCGGTGCCGCCGGCGCAGGTATAGATGTTGCTGTCGATCTCGTAGAGGTCGGCATAGACGTCGACCTGCGGAAAGGCCTCGGCAAAGCCCGGCAGGTTCTCCCAGTGGATGGCGCAGCGCTTGCCCGAGAGCAGACCCGCCTGGGCGAGGACATGGGCGCCCGTACAGAGCGAGCCGACGGCGATGCCGCGGTTATAGACCTCGCGCAGCCAGGCGTTGACCGACTTGTTGGAGAAGTCCTCGACATAGATGCCGGAACAGACCAGCACCATGGAAGGGCGGTTCTCGCCGCCGAGATGCTTGCGCTCGTCGGCGAGCGAGGAATTCACCTCGATGCCGATGCCGCTGGAGGAGAGCACCTGCTGGCCGTCCGTCGAGGCGAGGCGCCAGGTGTAGGCCTCGTAGCCGAGCATGCGGTTGGCGATGCGCAGCGTCTCGATCGCCGCCGAAAAGGGCAGCATGGAGAAGTTGGGCACCAGAAAGAA
Source organism: uncultured Shinella sp. (assembly GCA_966243085.1). GTDB lineage: Bacteria > Pseudomonadota > Alphaproteobacteria > Rhizobiales > Rhizobiaceae > Shinella. The sequence goes on from CBIMFD010000025.1 coordinate 15,204, forward strand.
AACCAGAGAGCGCTTCTTGACGTCTTGCTTGTTCATCGGACTATCCATGCTGGGGAGGCGATGTCGCAATCGTCGCAGGCGTGGTGGCGGCCGCGCTAGCATTTTTGCGACGTCCACAAGGATGGATACGACTGAGACATGTCCTCTATCGCCGGAATGCCAGTAAGTTGCGGCGGAATTGCGATGGCGGAAGAGGACTTGTGGATTTGCGACCTTCCGCCCGCATCGTCCGATTGCGACAGGTGGGCTTGCTTCCTGCCCGTTTGACAACGGGGCCGCGCCCGGCGACAAGGCGGAAAGGTTTCAAAAGGGGAACGACTGATGCTGCCGGATGGATATACGGACGTGCCGGCGGGCAAGCTCGCGGCGGTGGTGACGTGCCTCGAAATGCAGGCGCCGCCGCAGCGGCGGGCCGATCCCGAGCAACCCGGCATTGCGCTGGAGCGGGTGCTGAAGCCCGGCGTCGCCTGGTATCGCGACCTCTACCGGCGCATCGGCGCGGACTGGCTGTGGGCCTCGCGGCTCGCCATGGCGGAGGGTGTCCTCGCCGGCATCCTCGAACATCCGGATATCGAAGTCTATGCCGTGATGAAGGCGGGGCAGGCGGAAGGTTTGCTGGAGCTCGATTTCCGCGAGGAGGGGGCCTGCGAACTCGCCTTCTTCGGCCTCACGCAGGCGATGATCGGCGGAGGAACGGGGCGCTGGCTGATGAACCGGGCGATCGACCGCGCCTGGTCGCGGGAGGGGCATGCGCCGATCGGGCGCTTCTGGGTGCACACCTGCACACTGGATTCGCCGCAGGCGCTCGGCTTCTACATCCGCTCGGGCTTCATGCCCGTCAAGCGGCAGATCGAGGTGTTCGACGATCCGCGGTTGCTTGGGGTTCTGCCGGAGACGGCGGCGCCGCAGGTGCCGATCCTGCGCCCCTGAAAACGAAACCGCCGGAGTGACGTTAGTCTCAGGTCCGGCGGTATCTGGCGTCGTCTTCGTTCGGCGTTGTGCCGGGGTCGTCGTCCATCATCGTGCCGACTTTTCCCGCGAGCGGAAGCCGATGTCCTTGCGCAGATCGAAGGGCATGCCTTCGAGTTCGCGCTCGGCGCGCCGGCGCTGCCAGGCCGAGACGATCCGCGCGAGGGTTTCCCGCACGAGCGTGGTAAGGCCGGCGGAACGCCGGACCGGACTGTGTTGCAATGCGATTGCCATTTGAGGGTCCTTTCGAGCTTGGGAGGTATCGAAAGGTCGCGACCTTGAGCGTGACTGTGCCGCAACCTAATGCATCAATCAAACGAATATATTTGATTGGAATGATCAGCGTTCTTCATGTCTTCCGATGGCAGGCCAGTCGATGTCCTGCTTGAGGTAGTCCGGCAGGCGGGAAAGTTCCTCCGCCGTATGCCGGGCGACATTGCGCCGGTGGCGGGCTTCGATCTGCTCGCCCACGAAGCGCCGTATCGCGTAGTAGAATCCGTTTCCGCGGGCCAGAACGGCGAGACCGACGTCGCCCGGCAACGATTTTTGCGTTTTCATGGCGTTTTCCTCACGTTCGTCTGCTTTGCAGGTTGACTATCCCTCCATCCCGGTTTTCAATCAAACGAAATGAAGTGACAGTTTACTTCAGAATTTCTGATCCATGGAGGCAGTCATGAACCTGCTGATGCGCCAGACGCTCCCCCTGCTGGAGCTCGATATCCTGAAAACCTTCGTGGCGATCGCCGAGACCGGCAATTTCACGACGGCCGCCGAGACCGTGCATCGCACGCCCTCGGCCGTCTCCATGCAGATCAAGAAGCTGGAGGAGCTGCTGAGCTGTTCGCTCTTCCGCCGGGATGCCCGCTCGGTGGTGCTGACCCATCACGGCGAGGTGCTGCTTTCCTATGCGCGCCGGCTCATCGCCCTCAGCAACGAGGCGGTGTCGCGCTTCATGACGCCGGAAATGAACGGCGTGGTGCGGCTCGGCGCGCCGGACGACGTCGGCGAGCTCATCCTGCCGGAAGTGCTCAAGCGTTTCGCCGAGACCTATCCGTCGATCGCGGTCAATGTCTCCATCGAGAACAGCGCGAACCTGCGCCGCGCCGTCGCCGAACGACGGCTCGATCTTGCGATCTTCAACGCCACCGACGGCACGATCCCCGTTCCGGGCGAGATCCTGCTCAAGGAACAGCTCGTCTGGGCCGGCAAGAAATGCGGCACGGCGCACCTGAAGAACCCGCTGCCGGTTTCGGTCTGGGAAGAGGGCTGCATCTGGCGCGCCCGGGCGCTGGAGGAACTCAGCCGCTCGCGGCGCGAATTCCGCGTCGCCTATTTCTGCGCCCATCACATGGGCCAGCGCGCCGCCATCCGCGCCGACCTCGCCGTCGCCCCGCTCGCCCGCTTCCTCGTCGGCGACGACATGGTGGCGCTGGGCGAGAAGGACGGCCTGCCGGCGCTCGGCCACTATCTCATCGGCCTCGTCGTCAACGAGGAAGCCGAGGCGCCGGCCCTTGCCGTCGCCGACGAGATCCGCACCGCCTTCGCCCGCATGGAGCGGCATCCGATGGATATGCTGCAGGTGGCCTGCTGAGGGCGCGCTTGAAGACCCCTCCCTAAATCCCTCCCCACAAGGGGGAGGGACTTACATCGCGGCACCCTCGGCGGAAAATTTTCGGGAAAAGTACGCTTCCAGCCTTTCTCCCCCCTTGTGGGCAGGGCAATCGCATATGGCAGACGGTCGCCTGTTTTCCCTTCTCCCCATCGGGGAGAAGGTGGCCCGAAGGGTCGGATGAGGGGGCAAGCAGCCCGAGTTGCGCCAGCGATCCCCCTCATCCCGCTGCCGCGACCTTCTCCCCAGTGGGGAGAAGGGCCATGTGGGACCCACCGAACTCCATATGCGATTGCCCTGCCCTTGTGGGGGAGATGCCGGCAGGCAGAGAGGGTCTTCATGGCGGGAGGTTGTCGGCAGTCCTACTCCCGGCTCCTCCGCCTCCGGCGCCCGCCGCCTTCGCTGCCGCTGTCATCCGACAGCACCTTGCGCTCGGGCAGCGCCACCACCTTGGCAAGCTCGGGGAAGGCATCCACCTTGTTCGGCATTGCCATGGCGTTGACGAAGAGCTGCTGGAAATGCGGCTCCAGCGCGGTCTCGATCTTCTCGATGCGGGCGACGGTGCTTTCGATCTCGCGGCGGTGGTCGCGGTTGAGGAGCGCCATCAGCGCGCCCGTGCCGGCGGCGTTGCCCACCGCCTTCACCTCGTCGAGGTTGCAGTCCGGTATGAGGCCGAGGACCATGGCGTATTTCGGATCGATGAAGGAGCCGAAGGCGCCGGCGAAGCGGATCGTGTCGACATGCTCGACGCCCTGCTTTTCCATCAGCAGCTTGATGCCGGCATAGAGCGCGGATTTCGCAAGCTGGATGGCGCGGATGTCGTTCTGCGTGACCGTGATGCGCGGTTCGCCGTCGTGCAGCAGGTAGGAATAAGTCCGCCCGGTCTGGAGGATGCGCGGGCTCCTCTCCGCCATCGATCCGTCGACCACGCCGTCCTCGGAGATGATGCCCGCAAGGTACATTTCCGCGACGACCTCGATGATCGCCGAGCCGCAGATGCCGGTGACGCCGACGCTCGCCGCCTGTTCGGCAAAGCCCTCTTCGTCCGACCACTTGTCGACGCCGATGACGCGGAAGCGCGGCTCCAGCGTGACGGGGTCGATGCGCACGCGCTCGATGGCGCCGGGGGCGGCGCGCTGGCCGGAGGAGATTTCCGCGCCCTCGAAGGCGGGCCCCGTCGGCGAGGAGGCGGCGACGATGCGGTCCCGGTTGCCGAGCACGATCTCCGCATTGGTGCCGACATCGACCAGCAGCATCATGCGGTCCTGCCGGTAGGGGCCTTCGGCGAGCGTCGCGCCCGCCGCGTCCGCGCCGACATGGCCGGCGATGCAGGGCAGCGTATAGAGCCGGGCGCCGCGGTTCACCTCGATGTCGAGCTCATGCGCCCAGTATTGCAGCGCGCCGGAAACGGCGAGCGCGAAGGGCGCCTGGCCGAGTTCCGTCGGGTCGATGCCGAGGAAGAGGTGGTGCATGATGGGGTTGGCGACGAACACCATGTCGAGGATGTCGTGGCGGTCGACCTCGCCTTCCGCGCAGACCTTGCCGATGAGGCCGTTGACGGCCTCGCGCACGGCCTTGGTCATGGCTTCCCTTCCGTCCGGGTTCATCATGACGTAGGAGACGCGGCTCATCAGGTCCTCGCCGAAGCGGATCTGCGGGTTGGACGTGCCCGAAGAGCCGACGATGCGGCCTGAAAGCAGCGAGACGAGGTGCATGGCGATGGTCGTCGAGCCGATGTCGCAGGCGACGCCGTAGGCCTCGTTCTTGAGGCCCGGCCAGAGGCCGACGATGAAGGGGCGCGAGGAGTCCATGTCGCGGTGGATGGCGGCGGTGACGCCCCAGTTGCCCTTGCGAAGGATCAACTGCACCTGCGGGATGAGATGCGGGGCGATGAGGAGGTCCTTCCAGCCCCAGTCCTTCTCCAGCATGACCTTCAACCGGTCGAGGTCGCCGAGCGGCTTGTGCATGTCCGGCTCGTCCACCTCGACATAGCAGAGCTGGACGGCGGCGTTGCGCTCGATGACGCGATCCGTCGCGGCCTTGCGCACGACCTGCGCGTTGATCACGGTATCCTGCGGCACGTCGACGACGAGGTCGCCGAGGATGAGGGCCGAGCAGGAGAGGCGCCGGCCTTCCGGCAGGCCGCGGACCTTCTCGTAGCGCTCTTCCTTCGGACCTTTTTCCGAAATGTGGTCGAACGAGGAGACGATCTTGTGCTTGGCGAAATTGCCTTCCTGCACCTCGATCTGACAGCGCCCGCAGGTGGCGCGCCCGCCGCACACGCTCTCGACATAGACACCGAGCTTGCGCGCCGCTTCCAGAACCGGAGTGCCGACCGGGAAGCGGCCGCGCTTGCCGGACGGCATGAAGAGGACGAGGGGATCCTTGCTCGCGGTTTCGCTCATGGTGTTCTCAGTCCCTGCTGTGCCGTCGAAACGCATTGTGC
>CBIMFD010000026.1:0-19886 GCA_966243085.1 uncultured Shinella sp.
TCGGCGTCGAGGATGGCGACGAAGCCGCATTCGGGAATGTCGAGGCCCTCGCGCAAGAGGTTGATGCCGACCAGAACGTCGAAGGCGCCGAGGCGCAGGTCCCGGATGATCTCGATGCGCTCCAGCGTGTCGATGTCCGAATGCATGTAGCGCACGCGCACGCCCTGCTCGTGCAGGTACTCGGTGAGGTCCTCGGCCATGCGCTTGGTGAGCACGGTGACGAGGGTGCGGTAGCCGGCCTGTGCGGTCTCGCGGATCTCGCCCAGCACGTCGTCCACCTGGCTTTTCGCCGGGCGCACCTCGACCGGCGGGTCGATGAGGCCGGTCGGGCGGATGACCTGCTCGGCGAAGACGCCGCCGGACTGTTCCAGCTCCCAGCCGCCGGGCGTCGCCGAGACGGCGACCGTGTCCGGGCGCATGGCGTCCCATTCCTCGAAGCGCAGCGGCCGGTTGTCCATGCAGGAGGGCAGACGGAAGCCGTATTCGGCGAGCGTCGCCTTGCGGCGGAAGTCGCCCCGGTACATGGCGCCGATCTGCGGGATCGTGACGTGGCTCTCGTCGATGAAGATCAGCGCGTTGTCGGGCACGTATTCAAAGAGGGTCGGCGGCGGCTCGCCGGGCTTGCGGCCGGTCAGGTAGCGCGAATAGTTCTCGATGCCGGCGCAGGAGCCGGTGGCCTCCAGCATTTCCAGGTCGTAGCGCGTGCGCTGTTCGAGGCGCTGTGCCTCCAGCAGGCGGCCGGCCTTCTCCAGCTCGGTGAGGCGGTGCTTCAGCTCCTCGCGGATGCCCTTGATGGCGCCGTTGAGGGTGGGGCGCGGGGTGACGTAGTGGCTGTTGGCGTAGATTTTTACCGATTTCAGGTCGCCGGTCTTCTGGCCGGTCAGCGGGTCGAATTCGGTGATCGCGTCGATCTCGTCGCCGAACATGGAGATGCGCCAGGCGGCATCCTCAAGGTGGGCCGGGAAAATCTCGATGGTATCGCCGCGCACGCGAAAAGAGCCGCGCTGGAAATCCATCTCGCGGCGCTTGTACTGCTGGGCGACGAGGTCGGCGAGGAGCTGGCGCTGGTCGAGCCGGTCGCCCACCTCCATCTGGAAGGTCATGGCCGTGTAGGTCTCGACCGAGCCGATACCGTAGATGCAGGAGACCGAGGCGACGATGATGCAGTCGTCGCGCTCCAGGAGCGAGCGCGTGGCGGAGTGGCGCATGCGGTCGATCTGCTCGTTGATCGAGGATTCCTTCTCGATATAGGTGTCCGAGCGCGGGACGTAGGCCTCCGGCTGGTAATAGTCGTAGTAGGAGACGAAATATTCGACCGCGTTTTCCGGGAAGAAGTTCTTGAATTCGGAATAGAGCTGCGCGGCCAGCGTCTTGTTCGGCGCGAGGATGACGGCGGGGCGCTGCGTCTCCTCGATCACCTTGGCCATGGTGAAGGTCTTGCCCGAGCCGGTGACGCCGAGCAGGACCTGGCTGCGCTCGCCGTCGGAAAGGCCGTCGACCAGGTCCTTGATGGCGGTCGGCTGGTCGCCGGCGGGCTTGTAGTCGCTGATCATGCGGATCGGGATGCCGCCTTCCGACTTCTCCGGCCGGGCGGGGCGGTGCGGCGTCCAGAGCTTGCCGTCCTTGAAGAGCGGGTTGCCGCTCTCGATCAGTTTCGACAGCGCTTCCACGGTGGCGGTGACGCCGGAGCCCTTCTCCAGCGCGGCGGCGTCCTCCAGCGAGACGTCGAGGCCGGAGACCGGGTTGAGGCCGGCGGCGGCGCGGGTCTTCGGGTCGGACGAGCCGCCGATGGAGACGCCGCGGGAGGTTTTGCTTGCGCTCACGGCCGCACCGCCCTTCGAGCTGGCCTCCGCGCGGGGCGCCGGACGACCGGCGGCAGGCCTCTGGCCGCTGCGCTTCGCTCTGGCCTCCGCCTCGACCTGCTCGGTGTGACGGCGCGCGGCGTTTTCCACCGTCTTGCGGTGTTTTCCGGCCTTGGAGGCGACCTCGCGGCGGCTTTCGACGCTGGAGGCTTCCGCCTCGGCCTCGAGCTGCTTCACCCAGTCGGAGACGCTGCCCGAGAGCGGTTCGCCCTCGAAGGGCGATTGCGGGGCTTCCTCGAAACCAGAGTTCGGGGCGGGGGATTTCTTCGGAGATCTGGCCATGCGGGGAATATGGAGAGAGTCATCGCGAAAGGGAAGGGGGAACGAGTACAAAAGGGAAACGAATTTGCGGCCGACGATCCGCTAGGCGAGGCCCGCGAAGATCCTCCGCAGCTCCTCCGCCACATGCTGCACGGCGCGGTCCCTGTCGCGCCGGCGGTGCCAGGCGAGGTGCAGCGGAAAGCCCGGTACGGGAACGGGCGGCGGAACGATGCGGAAGCGGTCCGCGGCGTCGGGCGACAGGCAATGGCTCGGCATCATGGCGATGAGGTCGCCGTCCTCCAGCAGCGGCGGCACCATCAGGAAGCTCGGCACGACAATGCCGATGCGGCGCGTGCGGCCGAGGGCGGCGAGCTGGTCGTCGAGGCCGGAGCGGGTATCGCCGCGGCCGGAGACGAGGACATGCGGATAGGCGAGCCAGCGGTCGAGGGAGAAGTCCTCGGCGGCGGGGTGGCCCCGGCGCATGGCGACGACGTAGTGCTCCTCCAGCAGCGTCTCACGGTGGAAGGCGGTCTCGTCGATCGTCGGAAAGACGGAGAGCACGATATCGCTGGCCCCGCGCGCAAGGGAGTCGAGGGCGGCCGGCGCGCCGTGCCAGGGCTGGACGACCACGTCGATGCCAGGCGCGGTGCGGGCGAGCGCCCGGTGCAACGGCCCGGCGATGACGATGCCGGGATGATCGGCGGTGACGATGCGCACGGTCCGGCGGATTTCGCAAAGCGGCTCCTCCGGGGCATCGACGACGGCGGCGATGCCGGCGAGCAGGGTCTTCAGCGGATCGCGCAGGGTCTCCGCCTTCGGGGTCAGGCGCATGCCGCCCCTGCCGCGCTCCAGCAGGGGATCGCCGAAGAGATGGCGGCAGCGGTCGAGCGCGCTGGACGTCGCCGGCTGGGAGAGGTTGAGCCGGGCGGCGGCGCGCGAGACATGCGCCTCGTCCAGCAGTGCGTCCAGCACGACGAGAAGGTTGAGGTCGATCGATCTTAAATTCATGAAATCGATAATTGCATATATCGATCATCGATTGGAATGATTTTGTCGCTCCGGGCATCCTCTGTGCGTCAACAGGAGACGACTCCATGAGCAAGACGCTGATCCTTCTTTTCCACTCCGGCCCCAACCGGTCGCGCGCCAATGCGGCGCTGGCTGCCGCCGCGGCCCGCCTCCCGGGCGTCGAGGTGGCGGATATCCATGCGCTCTATCCGGACGGGCGGATCGACGCCGACCGGGAGGTCGCCCGGCTGCTCTCGGCCGACCGGATCGTCTTCCAGTTCCCGATCCAGTGGTATTCGGCCCCGCCCATCCTGAAGGCCTGGGAGAACGCGGTGCTGACGCGCATGTACTATCTCGCCTACGAGACCGAGGGCCGGCTGCTGGAGGGCAGGCCGCTGCTCGTGGCCGCGACGGCCGGCAACGTGCCGGAGGCCTATGCGCGAACCGGTGCCAACAAGTTCACAATGGCCGAGCTGCTGCGCCCGCTGGAGGCGACGGCCCACCGCTGCGGCCTGCCGTGGCAGGCGCCGTTCCTCCTCTTCCGGGCCGACAAGCTCGACGACCTCGCCCTGCACGCGGCGGCACAGGACTATGCGGCGTTGCTCGACGAATGGAGCAGGGCCGGCGAGCCGGCGGAGGATCCGCGGCGCTATCTCGTCGAGGCGTGGGGATAGGGCATCAGGAGCCGTTGGAAGCGGGATCGACCGTGCGGGCATGCCGCTCCAGCCATTGCGGGATGTCCGCGGCCGGCATGGGGCGGGCGAAGTGATAGCCCTGGGCGTGGCGACAGCCGAGCATCCGGAGGATATCGGCTTCCTCGCGCGTCTCGACGCCTTCCACGACGATATCGATGGAAAGAGCGTGGCCGATGCCGATGAGGGCGGAGATCAGCGCCTGGTTCTCGCGGCTGGTGGCGATGCCGGTGACGAAGCTGCGGTCTATCTTCAGCCGGTCGATTTGCAGGCTCACCAGATAGGCGAGGGAGGAATGGCCCATGCCGAAATCGTCGACGGCAAGGCGGAAGCCGGCGGCCTCCAGCCGGGCGAGCTCGGCGCCGGCAGCCTGCGTATCGAGCGTCGCCTCCTCGGTGATCTCGATCTCCATCAACCCCGGCGAGACGCCGTGCCGGGCCACGATGGCGGTCAGGAGGCGCGAAAGCGTGTCGCCGGAAAATTCCCGCGGTGAGACGTTCACCGCGACGGCCACCTGCGGCAGGCCGAGGCGCGGCAGGGTGCGCAGCAGTTCGGCGGCGCGGGTCGCCACATAACCGGTCAGTTCCATCGAGATGTGCAGGGCGTGGGCGGCGCGCACCACGTCCGGCGGGCTGACGGCGCCGAGCTGCGGATGCGTCCAGCGCAGCAGCGCCTCGAAGCCCGTGACGCGGCCGGTGGCAAGCTCGATCTGCGGCTGGAAGAAAACCTGGACGGCGCGTGTCTCGATGGCCTCCGTCAAGGTCGCCTCGATGAGGCGCTGGCGCTCGATGCGCGCCTTCAGCTCCGGATTGAACAGGCCGAGCCGCCGCCGCCCGCCTTCTTTCGCCGCATAGAGCGCGATGTCGGCACTGGCGAAGAGGTCGTCGGCCGTTTCGCCGTGTTGCGGGTAGAGGGCAAGGCCTGCGCTGGCGCCGACGGTGACCGGCCGATCGCCGATGAAGACGGGATCGCCAGCGAGCCGAACGATGCCCTCGCCGATCGCACGGCCGCGTGCTTCGGCCGCGCCGCCTTCCACGATGACGGCGAATTCGTCGCCGCCGAGGCGGACGACGGTGTCCGTGGGATCGGTGAGACCGGCAAGGCGGCTGGCGATCTCGGTGAGCACGGTATCGCCCGCGCCGTGGCCCATCGTGTCGTTGATGGCCTTGAAGCGGTCGAGGTCGATGGCGAGCAGGGCGAGCGGGCCGGCATCGGTGCGGCCGCTGTCGAGCAGGCTGCGCAGACGCTGGTTGAAGAGGGCGCGGTTGCCGAGGCCCGTCAGCGGATCGCGGTTCGCCATCGTCGCCAGCTTGTCGTAGGACTGGCGGATCTCGGCATTGGCGTCGGAAAGCGAGGAGGCGAGCGCCACGGCCTTCAGCCGGTCGATCTGGCTGCGGATGAAGCCCGCCTCGCTGAGCTGGCTGGCGCGCAGCATCATGACGGCGAGCAGCATGGCGTCGGCGGCGATGACGAGGGCCTCCGTCGTGCCGGTGACGACGAGCGAGATGAAGGCGGCGGCAAGCGGCGGGGCGGAGAAGAACAGCGCGACGCGGGAGTAAGCGGTGCTCTGCATCAGCGCGCCGGCGCAGATGCCGCCGATGATGAAGATGAGATAGGGGTTGAGGCCGCTGACGCCGCCGTGCGTCGAGCCGAGGAAGGGCGAGATGCTCCAGACGAGGCCGCCGACCAGCGCGCCGAGCGAAAGGACGTTGAGCGCGCGCTTCGGCCGTTCTACCGCGCAGTTCAGCCGCCGGACGACCCGCACGCCGATGTAGCGCGCAAGGTTGACCGCCACGACGGCGACCAGCCAGAAGAAGATGCCGCTGTTCGGCGTATCGAGCCAGAGCACGGCGGCGGTGGTGGCGGCAAGAAAGCTGTTGGCGGCAAGCGATAGCGCGATGCCGTCCAGCACGGACAGGGCCTGTGCCGAACGAATCTGGCGTCTGGAGGGTTCATCCGCCGGCATCAGCCGGGTTGCATCCGTCATTCTTGTTCCCGGCCTCACGGAAATGTCGCCGTTGCGGCTTGCGGGCGATGGTGTGGCGGGCGGCATAACATTGTCTTAACGGGGGATCGCCAGAATCCACGAGGCGGCAGGCTTGACGGCGCCGATGGGTCGGCTATGCCGTGGCGATCTCCTCCGTTTTCAGGATTCGCCGATGCCCTTCAGCCTCAACCCCGCGGCCGTCTGGCCGATCGTCCTGCTCTGCCTTTCCAACGTCTTCATGACCTTCGCCTGGTACGGACACCTCAAGTTCAAGGCCGCGCCGCTCTTCGTGGCGGTGCTGGCAAGCTGGGGCATCGCCTTCTTTGAATATTGCCTGGCGGTGCCGGCGAACCGCATCGGGCATGAGGTCTATTCCGCCGCGCAGCTCAAGACCATCCAGGAAGTGATCACGCTCCTCGTCTTCGCGGGCTTTTCCGTGTTCTGGCTGAAGGAGAGCCTGACCTGGAACCATGCCGTGGGCTTCATGCTCATCGCCGCCGGCGCGGCGTTCGTCTTCAAGGGATGAGCGCCGCTATTCCAGGACGTCGAAGGCGCGGAAGATCCAACTGAGCTGGTAGAGGATGCCGAGGCCGACGAAGGCGGCGTGGAAGCGGCGGCTGGTGCTCCATGCCGCAACGAGGCAGAGCGCGACGAAGGCGACGTTGCGGATCGGATACTCGTAGCCGAACGAACCGAAATAGGCTTCTCCCTTCAGCGCCGTGTCGAGCAGGTCGACGGCGAAGACGAGGGCGAAGACGCCGAAGAACCATTTGCGGCGGGAGTAGAAATAGTCCTCGTAGCCGGCATATTCGTCGAGCGTCGTGGGGAAGAGCAGCACGGCCAGCAGGAAGAACAGGCAGCAATAGCTGATCAGGAAGAGGTAGACGCCGAAGCCGATGACGGCGAGCGTCTGCAGGCGGAACTCCCACCACCAGAAATGCAGGAGGAAGAGGAGGAGGAAGCCGGCCCAGGCGAGATGGACCGGATAGGCCTTCACCTTGCCCGGGTGCTGGATGAAGAGCGCGACGCCCGTCAGCACGCGGGCGAGGCTGAGGCTCACCACCATGCCGATGACGATGCGAACATGACCGAACAGCGCGGGATCGGGGGCCGGGTGTTCCATCGCGCCGCGTCCTGGCTATTCGACCGGAACGGGGGTCGGATGGCCCTGCCGGTCGAGAGCGACCATGACGAAGGTGGCGGCCGTCACCTTTTCCAGCGTCGTGGTGAGATAGCGCTGCGCCCAGGCCTCGACGGTGAGCGTGATCGAGGTGCGGCCGACGCGGGCGATGTCCGTATAGATGCTGAGCGTGTCGCCGATCTTCACCGGAAGCTCGAAGGCCATCTCCTTGACCGCGGCGGTGACAACGCGGCCGCGGGCACGCTCGGCGGCGCGGATGCCGGAGGCAAGGTCCATCTGCGCCATGACCCAGCCGCCGAAGATGTCGCCGGCGGCATTGGCGTCGCCCGGCATGGCGAGCGTGCGAAGGGTCAACTGCCCGTTGGGGGCTGCGGTCTCGGTCATGCGCGTCCTCTCCTTTTCCTCAGGTCTAGCGGAAGAGCGGCCGGCGAAAAAGGGGCGCGGCGGCGAAACGGCCGGCATATTTGCGAGTATTTTCAACTTCTAAAAACTGGTAGCTGCAATTTTAGATGATTTTAAAGGATTTCCCCGACCTTCTGCATAAGACGCATTGCGCCCGGAACGATGGAGGAGAGTCCGATGAAGAACCTGAGAATATCCACACGGCTGTCGCTGCTGGTGGCGCTGGCGTTGACCATCTTCGCGGGCGCGCTCGTCTACACTCTCTATCACTCCCAGGACGCGATGGTCACCGAGCGCAAGTCGAAACTCGCCGCGATGGACGAGAACATGCTGACGCTCTTCAAGCATTACCAGGAGCTCGAGGCAGCCGGCACGCTGACGCGCGAGGAGGCGCAGACGCGGGCAAAGGATGCCGTGCGGGCGCTGCGCTACGAGGACAACGGCTACTTCTGGATCAACGACATGAACGCCGTGATCGTGATGCACCCGATCAAGCCGGCGCTCGACGGCACCGACCAGACCGCGATGGCCGACCCGACCGGCAAGCACATCTTCACCGAATTCGTCAAGGCCGTGAAGGCGAGCCCGACCGGGCAGGCCTTCGTCGACTATTACTGGCCGAAGCCGGGCTTCGAGGAGCCGGTGCTGAAATATTCCCATGTCGCGGGCTTCGAGCCCTGGGGCTGGATCGTCGGCACGGGCGTCTATGCGGACGACCTTGCCGCCATGTTCCGCCGCAATGCGATGGAGACAGCGGCGATCCTGGCGGCCGGAGCGCTGGCGATCATCCTTGCCGCCTATGGCATCGTGAAGAGCGTCACGGGCCCCGTCGGCCGCCTCAAGGCCTCCATGCAGGCCATCGCCGAGGAGGACGTGTCGAGCGAGGTGCCGGAAACGGACCGCCAGGACGAGATCGGCGAAATGGCCAAGGTCGTTTCCGTGCTGCGCCAGTCGGTGGCCGAGCGCGCCGAACTGCGTGAACGCGAAGGCGAGCAGCAGGCGCGCCTCGACACCGAGCGCTCCGAAGGCGAACGGCGCCAGCGCGCCGTCAGCCAGGGGCAGGCGGATGCCATGCACACCGTCGGCCAGGCGCTGGAGCGGCTCGCCAACGGCGACCTCACAGCCTCCATCGGCACGATCGCCCCGGAATATGCCAAGCTGCGCGACGACTTCAACCGCGCAGTCGATGCGCTGGCAGGCGTCATCTCGGCGATTTCCCGCTCCACCGACATCGTGCACGGCAGCGCCTCGGGCATCGCGGAGGCGGCCAACAACCTGTCGCATCGCACCGAGCAGCAGGCGGCCTCGCTGGAGGAGACCGCCGCGGCGCTCGACGAGATCACCGCGACGGTGCGCAACGCCTCCGACCGCGCCGCCGAGGCGAGCCGGATGGTCGCCGAGACGAAGCAGTCGACCGGCCGCTCCGGCACCATCGTGCGCGATGCCGTCGCCGCGATGAGCCGCATCGAGGACGCTTCCAGCCGCATCGGCCAGATCATCGGCGTCATCGACGAGATTGCCTTCCAGACGAACCTCCTGGCGCTCAACGCCGGCGTCGAGGCCGCCCGCGCGGGCGAGGCCGGCCGCGGCTTCGCGGTCGTGGCGCAGGAGGTGCGCGAACTCGCCCAGCGCTCGGCAAACGCTGCCAAGGAGATCAAGGGCCTCATCAGCAATTCGGCCGCCGAGGTCAGCACGGGCGTGACGCTTGTCCGCTCCACGGGCGATGCGCTCGACGAGATCGAGGTCCTCGTCAACAAGGTGAACGACCAGGTGAATTCGATCGCGACGGCCGCCCGTGAGCAGTCCGTCGGCCTTGCCGAGGTGAACACGGCCGTCAACCAGATGGACCAAATGACCCAGCAGAACGCCGCGATGGTCGAGGAGACCAATGCGGCCGGCCAGACGCTGACGCAGGAAAGCGAACAGTTGAAGACGCTGCTCGGCAACTTCCGGCTGGACGCGGCGAGCCTTTCGGACCCGCGCCGCCGCGCGGCCTGATCTTACTCCGCTTTCACGATCCCGAAGCCCCGGCGCCGCAAGCGTCGGGGTTTTTCGTTGGCGGGAACGCTTCGTTTACCCTGTTGCGCGAAAATACCGGGAAAAGCAGGCGTTCGCGCCTGCGCCCGGTTTTCGCTGCCGTTCCGTCCGAATGCGGACAAGGGCGCTGCGCAGGATGAACCGGACAGGAATGGTGCAACGGGGCTCCGCATGGGGCGGGCGCGGGCGGAAGTGACTATGGGTATGGCGTTTGTTTCTCGTCTGCGCAGGCCGCTCGGGCTGCTTCTCCTTCCGGCGCTGCTTGCCGCCTGTTCCGGCGGCCTGACGCCGCCGGACGATATCGACGGTGCCGATGTCGGCGCGATCCGGCCCTCCCGCCCGGTCGCGATGGAGATCGGCGACGCGGGCGGCGACCTTCCGGATTATTCTTCGCAGAGCATGGAGGCGATCCCCGCCGCCACGCAGCAGAAGCGCCTGCCGATGATCGACAGCGACGCGGCGATGGGGATTGTCGAGCCTGTGCAGGCGAGCGCAGGTGCGCTCTCCGTGCCTGACGGCGGCGTCAACATGGACGAGGGACTGGGCGTCGGACGCGTAGAAGGGCTTGCGGAGGCGCAGGCGAGCGAAATCGCCGAGGGCAATGCCACGCAGGTCGTCGTCGATGGTATCGGCACCGACAATCCCCGCGCCGTCGGCCAGCCGGAAGGCCTTCCCATGTCGGAGGCCGGCATGGAGCTCGGCGGGGGAAGCGGGGAATATCTCCGCGTGCCGGACAAGAAAGTGCGCCATCAGGCCGTGGAGGGCGAACAGGTCGCCTTCCTGCCGCGGCTTTCCAACCCCATGCAGATGCCCGAGACCATGGGCGGCATGCCCGCCTCGGAGAAGGCGTGCCGGCAGCGGCTGCAACGGCTCGGCGTGACATTCCGCGACGTGCCGCGCGTTGCCCGCGGGCGCTCCTGCGGCATCGACTGGCCGATCGAGCTTTCCGGGCTTTCCGGCGGCATCCGGATCAAGCCGGCCGCCAAGGTCAACTGCCAGATCACTGAGGCCTTCGCGCGCTGGGTGAAGAACGAACTCGTTCCCTCGACGCGCGTGCGCTACCTTTCCGGCGTCTCGGCGATCCACCAGATGTCGTCCTATTCCTGCCGCACCATGAATTCGCAGAAGGGGGCGGCAATGTCGGAGCATGCCAAGGGCAATGCCATCGACGTCGGCAAGATCGTCCTGAAGAACGGCAAGGCGATCTCCATCGAGAAGAAGGGCTTCTTCGCCTTCCGCGAGAAGGGGCTGCTCAAGGCGGTGCGCGGCGATAGCTGCAAGTATTTCTCCACCGTGCTCGGCCCGGGCAGCGACCGCTTCCACAAGGACCACTTCCATTTCGACCTGCGGGCGAGGAAGTCCGGCTACCGCCATTGCAGCCTTTAGGCGGCGCAACTTTTTTCCAAGGTCCGGGTGAAAATTGACGAAGGACACGCCATATAGGATGTCCTTCCGCATATCCCCTCTCTCCGGACCCACCCATGGCGCCCATCGTTTCCATTCGCAATCTCACCAAGAGCTACGCATCGGGGTTCACGGCGCTGAAGGGCGTCGACCTCGATATCGAGGAGGGCGAGATCCTTGCCCTGCTCGGCCCGAACGGCGCCGGCAAGACGACGATGATCTCCATCGTCTGCGGCATCGTCACCCCGTCCGGCGGCAGCGTCACGGTCGCCGGCAACGACATCCTCACCGATTTCCGCAAGACGCGCTCCATCATCGGCCTCGTGCCGCAGGAACTGACGCTCGACGCCTTCGAGACGGTGTGGAACACGGTCGCCTTCTCGCGCGGCCTGCATGGCTGCAAGCCCGACCCGGCGCTCATCGAGCGCATCCTGAAGGAGCTCTCGCTCTACGACAAGAAGGACACGATGCTGCGCCAGCTTTCGGGCGGCATGCGCCGGCGCGTGCTGATCGCCAAGGCGCTCTCTTACGAGCCGAAGGTGCTGTTCCTCGACGAGCCGACGGCGGGCGTCGACGTCTCGCTGCGCAAGGACATGTGGCAGCTTGTGGAGCGGCTTCGCGCCGCCGGCGTCACCATCATCCTGACGACGCACTATATCGAGGAGGCCGAGGAGATCGCCGACCGCATCGGCGTCATCAACCACGGCGAGATCCTGCTGGTGGAGGAGAAGAAGGCGCTGATGGCCAAGCTCGGCCGCAAGCAGATGACGGTGGAGCTTGCCGAGCCGATCGCCGCCATTCCGGACGCGCTGACGCCCTACGGCCTGACGCTCGCCGAAGACGGCCACCGGCTGGTCTACGAATTCGACTCGTCCGGCGAGCGGACGGGAATTTCGTCGCTGCTTTCGGCGCTCTCTCAATGCGGATTGCGGGTCAGGGACATCTCCACCGAGCAGAGTTCGCTGGAAGACATTTTTGTGGAGCTGGTGGGGGCAAGCAAATGAACTTCGAGGCGATCAAGTCCATATATGCGTTCGAGATGGCGAGGACGCGCCGCACGCTGCTGCAGAGCGTCGTCTCGCCGGTCATCACCACCTCGCTCTATTTCATCGTTTTCGGCGCGGCCATCGGCTCGCGCATGCAGGAGGTGCAGGGCGTCTCCTACGGCGCCTTCATCGCGCCCGGCCTCATCATGCTGACGCTGCTCAACCAATGCATCGGCAACGGCTCCTTCGGCATCTACTTCCCGAAATTCACCGGCACGATCTACGAGATACTTTCGGCGCCGATCTCGATGATCGAGATCGTCATCGGCTATGTCGGGGCGGCGGCGACGAAGGGGCTGATCGTCGGCACGATCATCCTCATCACCGCCTCGCTCTTCGTCGACATTTCGATCAAGCATCCCGTCATGATGGTGCTGTTCTTCGTGCTGACGGCGGTGAGTTTCTCGCTGTTCGGCTTCATGATCGGCATCTGGGCGAAGGACTTCGAGCAACTCAACCTCTTCCCGATGCTGATCGTCCCGCCGCTCGTCTTCCTCGGCGGCAGCTTCTACTCGATCCACATGCTGCCGCCCTTCTGGCAGACGGTCAGCCATTTCAACCCGGTGCTCTATCTCGTCTCCGGCTTCCGCTGGAGCTTCTACGAGATCGCCGACGTCAGCCCCGTCGTCAGCCTCGTGACGGTGCTCTGCTTCCTTCTCGTGTGCCTGTCGATCACGGCGTGGATCTTCAAGACGGGATACAAGCTGAAGAACTGAAAGCTCAGTCCTTCAGCCGCAGCTCGTCGCGCGTGATCTCGATGGAACCGAGGGTTTCGAGGAAGCTCATGCCGAGAAGGCTCTGGTCGAGCCGGCCTTCCTCCGTGACCATGCCGCGGATCGCGCCGCGACGGATAGGGCCGATGGCGACTTCCCGCAGCGTCACGGGGGCGGCGAGCGCCCGCCCGTTGGCGGTGGCGACCTCGATGGAGAAGATGAGGTTGCCCGGATCGATGCCGAGGCGCATGGCGTCCTCGTAGGTGAGCACGACCGAGCTTGCGCCCGTATCGACCAGCATGCGCAGCGGCGTGCCGTCGATGGCGACGTCCGCCTCGAAATGGCCGGAGACGCCCTTGTGGATGACGAGGATCTGCTCGCCGCCCGCGCCGGTCGTCACCACCGCGCGGCCGGGAATGAGGCCGGCGGTGAGGCGGTTGCCTATCGTCTGTAGATCGAAGCGGTAGATGTATCCGGCGGCCAGCGCCAGGATGACGACGAGCCACACGGCAGCATGGCGCAGGCTCTCGCCCCATTGGCGGCGGCTGGCGAGGAAGCCGGTCGCCAGCATCGTGGCGATGGCCGAGAGCGTCACCAGGCGGCCGAAATCGTCGTTCGCGATGCCGAGCGTGCGGCCGCCGTCGTGGTTGAGGATGAGGAGGGCGAGCCCCGCGGCGATGATGCCGAGGAGGAGATAGAGCCTCATGCCTCGCCGCGCTCCCGCGCCATGCGGGCGCGCCGGGTCTCGCGCCGGGGCTTGCGCTCGACGGTGGCGAGGCGCGCCGGCAGCTCGGCCATGACCGCGCGGCGCTCCTCGGACGTGTAGAGCGTCCAGGCGCCGATTTCCGCCTGCGTGCGGCCGCAGCCGAAGCAGTAGCCGGTCACCATGTCGATCGAACAGACGAGAATGCAGGGCGATTCCATCGCGGCTCCAGAGGTTGCCTCTTTTATATCGGCGGCTCAGAGCGTCATGGCAAGGGCGAAGAGCACGGCCATTTCCGCGCACTGTTCCGTCGCGCCGATCGTGTCGCCCGTATGCCCGCCGATCTTGCGTAGCGCCATGCTGTTGAAGACGAGGACGGCGAGGATGGCGGCGGCGAGCGCGACGAGGACGGAAAGAACCGTGCCGTGCGGCAGGAGCAGGAGGGCGGCGACCGCGATGCCGCTTATGAGCGCGAAGCGGGTGGCGCCGCCCTCCGGCTCGCCGACCGAGGCGGCGACGCCGTCGCGCCGGGCGGGCGGCAGCAGCGACCAGTGCCAGACCATGGCCGTGCGGCCGGCGCTCGCGACGGCGAGCAGGACCATGCCGAGGCCGGACGGGGTGAGGGCGGCGGCGAGCGCCGCGATAGCGGCCGCGCGCAGGCCGAAGGAGAGGACGAGGGCGACCGCGCCGTAGGAGCCGACGCGGCTGTCCTTCATGATGGCGAGCGCGCTTTCCCGGTCGCGCCCGCCGCCTATGCCGTCGGCGCTGTCGGAAAGTCCGTCCTCGTGCAGCGCGCCGGTGAGGAACACCTGGAGGGCGAGTGCGGCGAAGGCGACGAGGAGCGGCGGGCCGTGGAGCGCCGAAAGGATCGCGGCGAGCGCCGCGGCCGGCAGTACGATCAGCACGCCGGCGAGCGGAAAGGCGCGCACCGCCCGCGACAGCCGCCCATCATGGCCGATGAAATGCCGCTGCGGCACCGGCACGCGCGAGAGAAAGGCGACGGAGCGGGCGGTGTCGTCGATGAAGTCCTGGATGGTCACTGTGGTCCTTTCCGGCTGCGAAGAGATCATGCGCGATGGACGGCCCTCATCCCCCTGCCGGGACCTTCTCCCCGCAAGCGGGGAGAAGGGGGAAACGGTGAGGTTTTCCTTCCTCGCCCCGCTTGCGGGGAGAGGATGCCGGCAGGCAGGTGAGGGGCTTTTTTAACCCCGGTCATCCTACCCGATTGCCCTGTGACGAAAGGGCGACGCAGACCGCCGCAAATGCGGTTGTCGGATTCGCGCCCTCGCTCTATTAGGAGACACCAAACACCCGCCTTTGAAAGCCCCAACCCGAGGAATTCCCCAAGATGAGTGCCAGCGGCCTGCCGTTCGATGACTTTCGTGAATTGCTGCGCAACCTGCCCGGTCCCGATTCGGCGGCGCTGGTGGCGGCGCGCGAGCGCGATTCGCAGTTGACGAAGCCGCCGGGCGCGCTCGGGCGGCTCGAGGAGATCGCCTTCTGGCTCGCCGCCTGGACGGGCCGTCCGCCGGCCGTCACGCGTCCGCTGGTCGCCATCTTCGCCGGCAATCACGGCGTCACGAAACAGGGCATCACGCCCTTCCCGTCCTCCGTCACGGCGCAGATGGTCGAGAACTTCGCGGCCGGCGGGGCGGCGATCAACCAGATCTGCGTTGCGAACGATCTCGGCCTCAAGGTCTTCGACCTTGCGCTCGACTATCCGACCGCCGACATCACCGAGGAAGCCGCGCTCTCCGAGCGCGACTGCGCGGCCACCATGGCCTTCGGCATGGAAGCCGTCGCCGGCGGCACGGATCTCCTCTGCATCGGCGAGATGGGCATCGGCAACACGACGATCGCCGCCGCCATCAACCTGGCGCTCTACGGCGGCACGGCGGAGGAATGGGTCGGTCCCGGCACGGGCTCGGAAGGCGATGTACTGCAGCGCAAGATCGCGGCCGTGAAGAAGGCCGTCGAGCTCCACCGGGCGCACCTTTCCGATCCGCTCGAAGTGCTGCGCCGCCTCGGCGGGCGCGAGATCGCGGCGATGGCCGGCGCGATCCTCGCCGCGCGCATGCAGAAAATCCCCGTCATCATCGACGGCTATGTCGCGACGGCGGCCGCGGCTATCCTGCGCGCTGCCAATCCGTCGGCGCTCGACCATTGCCTCATCGGCCACGTCTCGGCCGAGCCGGGGCACCTCAAATCGATCGAGAAGCTCGGCAAGACGCCGCTCCTGGCGCTCGGCATGCGGCTCGGCGAGGGGACGGGCGCGGCGCTCGCCGCCGGCATCGTCAAGGCGGCCGCCGCCTGCCATTCCGGCATGGCGACCTTCGTTCAGGCGGGCGTCAGCAACCGTTCGTAACAGCGCGCCGGCAAAAAGCCTCAAAGGCGTGGATTGAGAGCCTTGGGGCGTGCCCCGGGGCCGCGACAGGATCGGAATTGCGGAAATGGGCCAGGCGCCAATCGACAAGAAGACGGGTTTCAGCCACCTCATCGCGGCGGCGACCTATTCGGCCGGCGGCGCCCGGCGCCTGCTCGGCGAATCCGCGTTCCGCCACGAACTGATCGCCTTCGCGGTCGCCATGGTCGTCTTCGTCGTCGTCGGCGCCTCGTTCTTCCAGTACGTGGCGATGGCCATCCTCTTCCTGCTGATGGTCGCCTTCGAGGCGCTGAACACCGCCATCGAGGAGATCGTCGACCGCGTATCGCCGGAAATCTCCGAGATGGGCAAGCACTCGAAGGACCTCGGCTCCTTCGCCGTCTTCTGCCTTATCGTCGCCAATGCCGGCTATGCCGGCTATGTGGTGATTTCCAAGTTCGTCTGAGATTTACGCGAAGCTCTTCCTGCGCGGGGCGACGGCCTGCGTCTCGGTCACGGCGGGCAGGCTTTGCAGGACGCGTTTTGCCGGCAGGATGGCGATGGCCTCGGTGCCCTCGCGCAGCTTGGATTTCAGGATGAACTCGCCGTTGTGCTTGGCAAGGATCGCCTGCACGATGGGAAGACCGAGGCCGGTGCCCTGCTCGGCGCTCTTGATGGCGATGGAGCCCTGGCCGAAGGCCGAGAGCACGACCGGTATCTCGTCTTCCGGAATGCCGGGGCCGTTGTCGCGGATGGAGACGTACTGGCCGCCACCGGCCGTCCAGCCGGCCTTGACGACGACGTCGCCGCCCTGGGGCGTGAATTTCACGGCGTTGGAGAGAAGGTTGAGGACCACCTGCCGCAGCGCCTTCTCGTCCGCCCATACGGCCGGCATGCCGCTTTCGACTTGCTGGGAAATCGTGATGTTCTTGGCGCGGGCGCGCAGTTGCACCATGCCGATGCAGTCTTCCGCGATATCGACGAGCTGGACGGAATCTTCCGAAAGATCGTATTTTCCGGCCTCGATGCGCGAGAGGTCGAGGATCTCGTTGATCAGGTTGAGAAGGTGCTGGCCGGAGCGGTGGATGTCGGAGGTGTATTCCTTATAGACCGGGTTGTTGAGCGGCCCGAGCACCTCCGTCGACATGACCTCCGAAAAGCCGAGGATGGCGTTGAGCGGCGTGCGCAGCTCGTGCGACATGGAGGCGAGGAAGCGGGATTTGGCGAGGTTCGCCTCTTCCGCGCGCCGGCGGGCCTCGTCCGACATGGATTTGGCCACTTCCAGTTCGGCGATAAGGTCGTCCTTCTCCGATTGCGAGGAGAGGAGCTGCGCGCTGGTATAGCGCAGGCGATGCGTCATGAAGACGAGGAAGGCGAGGGCGGCGGCGATGATCGCCGCCATGCCGACGGTCGCGGGATCGGGCGTGCGTATGGCGGAAATGCCAAGCGCCGCGACGGTCGGCAGGAAGGCGCAGAGGATGGCGTGGCGTAGCATCAGCGTGCTGACGGCGGTGACGGCGAGCGCCACGAGCAGCGATGAGCCCTTGTAGAATTCAAAGGTGACGCCCGTGCAGCGGCCGCAGTCCTGCAGGGCGAAGGTCGCCCAGGCAAGGCCCATCAGCACCTGCGCCATGAGGAAGCGCCGGTGCCAGCGGCGCACGTCCTCCGCGGCGATCTCGCGCCGGCGCGCGCGGCGGGCGACCAGCATGCCGATGGCGTGGACGGACAGGGCGAGCACCGCCCAGGCGAGAAGGCCGATCTCCTCGGTGAGATAGATGCCGACGGCGGAAATCAGCATCACGACCATCGGCACGGCAAGCGCGCTCTGCGCGGCCGAGGCGATATGGAGCTGCAGCATTTCGCGCTCGAAACCGGGAGAGGTGCCCGTTGCCGTCTGCAGCCGTTCCCGGGTCGCGCGGACAGCCCGCGAGACAGCCTTGTTTCGGTGGCTGCGCGACTTGTCGACGATGATCTTGTCGGTCGATGTACTGACGCCGGTACTCATCACGGGTTGCAACTGTTGCGGACAACGTTGAATTCTAGAGAGGAATCCTTAAGAAGATGCTGCCGCGCATAAACCATTTGCGAACCATTCCGGCATTTTCCGCGCCCCGGAATCAGATGCGTCCGGCATAGGACCGAACGGCATCACATCGAGGAACCGATTCATGGGACTTTCCAGAAAGGCGCGCGACATCGGCGTGGCGGCGGCGATCCTGGCGCTGACGGCGCTCATCGTGGCGCGCGTCGACAGCGGGGGCGAGACGATGACCGGCAGCGCGCGGGCGGCGGACGGCGATACGCTGACGCTCGACGGCCACCGCATCCGCCTCATGGGCATGGACTCGCCGGAGATGATGCAGGCCTGCCGGCGGGACGGAGCGGAATGGCGCTGCGGCATTGCCGCCCGTTCGCGGCTTGCGGAACTCCTGCGCGCGGCGCCCATTATCTGCAAGGCCGAGGGTCGCGACAAGTACGAGCGATGGCTGGCGCGCTGCGAGGCCGAGGGCGAAGACCTCGGCGCGCGCATGGTGCGCGACGGGCTTGCGGTCGCCTATGGCGGCTATGAGAACGAGGAACGGCTCGCGAAGGCCGAGCGGAAGGGTCTATGGAGCAGCGAGTTCCAGATGCCGCAGGACTGGCGCCGCATGAACGGCCGCCCGCAGGAAGAGACGCATGAAGGGGAAGGCGGCCTGATCGGCGGCCTTCTGAAAGCAATGGGATTGACGTGACCGACAGGAAAGACGCAGAACCCGCCGTGGACCTCGACCTGCTTTCCGCCGAGATCGCGGCCTGCCGCCTCTGTCGCGACGTACCGGCGAGGGGACCGGCATATCGCCTGCCGCACGAGCCGCGGCCCG
This sequence comes from uncultured Shinella sp., assembly GCA_966243085.1. GTDB lineage: Bacteria > Pseudomonadota > Alphaproteobacteria > Rhizobiales > Rhizobiaceae > Shinella. The sequence goes on from CBIMFD010000026.1 coordinate 18,480, forward strand.
TGGCGGTGGTCTCCGATACCGCGCGCATCCTCATCGCCGGGCAGGCGCCGGGGCTTCGGGTGCATGACAGCGGCCTGCCGTTCAACGACGCCTCCGGCGACCGGCTGCGCACCTGGCTCGGCGTGACGCGCGAGGAATTCTACGATCCCAAAAAATTCGCCATCGTGCCGATGGGCTTCTGCTTTCCCGGCTACGATGCCCATGGCAGCGACCTGCCGCCACGGCGCGAATGCGCGCCGCTCTGGCGCGCCCGCATCATGGCCGCCATGCCGCAGGTCGAGCTGGTTCTGGCGATCGGCCAATATGCCCAGGCCTGGCATCTCGGCCCGGCCAAGGCGCCGAGCATGACCGAGACGGTGCGCGAGTGGCGCCGCCATCTCGGCCGCAACGAGGGGCCGGCGGTGCTGGCGATGCCGCATCCCTCCTGGCGCAACACGGCCTGGCTGAAGCGCAATCCGTGGTTCGAGGAAGACGTGCTGCCCGAATTGCGAAAGCGGGTGAAAACCCTGACTTCGTGAAACACAATTCTTTCAATTTGCGGCGAAACCGCTATATGAGGGAATTAAATTTCATGAGGGAACCCGATGGACCGTCTGGACCGTAAAATCCTGCGCCTTCTGCAAGAAGATTCCACACTGGCGGTGGCGGACCTCGCCAAGAAGGTGGGGCTTTCGACGACGCCCTGCTGGCGGCGCATCCAGAAGATGGAAGAGGACGGCGTGATCCGCAAGCGCGTCGCGCTGCTCGATCCGGCGAAGATCAACACGAAGGTCACGGTGTTCGTGTCGATCCGCACCAATTCCCATTCGACGGAATGGCTGAAGCGCTTCTCCGAGGTGATCGTCGAGTTTCCGGAAGTGGTCGAGTTCTACCGCATGAGCGGCGAGGTGGATTATCTCCTGCGCGTCGTGGTGCCGGACATCGCCGCCTACGACGCCTTCTACAAGCGTATGATCGCCCGTATCGAGATCCGCGACGTCTCCTCCGCCTTCGCGATGGAGCAGATCAAGTACACGACCGAACTGCCGCTCGACTATATGATGGTGGACAACCAGAAGAGCGGCGAGGAGTAAAGGGCGCTTGCCCCTCATCCCCCTGCCGGGACCTTCTCCCCGCAGGCGGGGAGAAGGGGAAAACGGCGAGCCCATCGTTCCTCGCCCCGTTTACGGGGAGAGGATGCCGGCAGGCAGGTGAGGGGCTATCCCTGCTACTTCCGTTCCAGCCGGGCCAGCAGCGAGGACGTGTCCCAGCGGTTGCCGCCCATGGCCTGTACGTCGGCATAGAACTGGTCGATAAGGGCGGTGGCGGGGAGTTTGGCGCCGTTGCGGCGGGCCTCCGACAGGATGATGTCGAGGTCCTTGCGCATCCAGTCGACGGCGAAGCCGAAATCGTACTTGCCGGCGATCA
>CBIMFD010000027.1:0-19649 GCA_966243085.1 uncultured Shinella sp.
CGGCATGCGTTCCCTGCCGTGTGACCGCGAGCGTCACCGTCCCCTTCTCGGTGAACTTGCAGGCATTGCTCAGAAGATTGAGGAGCGCCTGCTTGACCTTCGTGACGTCGGTCTCGATCGAGCCGATGTCGTCAGGGCATTCCACCACGAAGGCATTGCGGTTCTTGGCGGCAAGCGGCCGGATCAGCGCGGCGACATCGCCGACGAGGGCGGGCACGTCGAAGCGTTCCTTGTAGACCTCCATGCGGCCGGCCTCGATCTTCGACAGGTCGAGAATGCCGTTGATGAGGCCGAGCAGATGGTTGCCGGCGCTCTCGATCTTCCTGAGGTCGGGCAGGAAATCCTTCTGGCCGGTGTCCTCGGCATCCTCCTGGAGAATCTGGGCGTAGCCGATGATCGCGTTGAGCGGCGTTCTGAGCTCGTGGCTCATGTTGGCGAGGAATTCGGACTTCACCTGCGTGGCGCGCTGCGCCTCGTCGCGGGCAAGCTCCAGCTCCTCCTGCCGGCGGCGCAGTTCGGTGATATCGACATAGACGATGGTGAAGCCGCCCTCGTGGGTGCGCCGTTCGCTGATCTGCATCCAGCGGCCGTCCCTGAAGGGCGTGACGCGGGTGGCGCTGTGATCGTGTGAGGCCAGCCGGGCGGCGATCCACGCCTCGAACGGCTCGTCGAAGGCGACGACATGACGCCCGCCCGCCTCGATGACGTCGCGAAAGGTCGAATGGCCCGCCACGAGCTCGCCATGGGCCGGATGCATGTCACGGAAGCGCTGGTTGGTGATGATGAGCCGCTCGTCGGGACCATAGAGCGTGAAGCCCTCCGCGATGCTCTCGATGGCGTCGACGAGAGTCTTCCGCTGGTGCTCGGCCTCGCGCGTCAGGCGCTCACGCTCCTGCTGCCCTTCCTTCAGGAGTTGCAGGGCCTCGCTCACCCGGCCGAGCTCGTCCGCGCCCGCCGGCGGCACGACGACGTCCGCATCGCCCGTCGTCAATCCCCGCACGGCCGTGACGATCTCCCCGAGAGGCTTCAGGATCGAGCCGAGGATGACGATCGTCAGCGCCGTGCCGACGATGACGGCGGCGATCGACAGCAGCGAGGCGAAATTGGCCGCCCGCTCGAATTGCAGCAGGATGTTCGCCCGCGCCGCCGCGGCCTGCGTGCCGAGATCGGCCTGCAGCGCGGCAAGCTTCTCCTCCACGCTGATGCCGTAGCGTCGCGCCTCGGCGAAATGGGTATTGCCGATGACCCGCTGATCGTCGGTATAGGCCTCGACCGCCTGGTTGGCGAGCGCATCGAACCGCTCGATCTCCTGGCGTATCGCCGCAGCCTCCGCCGGGCGGTGCAGGGCGAGCTTGTCGAGCCGTTCGCGAAGGCGCGTACGCGCCTCCCCCGCACGGGTTTCCGCGAGCGTCAGCAGGCTGACGGAAAGATCGGCCTGCCAGTAACGCAGGCTGTTGAAGCCGGCGCGCACCTCATGCGCGATGTTGATGATCTCGGCGATACGGTTCGCCTCGTCCTCGGAGCGCAGCGCCTCGGAGAGCTCGCTGCGCGTGAAGAGGCTGCTGCCGATGACCGCCAGCAGCAGCACGGCCGCAAGCAGGATCAGGCGCACGCGGATGGGCAGACGGCGCAGCGAGAGGAAGGACATGGATGCCTTCCTCATTGCGGGATGAGCCCGATGCTGATCACGCCGCCGAGATCGCCCTCATGCGCCCCTTCCTTGGGATAGCCCGTGACGTCGAGTTCGCCGGCCGGCCCGCCATGACAGGTCAGGCACGACGGCACGTAATATTCCGGCACCATGACGCGCGCCCGCGACTTGCCGTCCTCGGCGACGATGGCCGAATAGATCTGCCCCTTCGGCCAGTCCGCAGCCTGAAGGTAATCGCGGATCGCGGCCGCCTCGAAGGCATCGGCCCGGGCCTTGCGGTTGCGCACCAGCTCCGGCGGCGCCGTCACCTTCATGCTCGCCTCCGTGCCGACGCGCGCGGCGAAGGCCTCGTTGACGAGGCGCCCGAAGGTGGCCGGGATCAGCCCCTTGAAGCCCTTGCCCTTGGCGTTGATCGTCGCCTGCTGCGCCTCGACGACCTCGACCACGGCGTCCATCTGCGCCTTGAGGAGCCGCCCTTCATAAGAAGAGGGATCGACGGCGCGCGGATCGCGTCCCGTCGCCTTCTCGTAATTGGCGATGGCGGCCTCCAGCACGACCGCGCCCGTAAGGCCCTTGTCGCCGATGTCCGGATCGTTGATCCGGTCCTGGTTGACGGAAATGACCGCACGCGCCGATTGCAGCATGGTCGCAAGGCTGCGGGCGATGGCAAGATCGGCGGGACCTGCCTCCTCGGCCGAGACGCTGCCGGCAAGCAACGGGAGAACCACGAGCGCGGCAAGGCCGCTTTTCACGAACGGGATGATGGCCGCCTCCCCTCAACAGGCCGCAAACCGGCGTTACGGTAATAGAACCATAACGCGATTCCGCCGCCCGGCAATCGGCAAATCCGCGGGAGCGATGGCGGCAAGCCCGCGGATGGGCAAACACGATTGCGTGAACGGCGGCACTCGGACCCGTGTCAGAAACGGATCTCCAGCAACGAGAAGTCGTCCGGCAACGGCCCTTCCGCGTTGAAGGACCGCACCCATTCATGAATGTCCTGCGGCCGGCTTCCGTGCTCCGCCGCATGATCGGCGAGCGCCTCGACGCTCAGCATCGCATCGCCGGGGCCGTTGACCTCGAAGGTGCCGTCGCTGATGACGAGCAGGCGGTCGCCGGGCATGACGCGGGTCAGGCTGCTTTCGTAGTCCATCTCCGGCAGGGCGCCGATTGCAACGCCGCCGACGGTAATGAGCATTTCCCGCGCCGCGCCGTCGCCCCGCAGCAGGATGGACGGCGGATGGCCGCCGGTGGCAAAGCGCAGCTCTCCCGTGCTCGCCTTGTAGACGCCGTACCAGATGGTGAAGAACATGTTGTTCTGCTTTTCCATCGGGAAGGTGTCGTTGAGCGCCTTCAGAACCGTCGAGGGATCGCGGAAATCGGCATTCGCAAGCGCCGAGGCCCTCAGCACGTTGATCACCGTGACGGAAAGAAGCGCAGCGCCGACCCCGTGCCCGCAGACATCGAGCAGGTAGACGGCGAAATGGTCGTCGTCGATCCAGTGGTAGCCGAAGGAATCCCCGCCGAGCTCCGTGGAGGGAACGAGCAGCCAGTCGGTCGCAGGACCTGCCGGGCGCTTGTCCGGGAGGATGGAGAAGACGTAGCGGCCGGCATCGTTCAGTTCAGCATCCAGCCGGGCCTGCGTGCTTTCGAGCAGAAGATTCTGCTCGGCAAGCTGATCCTCCACCGCCTCGCCGTGCTCGATCATCGCCTCGTAGAGCAGCTTCAGATCGTCGTATTCGGCCTGCAGTTGCGCAAGCTCCAAGCGCAGCCGGGCGAGCTCGGCAGCGTCGCCGCTTTCGCTGGAAGGCGGAAAATCCGGGAGTGGGTTTGACGAATCTTTCATGATTATATGGAAAGCTTCCGCTGGAGTTTGAAGGGAACGGCGCAACCAGCGATATCATATCGCCGATGTCACTTCCTGCTGGTCATGTCTGCGCTTGTACCCGCACTTCGGACATTACATAGTCTATTCCCGAAAGATAGAGCGCGCGGCGGCACGCCCGCTTGCGGTGTCACAAGGCAGGGGTCAATGAGTCTGGGGACAGTACCGAAGGAGGCCGGCGAGCACGCCGAGCTTCTGGAATTCGACATGGACATGGACGGCTTTGCCTCCAACTGGGCCTATTGCGACCGGCTGTCCACCTATTTCGCGCGCATGATCAGCCACAACCGCAGCGATTCGCTGCTCTATTCCAACCTGTTCTCCTCCGCGCTCAACGAACTGCTGGAAACCGTCTACCGGCTGCATGCCCCCTCGGGCCGGTTCGTCTGCTCCGTCGCGCGCAAGGGCGCGAGCGAGCGCATCACCCTCACCGTCCCGGTCGATGCGGAGACGGCGGATTTTTATCGGAGCGCCGTTTCCATGCTCAACGATGGCGACCTCGCCTCGCGCTATCACACCGCGCTCTTCACCGACGGCCCGCTGCAGCCCAATATCGGCCTTCTGGAACTCGCCGTCGACTATGCGGCACGCTTTTCCATCGAGCCCGCCGACGGAAGCGCCATCCGCCTCATCGCAGACCTCAAGCTGGAGGAAACCGAAGCATGATCGCCGACACGCTTGTCCAGACCTACAAGGTTTCCTTCGACGAGAACAACCAGGAGTTCGCGCTTTCCGGCTCGATGCGCCCCGAACACGGCGCCGAGATGGAGGCCTGTACCCAGCTCCTCGAAAGGTCGATCGCCTCCATCCGCGGCACTTTCTACATCAACGTGAAGCGCTTGGTGCGGCTCAACAACGTGGCCTTCCATGCCCTTGCCAGCGCGCTTTTGAAGGCGGCCGACGAGCGCCCGGACGTCCGGATCTCCATCGTCACGTCGAGCGTCATCGGCTGGTCGACGAAGAAGTTCGGCACGCTTTCGGCCAAGAACCCCCGCATCGTCGTCGAGGAATACGACAGCGAATTCTATCCCGGCCAATCCTTCCTCGAGGAAGGCGGCTTCGTGCCCGTACTGCGCACGCAGACCAAGCTCACCTGGAAACACGAGCGCTCCATCCTGCCGCGCCATGGCCTCACGCCGGGTGCGACCATGGCCGACATCTGCTGCGGCATCGGCGATTTCGCCGTGTTGGTCGCCAAGGAATTCGCACCCTCGCGCATCGTCGCGCTCGACCATTCCAAGTCGAGCCTCGCCTATGCCCGCCAGGTCGCGAGCGAGTTCGACATCGGCGGCATCGAATACATCTATGGCGACGCTGCCGAAATGCTGCTGGAGGACGACCAGTTCGACTTCGTCTCCTGCCGCCATGCGCTGCAGATCTTCAACAAGCCGGAGATGATCGTCGACGAGCTCGTGCGCATCTGCAAGCCGGGCGGCCGGGTCTACGTCTCCAACGAGAAGATCTCCCAGTGCCTCGGCGAGCCGCGCGGCCCGTCCATCCAGTGGACCTACGAGCAGCTTTCCAAGCTCTTCGCGGACTTCGACATGGATCTCGAATTCGGCCCGAAGAGCTACCAGGCGCTGCAAAAGGCCGGACTCGAGGATATCCGCATCGAGAGCTTCATGGTCACCAACCGCGACGGCGATGCGCAGGCCTTTGCCGACATGATCATGGCCTGGGAGGAGATGTTCGCCGGCGGCATGTGCGAAAAGCGCGGCGACGATGCCGCCTTCGTCGAGAAATTCCGCCGCGGCTTCGAGGATCATATCGCAGCCGCGCTGCATCCCGGCGGTTATGCCGGATGGCCGGTTTGGGTGGCGTCGGGACGCAAGCCCCAATGAGCACCGTTGCAGAAGGCAATCCTCCGCGCTTCGGATTTTCGCTGACCTCGTTCCGCGCGAAATTCGTGCTGGTCGTCGGCGGCGCCGTGCTGGTCGACCTGCTGGTCGCCGGCGGCATCGCGCTGTGGAACGTCAACCGGCTTTCCACCAATGCGATGGAGGAAGTCGGCCGCGGCCTCGAAAAGGCGAATATCGAATATCTGCAGAACTATATCGAGACGACGGTCGAGCGCACCGATCTCCTGCTCGACCGCTACCATTCGGAAGTGAGCGGCCTTGCCGGATCCATGCAGACCGTCATGGACAATCCCGCGCTTTACGACAAGCTCGGAGAGCAATTGCAGGGCGACGGCAGGCTGACCACGCCGCTTGCCTACAACCAGGCCGGAAACTGGTGGCAGAACCAGCCGGGCGAGGCATCCGCCGTGACCGTCTGGGGCTATCTCCTCGACGAGAACCGGCAGCCGACACCCGAGGCGCTGAAGACGGTGCGCGAAAGCGCCGTCTTCGACCTTTTCGGCCCGAGCTTCCTTGCAGCCGGTCCGCCGAAGCTTCAGATGTACTATATCGGCCCGCGTCAGGCGCCTATCCTGCGCTCGACGCCCTATAACGACCAGGGCTCCGTCTTCGACAAGGTCTATCCCGGCCACAACCAGACGAACTGGTGGGATTTCTATTTCCCCGGTCTCTACGAGACGTGGCAATCCTGGCTCGCCAGGCCGGAAGAACGGCCGGTCGACAGCCCCATCACCATGCTCTCGCCCTATCTCGACGGCATCACGGGCAAGATCATCGTCAGCTTCTTCCAGCCATTGATGACGCCGGACCGCAAGGACCTCAACGGCATCGTCGGCGTTGACCTGACGCTCGACCAGCTCGCCGACATCGTCAAGAGCGTGAGGATCGCCGATACGGGCTTCGCCTTCCTCACCATGTCCGACGGCAACGTGCTGGCCGTGACGGAAGACGGCGAGAAGACGCTGGGCGTCAAGATCGACAATGCCAGCGGATTCGACCGGAAGCTGGCGCACAGCACCCAGCCGGCGCTCGCCTCCCTCACCATGCCTTCCGACAAGGAAACCGTCCTCACCACGCTGACGCTCAAGGAGAACGGCGAGGACGTACCCTACGTGGTGCTGCTCAAGCAATTGAACGCCGAAAACCTCTATACCGGCAAGGTGCCGGTGACGCGCGAGGTCATGTCGCTCGGCTTCATGGTGCCCGAGCGGGAGATCTATGCCTCGCTGATCGCCGCCAAGGAGGGGATTTCCGACGAGACGCGGCAGGTCGTGACCTGGCAGATCGGCACCGTCATGCTCTCGCTGCTGGTCGTCCTTTCCGCCGTTTTCGCCATTTCCGGCCGCATCACGGCGGGGCTGAGGGCGCTGGCGGATGCAGCGCACCGCTTGCAGAACAAGGACTATTCGGTGCGCGTCGCCATTCCCGCACGCGACGAGGTGGCCGCCGTCGGCGTCGCCTTCAACCGCATGGCGGAGGAGATCAGCTACCACACGGAAAACCTCGAGAACCTCGTGGCCGAGCGCACCCGCGCGCTCGAGACCGCCAACGAGGAGATCAGCGCGCTGAACAGCAAGCTGAAGAGCGAGAACCTGCGCCTCGGCGCCGAGCTCGACGTCGCGCGGCACATCCAGATGATGGTGCTGCCGAGGCGCGACGAGCTCGACCAGATCAAGGGCATCGACGTTTCCGGCTATATGGAGCCGGCCGACGAGGTGGGCGGCGACTATTTCGACGTCCTGCACGACGAGCGGCGCATGAAGGTCGGCATCGGCGACGTGACCGGCCACGGCCTGGAGAGCGGCGTGCTCATGCTGATGGTACAGTCCGTTGCCCGTGCGCTGCAGGAGCAGGGCGACGAGAACCCGCGCGAATTCCTCGAAGTGCTCAACCGCGCCGTCTTCAAGAACATCCAGCGCACCAAGACGGACAAGCACCTCTCCCTGGCCTTCCTCGATTACGAGGACCGCAGGATCACGCTGTCCGGCCAGCACGAGGAAGTGCTGGTCCTGCGCGACAACGACGAGGTCGAGCGCATCGACACGATCGATCTCGGCTTTCCCATCGGCCTCGAAAGCGACATCGGCCCCTTCGTCGGTACGCACGAATTCTCCTTCGATACCGGCGACGTCATTGTGCTGCATACGGACGGCGTCACCGAGGCGGAAAGCCCGAACGGCGAGCTCTTCGGCTTCGACCGGCTGTGCGAGAGCGCCCGCCGCCACCGCCAGAAGGACGCCGACGCGATCAAGAACGGCATCATCGCCGACCTCATGGCCCATATCGGCACGCAGAAGATCCACGACGACATCACGCTCGTCGTCATGAAGCACAGGTAACGCGATGGAAGCCACATTCGGACAGGTGGACCTCACCAACGGCGCCGGCGCGCTGAAGAACCGCATCCGTCTTGCCGAGGGTCCGCTCGACCTCGCCTGGCAGCATTGCAGCGTGACGTCGGAATTCCTCGGCGACTTCTTCGCCCTGCGGCGCGCCGCCGAGGGCGGCGACTACAACGAGGCCCGCCACAGCATCGGCTACCTCACCAACGAGCTGCTGGAGAACGCGGTGAAATTCCGCCGCGGCGCGGACATCACGCTGGAAGCCTCGCTGGAGGGCACCACCTTCGAGATCCGCATCAGCAATGTCATCACCGGCGAAACGGCGGGCCGCTTCCAGGCGCTGCTTACCGAGCTGACGACGCGCGATCCGGGCGAGCTTCTGATCGAGCGGATCGAACAGAACGCAGAGAACATGGAATCGAGCGGTTCGGGGCTTGGCCTGCTCACCTTAATGAGCGACTATGGCGCCCGTCTCGGCTGGCGTTTCCAGCCGGCGGCGGGTACGGACGTCCTGCGCCTCGACACCTACGCCGCGCTCGACATCGTCTGAGCGGCATCACCGGGAGCTTATTGCAGAAAATGGAAATCAAGACGAACGAATACCGGGTCTGGAGCGAGGGAGCGACGATCCACTACGAAGGCACGATGCGCCTTTCCGGCACGGAAGCCTATGCGCCGATCCTCGACCTCATGCAGCAGGTGCTGAACGACAAGCCGGAGAGCATCACGCTCGACCTTTCGGGGCTGGAGTTCCTGAACAGCTCGGGCATCAACCTTCTCGCCAAGTTCACCATCGACGTGCGCAAGCAGCCGAGCATCGGCCTCACGGTCAAGGGCAGCACGCAGATCCCGTGGCAGTCGAAGTCGCTGCCGAACCTGAAGAAGCTGCACCCGGCCGTCAATCTGGTGATCGCCTGAGCGATCCTTTATCCGGCCTGCCAACCACCTTCTCCCCGCACGCGGGGAGAAGCCAGCCAAGTAGCCGGACTAGCCGCGCCCCAATAGCCGCACGAAATCCGAAGCGGCCGGACGATCAGCCGCAGGGCCCAATCCGGCCTTGAGCAGGCCGGCGAGAGCCGGGTCGCCCTGTCCGATCATCGCGGGCATCCTGAAGGCTGGCGCCGCCCCTGCCCTTCGCAGCCGAAGCACCGTCTCCGCCTCGCCCGCATAGGGCTTTTCCCCTGTCAGCAGGAACAGGCCGAGCGCCGAAAAGGACCAGATATCGGCCGAAGGCAAAGCCGGGCCGCCGGAAAGCTGCTCCGGCGCCATCCAGGCAGGCGTGCCGGACAGTTCCGTCTGCTGGAGATCATCCTCGGGCGTGCCGGCAATGCCGAAATCGACGAGGACGGACCTTTCGCCGCGAAACAGCACATGCGCCGGCTTGATGTCGCGGTGGACGATGCCGCGGGCGTGGATGAAGGCGAGCGCGTCGGCAAGTCCGGCCAGCAGCGCCCGCACCCTCCCCGGGTCTGTATAACGGAACCCGGAAATCCTGTCGTCCAGAGCCTCGAAGGCGATCCAGTCCTCCCCTTCGCCAAGAAGGCGCGGCAACGAGGGATGCGGCAGGAGATGCGCAAAACGGCGCTCCCGCTCGAAGCGCCGACGGGCGATGGCGTCTTCCGTCCCGGTGAGGCGCTTGACGACGGCAGGCTCACCGGCGATCACCGCGCGGTAGACCAGCACGGGCCCAGTGCCCCGCAGGACTTCGCCGGCCAGAGGCGCGCCGGCCACGGTCAGATCGCGCCGACCCGCCGCCACATCGGCAGGGCGAGCGAGAGGATGAGATCGACGTTCTCGCGGATGATGGCGAGCACCTCCGCCTCGTCCTCGACGGGAACGCCCTCGTTGCGCAGCTTGTCGCCGCGCGCATCGAGGAGTGCGCGGATGGCACTCGTGACCGCTTCCGCCTCCGGCTCGACGCCCTCGGTCAGAACCTCATAGGCCAGCATCTCGAAGAGCCGGACCGTGATGCCGGAACCGAGCCCGACCGCCGCGAGCGCACAGACGGCGCGTCCCTCCTCGGCGCAGATAGCAAGATGCGCGCGATTGTAGCGCCGCACCGCAGCCACGGCCTCCTCGTCCAGAACGTTCGGCAGCGCCATCGCCTGGCGGGAGCCGATCAGCATGCCGAGCACCTCGCGCTCCGTGGCGGTCGAGCCGTCCGCCTCGGGCAGGCTGCGCAGCTCGCCGATCGTCATAGGCCTTTCGGCGAGTGCGGCAAGCGCCGGGCCGTAAAAGCCTTCGTTGAGCGTTGCTTCGCCGACCGGCACCTTTACCGAAAGTTTCACCGCGGATGGCGGAACGACGAGGGAGAGCTTTCGCGCTGCGAGCCGCTCGTCCAGCCGGCGCGCGGGAATGGGCCGCGGCCCACGCATATAGATGTCCCGACGGAAACTGCGGGCAAGGAAATAGTCCCGCGCCGTTTCCGCATAGGCGGCCGGGAAGGTCTCGACCAGGCGGCGTTGCTCCTCGGTCATCGAAAGGTCCGGATAGTTCTCGAAGAGATTGGCCGTCGCCACGAAGGAGAGCTTGGCATCGGCGAGATCCTCTGCCACGTCAACCTGATAGCAGGGCGCCCAGTGGGCGTTGAGATATTCGTGGCTGAGATAGGCGGTGCCCTGGCTGCGCTCCTGATCAAGCCTGTCGAGCATCTCCGCCGGGATCATGTCGGCGCCGGCCTCGCTGAAGGCGCGCGCGACATCGAGCGCCTTCATGACGCGCCGGTCGCTGCGGTCGTTGTCGAGCGAGGCGGCAAGGCGCACGAGCCGCTGCATCGGCATGGAGGAGGTCCAGCGCGGCAGGGCATTGTAGGTGACGTAGAAGAGGCCGCCGGGTTTCAGGTATTTCGCGGCGAAATCGACCATGTAACTGCGGTTTTCCGGACTTACCCAGCTCCAGACGCCATGGGCGGTGATGTAGTCGAAGACCGGCAGACCACCGGCCGCGCCGCCCGCGAGCGTCTCGAAGGAGGCCTCCTCCAGCCGGATGTTGCCGACGCCGCCGGCCTTCGCCAGCGCCCGGCCGCGCGCGATATGCGCCGGGTTGAAGTCGAAGCCCCAGACCTTGGCCTGCGGATTGGCCGCGGCGATGGTCAATGCCGTTTCGCCGACGCCGCAGCCGAGCTCGCAATAGGCGAACGGTTCGCCCGGGCCGACCGGCGGCTCCACGCCCCGCAACAGGCAGGCGACATCCAGATGGGCCGGCGCCTGTTCGGCATAGAAGCCGGGCAGGTATTCGATGTCGGAGACGTAGCCTTGGGTCCAGTCGGTCATGGGCGATCCTCAATAAAGATGCGGCGGCGGGCGAAAGGCCACGGCGGCGGGTGCCGCGCGCGAGCGCGCCGGCTGGAGCCAGGTGTTCCAGCCGAGCCGGCTCGCCCCGGGTTCCTCGCGATTGCCGCCGAGCCTGAGGCTCGGCACCTGTTCCGGTTTCAACTCAAGGCGGATGTTGAACATCTTGTCGGCGCCGAGCGCACTTGCGGCCAGGTCCGTGAGGAGCCGCGAGCGGCTGCCGTCCGGCAGCAGCGAACGGAAGGCGGGATAATCGAGCGCCTCGACGCGCAGCGTGACCGCGGACTGGATGTCGAAGGTCTTCACGCCGATCACCGCATCGTCGCCGAGCCGGGCGAAGCTGCCGCGCGGCTGCGCGCGATCGGGCAGCCGCGTGCGGTCGGACGGGGCGATCGGATACCACTCGCCGGTAAACTGCTCCACGCGCAGCCGGTGGCCGAGCGCGCCGGAGAGCGCCCGCTCGATGGCGACCGCGGAACGCCCCTGCCGACCGAGAAGTCCGCCGAAGAAGACGAAGGTGTGATCGCCCACCTGCGTGCGGTTCGCCATCCCCGGCGTACCGAGACCGACGACGGACTTCAGCGCATGGTCGATGATCGCCGGCGTCCCGAGCCGCGCCGCCCGCTCGCGCTCGACGACCGGCCGGTACTTGGCCCAGGCGTTGAACAGGAGGCCGGAGAGCCGGTTGTTGAAGACGTCGAAGAATTCACGCAGCGCGAAATTGCGTTCGCGCACGCTCATCTGCACGAGTTCGCTCAAAGCGTGCGGCAGCACGCCCGAAGGACCGGTAAGCCCGACCAGGGTCTGCGTCATCTCCACCGGTCCGCCGCCGCGCGGCCGGCGCACGGAAAGCACCTCCGCCGAAGCGAAACCGAGCGGCACGGACGAACGGATCTTCAGCGCCGCGCGCCGTGGATCGACGCCCTGCCCGACCGGGTCGACGGGCGGGAGCGCAAGGTCGCGGCCCTCCCCGGCTCCCAGCGCCTCCAGAAGGCGGACCATCTGGAACAGCTCGAAATCCTGCGGGGCATCGAAGGCCCGCGCGATCAGAGAAGAATGCGATCGCCTGCCCGTGCCGGCCATGTCTTCAGCTTTCCGCTTCGCCCCCTGACGAGGGCGGTGAGCCGCGAGAATGAGTTGACGCTCGCATAGAGGCCGAGGAAGCGCTCGATTATGCTCGCCATGAGAAACACGCCGTTGCCGGAGAAATTGCTCTCCTCGAAGGTCATGGTGACGTCGACGCCGCGGCAGAAGGCGCTCTGGCCGAAGCTGCGCACCCGCGCCGTGCCGCTCTCGGAGGAGAGCGACGTGATGCCGTCGATCAGCGCGCGCGTTTCGGCCGAATTGCGGAAATCGTAGAGCAGCAGGATTTCCTTCAGCGCCTCGACGCCGCCATCGGAGACGAGCGAGAGATGGTTGAGCGCGAGATGCGAGATAAGCCGCCAGCGTCCGCCCTGACCGTAATGCGGGCGGATCGTCGCGGTCGGAACGGTGAGGAGCCGCATCGCCTTCATCATCGGCACCGGCTCGACCATGCGCAACTGCGGCTGGCCGCCGCCGAAAGGCAGGCGCTCCGGGCGGTTGCGGTTGAGGCAGAGCGTTTCCACGGAGAGCACGTCGTCGGCAAGCCCCTTCGGGTTGAACCCGGGGTCCGAGAGCGAGAGGAACACCTCGCTGCCGGGATTCTCCTCCTCGGCCGGCCGGCGATGGGAAAGCCACCAGACGGCCGATTTCTCCTCGCCCCGCGCCTCGTCCGCATCGGCGCCATGGCCGATGCCGTAGAAGGGCGACAGCGCCCGTTCGTCGCCGTCGGCCGTCACGGTGGAGACGGATTCGATGCCGTAGACCTCCAGCGCATGCAGCCGCCGGCTGTCCGGAACCACGCGGTATTCCGTGACGGTCTGGTCGAGCTTGATCGGCTCGGCCGTCTGGAGGAACAGATTGACGATCGGCGTGCAGCCGAGCGCGAAGGCCGCCGCCGTCAGCGAGCGCTCCAGCGTCGGCGCGGCGCGATTGAGATAAAGGAAGACGTCGATCGTGCGTCCCTTGCCGGCAAGTTTCGCAGCCTCGGGGAAGGCGAGGTCGACGAAGAGGAACTTTTCCGGAAAGGCGAAATATTCCGTCAGCAGCCGGTAGGCGGGGTGCGAGGCCTGCGGATAGGGCAGCAGGTTCTCCTCCGGCCCGAAGCCGCCGGGTGACAGCGCGGAGGCATCGAGCACCGCCGGGCTGCGGTCGTTTGCACCCTCGGCGAATGCGACGGCCACCACGTCGTTGAGCAGGAGTTCGTAGAGCGGATAGACGAGCTGCGGCTGGCCGCGCAGGAAGAAGCGCAGGCGCCCCGGATTGTAGCTCGAAAACGTCAGGTCCTCGCCGGTCATTTCCAGCGTCAGCCGCAGGCACCCGGCCGCATTGTGCGCCTGCGGCGTTTCAGGCGCCGTGATGGGGCGGCCGGTCAGCGTCGCCGCGCGCACGGCGACGGGGTGCAGCGTGACGTCGAAGGCAGTGGAGAAGCGGCAGCGCTCGCCATCGACCGGCTCGGTGTCGACGAGCGTGCCCGACGGCACCGGATAGGGCTCGGCAAGCTCGGTCTTCGCATCCATCTGGAGGATCGACATGGACGGGATGGGCCGGTCGAAATGCGGATAGAGGATGCCGAGCATGGCATTGGTCAGTTCGGGGAAATCGTCGTCCATCTTCTGCCGCACGCGGGCGGTGAGATAGGCGAAGGCCTCGATCAGCCGGCCGACATGCGGATCCTCGATCGCGTCCTCCGACAGCCGCAGCCGGCCCGCGATGCGCGGGTTCTCGGCAGCGAACGCTGCTGCGGCCTGGCGGATGCTCAGGAGTTCGCGATTATAATGGACGAGCAGATCATCCGACATGAGCTGGCCGATCCCCCCTCAAAAGCCGCCTTGCCGATTCGATACGGTCACGCAGCGACGGTTCCACGGACATCCGCGTCCTGTCAAGGAAACGAGACCCCGTCATAAGGCCGGGCACACGAAGGACGAGAGCACGTCGCGGGCGAAGGGATTGCGCGTGGCGGGCGCGGTCAGCCGCATCAGGACCGAGCGCTTGCCGATGCGGAACTGGTAGGTGACGACGTCGGTCGGATCCTTCTCGATCTTCCTGCCCTGGTCGAAAAGCCGGAAGAGCGCCCAGGCGCCCTGCTCCGTCAGGATATTGCGCTGGCCCTCGATCTCCGGCGTCATCGACATGGCGGCGCCTGCGACGAGGTTTTCCGGCGGCCAGAGATATTGCGTGCCGGCGGGCGGTCCGTGCGTATAGCTTGCGACCTTGCCGCCGATGTCGAGGAGGAAGGCGCGCGCCGTCGGGTCGAGCTTGCCCACCTCGACGGTGAAATCGACATTCGGCTTTTCCTGGCCCGCGAAGAAGACCGTCGTTATGTCGTCCGCCTTCTCGAAAGCCGCCAGCACCGTATCGGGAAAATCGAGGCCGAACTGCTGGCCGCTCTTCCAGCGCCACGGCTTGGTGGTGCGATCGATATAGGGCTTCAGGTAGGTGTCTCGGAAGGCGGCGATGGCGCCCTGCGGACCGAGGAGGCGCGAGAAGTCGTCGAGCGAGGTGTCGTTGATGCTGCCGGGGTCGAAGGGATAGCGGCCGACCGTCGTGGCGGTGCAGAGCGGCAGGACCGTGGAGTTCCAGATCTCCACCAGCCGCGCACGCGAGCTTCCCCCGGTGACCGCGCCTGCCTGGGCGAGGATACGGGCGAAGAAGGGCTGGAGGCTCGCCGGCAGCTTGCCGTTGCGGTCGGTCAATTGGCCGAGCAGCGTCTGCGGCTCGGCGCCGAGTTCCAGGACATCGCCGCCGGCCGCCACATGGTTGAGCTGGCGGTAAAGCGGCTCAAGCGCCGCCAGCATGTCGTCGAGCGGGGTCTGCTGGCCCTCGGCCGCGGGCACCACGGCGTCGTGGAAGGCCTTGAAATGGTCGGTGACGGACTGCGGTATGTTGACGACGCGCCGCGGCGCGCGAACGGTCTTCGTGACCTGCGACAGCCGCTCGGCGGCAAGCGTCTCGATGGCGTCCGCCGCGCTTGTCGAAAGGTCCTGCAGGTTCACCTCGGCGGCGACGGCGACGAGCAGCTCCCTGGCAGGTGACGGATTGCCGGCGACGATCGCCACGGCATCGGCAAGGCGCCGGGCATCCGTCTCGCCGGCAATGCCGAGATCAGCGAGCAGGCTGTCCCAGCGGCTCATATAGGCGACGCGGTAGAGATCGGCGAGGCCGTCGCGCAGGCGCCCCACCTCGCGTTCGCGGTCGAGCGCCGTATCCGGCCGGCCCATCACCCAGAGATCGTCGGCAAGCGTATCGGCGGCCTTTCCGGAGGCGCGCATCATCACGCCGACGCCGGCCTTGGTATAGATGCCCTCGATGCCGTCGAAGAAGCTCGCGCCGCTGACCCGCGCCAGCGCCTCGGGACCGGAAAGCCCCATATGATCGACCGGCCGCCACGGCGCCATCTCCGCCACCTCGGGCAAGGTCAGCGCGAGATCGTAGGCGAGCCGGGCGAGGCTGTAATTGGTGATTTCCGCGCGAGCCTTTTCGACCAGCGCCGGGTCCGCGTCGGGGGCCTTGAACGAGATCGATGCCAGTTCGGAAAAATGCGCGGCAAGGCGGCGGTCAACGGCCTCGCTGCGATCGTAGAGCATCCAGTTGGCAGCAAAATCGGGGCCGAGCAGCGCGGCGGTCTCGCGCCGCGGCGGGCGCTCGCCCGTCAGCATCAGGTAGAACTTCAACTGGTTGAAGCGCAGCGCGGCGGGCGTCGCCGGATTGGCAAGGCCCTGCCGCAGATATTGCCAGACGAAAGGGAAGAACAGGTTGGCGAGCGCCTTGTCATAGGCTTTCCGCGCCTCGCTTTGCGCGGGCGCGGGGCTGTATAGGCCGAAGGTGGCGCCGCGCGGTTCAGCCTTTGCGATGGCCGCCAGCCGGTCGAGCACGGCCAGCACCGGCTCGAAGCGCATGGAGAGCGTGCCGCCCGGCACGGCCTCGGCGATCTCGCCGCGCGCCGCCGTCGTCTGCTCCTTGAGGCCGGCGACATAGGCCCGCCCGTCGCTGAAGCCGAACCACCAGAAGACGAGGAGGGCGAAGGCGGCGACACCGAGCGCCACGTTGATCGCAAGGTCCTTCATCCGCGCGGCGACCAGCGCCGGCCGCGTCAGGCCGCCGAGATCCGCTTCGGGCAGGATGACCTTGCGGAAGAGGCCGTAAAGGAAGAAGGGGCGCACCCGCCGCATGCCGGGATCGGGCGTCAGCGAGAGCGTGGCGGGGCTGCGGCCGAAGAGCGGCGCGAGCGAGCCGGCCAGTGCATCGACATTGTCGCCGGTCTGCCGGCAGGAAACGAAAAAGACACCGCGCAGGTTGGTCGCGGTGCCGAAGCGGTGCAACGTGGCGAGCTGCTGCACGAAGGGCTGGATACGCTCGCGCAGGAGGGCGAACTGCGCGGGGAACTCGAAGGCACGGCGGCGGCGCAGTTCGTCCGGCTCCTCCTGCAGGCAGACGAACTGGCGCTGCGTGATGCGTTCAGTGAGTCCCGCAAAGCCCCGCTCGAGCGCTTCCGACGGCCCGCGGGCATCGCCGCCGATATCGGGCGCGATCGGCAGGCCGAAGGCGGCGGCACGCTCCTCGCTCGTCAGGTCCTCGAACAGTTCCTCGAAGCCGACGACCCGATCGAGCTTGGTGACGACGATATAGACCGGCGCATTGGCGCGCAGGCGCTGCACGGCCTCGTCGAGCCTTTGGCGAAGGGCGGTGGCGTAGGCCGCCGCCTGCTCCGGCAACATGGCCAGCAATTCATCGACGCTGACCGCGACGACGATGCCGTTGACCGGCTGGCGGGAGCGAAGGCCGCGGATATGCTGGAGCGCCTCGAGCCAGAGCTGGCGGGCCTGCGGCTCCTCGCTCGCGGTCAGCCGGCCGGCGAATTCGATCAGGAGGGCCTGGTCGCTGATATGGAAGCGGGCGGAAGGCGCCTCCACCGCACCGTCGCCCTCGAAAGGCAACGCAAGGCCGCTTGCGCGCACCAGCGCGGTCTTTCCCGCCCCATCCGTGCCGAGCAGCATGTACCAGGGCAGCGCATAGCGCGCGCTGACGAAGAGATCGCCACGACCGCGGCGCAGGAGCGCCATCGCCCGGCCGGCGGCCTCGCGAAAGGCGGAAATCTCCGCCTCCATCGCCGCCTTCTCCCTGTCGGTACGGGCGGCCGCCTCTTCCTCCTGCTTGCGCAGGGCGGCGAGCAGCGCGGCCTCCTCGCTGCTGCGCCGGGTGCGCATGAAGAAGCCGAGGCCGCCCCAGACAAGGGCGAGCACCAGCAGAAGGGCAAGGCGCGAGGCGGCCGAACCGAGCGGACGCACGTCGCCGAAGGCGATCAGCGGGCCGACGAACCAGATGAGAAGCGCCATCACCAGGACGGCGAGCGTCAGGATGACGCCCGGCCGCCGCAGCACCCGAAACCCTTTCCTTATCCGTGCCCGCACGCTCACGTCAGGCTTTCCCGATAGGCGATGCGCCGGCGCGCCGCCTCGACATAGGCCGGATCGACGGCAAGGCCGCCCGCCTCGGTGACCGCGGCAAGCGCCTCCTCGACGAAACGCGCATGCCCTTCGCCGGCGATGACCGGAGCGCGCCTTTCAAGCCAGGCCTTCAACTGCGGCGAGGCGGGATCGCCGGCCTTCTCGGCAAGCGCGATCAGGTCGTTGAGAGCTGCCGTATCGTTGCCGTCGTCGACGAGGTCCGCCTCAAGCCAGGCAATGACTTCGGGAACGAGGGCATTGACCCGGACCGCCCGTTTGGCGCCGGCAATGCCGTTTCGCAGCATCTCGCGCTTGTCGAGCCAGAAGGCATAGGCCGGCACCGGCTTCTCGGCGGCCAGCATCGCGTCGACGGCGTCGAGCCGTTCGAGGGCGGCGAGCATGTCCGGCACGTCGCCGCGCCGGACGGGGCCGGTGAGCGGCGCTGCGTCGCCGATCGCCTCCTGCACCTGCCGGCGCAAGCCGATTTCGTGGTCGAAGGTGGTGAACAGAACATAGCCGCTCGCCGCGCAGACGAGAAGCGCAGCCGCAAGCGGCAGCCAGCGCAGCACGGGATGCGAAGCCCCCTGCCGCTCCTTCAACACGAGACCGGCTTCCGGCAGGATCGCCTTCTTGACCGCCCCGCTGATGAAATAGCCGTGATTCAATTCGTCGTCGACGCCAAGATCGGGCGGCAGCATGCCGCTGCGCGGCATGGCGAAGCGACGTGATAGCTCCGGCAGGAGCGCATCGATAGAGAGCATTTCCTGCCGGGCGCTCGTCATGAAGATGCCGCGCAGCAGGACACCCCGCCACGCGCCGTTGCCCGCCGGCAGCATCGCGTCGACGACCGGCATGACGATGCGCTGGATGGCGGCGATCTGTGCGGTGAAGCCGTGGATATGCCCGCAGCGGATCGCGTCGGCTTCGCGGGAAAGCAGCTCGATATGCCGGCGCCGCATCGTCTCGACGATATCGCCGAAGCCCGCGTCGATTTCCGCGTGCAGCGCCTCGGCGGTCTTTGCCTGCCGGGCGCCGTGCGAGAGGGCGAAGCCCCAGGGCTGTGCCCGGTCGGTCGGCTCGATGCGCTCGAAGATTTCCTGAAAGCCGGGCACGAGGTCGGTGCGCGACAGCAGCACATAGGCAGGCAGCGTCTGGTCGAGGACCTCGTCGGCCTGGCGGAACCAGGCGGCGATGGCCTCGGCGGTCATGCGCTGCTCGAGCTGGTCGGCCAGCACGAGATCGGCGGGACTGACGACGACGAGAACGCCGTTGACCGGCAGCTTCGGCCGGACGGCCCGCAGCAGGCGGAAGAGCTCGCCGGCCCCTTCGGACACCTGCGCCTCGACGAAGACGGCGTCCGGTCCGACCCACCAGCTCGCCGGCCCGATGGTCTTCGGCATGCCGAGCCGCATTTCCGACCCTTCGAGCAGCGAGGTCTTGCCGCTGCCGGCCGGACCGACGACGAGGAAGAAGGGCACGGAATAGCGCCCGCGCGCGCCTTTGAGGCCACGGTCGGCAAGGAAGGCATCGACCTGACGGCGCAGATCGCGCAGCGCGGGCGTTTCGGACGGCCCGGCACGCTTTAAGAAGAAGTGTGAGAAGAGCACCGGCACGAGCGCCCAGAGCACGACGGGCACCAGCGGAAGCAGCGTGCGCAGGGTCGGATCGTCGACGGGAGGCTGCTGCGCCAGAAACCAGCTCGCGGCCAGGGCGGCCGAAAGTCCGAGAAGCCAGAAAAGCAGCAGCCACGGCCTCATTGCGTCTTTTCCGCCGGTATCTGGAACTCGACGCGCCGGTTGCGCGCCCGGTTCTCCGCGCTCGTGTTCGGCAGGATCGGATCGTTGGCGCCGCGCCCCTCGAAGGTGACGCGGGCGGGATCGTCGACATGGCGCTGCAGCATCTGCGCGGCCGAGCGCGCGCGGGCAAGCGAGATCGCCATATTGTCGCCGAGCGGACTTCCCGCGCCGACGGGGATGTTGTCCGTATGACCGACGACGACGATGGCCCCGCTCTCGGCGTCGAGCGCGTCGCCGATGCGGGTGATCAGCGGCTCCTCGGCGAGCGAAAGGTCCGTTCCGCCGGAGGGGAACGA
>CBIMFD010000028.1:0-19535 GCA_966243085.1 uncultured Shinella sp.
CGAGCTGGCCGGCATTGACGATGCCCATGTCCATGCCCGCCTGGATGGCGTGATAGAGGAAGACCGCGTGCATGGCCTCGCGCACCGGCTCGTTGCCGCGGAAGGAGAAGGAGAGGTTGGAGACCCCGCCGGAAACGTGGACATGCGGCAGGGCGGCGGTGATCTCGGCGGTCGCCTCGATGAAGTCGACGCCGTAATTGTCGTGCTCCTCGATGCCGGTGGCGATCGCGAAGATGTTCGGGTCGAAGACGATATCCTCCGGCGCAAGCCCGGCGACCTCGGTAAGCAGTTTGTAGGCGCGCGCGCAGATTTCCACCTTGCGGGCCTTCGTGTCCGCCTGGCCCTCTTCGTCGAAGGCCATGACGACGACGGCGGCGCCGTAGGCGCGCACCAGCTTGGCGTGGTGCAGGAAGGCTTCCTCGCCCTCCTTGAGCGAGATGGAGTTGACCAGCGGCTTGCCCTGCACGCATTTCAGCCCCGCCTCGATCACCTCCCATTTGGAACTGTCGATCATCACGGGCACGCGGGCGATATCCGGCTCGGCGGCGACGAGGTTCAGGAACTCCGTCATTGCCCTCGCGGAATCGATCAGGCCCTCGTCCATGTTGATGTCGATGACCTGCGCGCCGTTCGCCACCTGGTCGCGCGCCACGTCCAGCGCGGCCGCATAGTCGCCCGCCGTGATCAGCTTGCGGAATTTCGCCGAGCCCGTGACATTGGTGCGCTCGCCCACGTTCACGAAGGGAATGGCCTCGGTCAGCGTGAAGGGTTCGAGGCCGGAGAGCCGCATGCGGCGCGGAATGTCGGGGATTTCGCGCGGCTTGTGGCGGGAAGCGGCCTCGGCGATGGCGCGGATATGGTCCGGCGTCGAGCCGCAGCAGCCGCCGACCACGTTGACGAGGCCGTCGCGCATGAAGCCTTCGATCTGCGCGGCCATCTCCTGCGCGCTCTCGTCGTACTGGCCGAAGGCGTTCGGCAGGCCGGCATTCGGATAGGCGCAGACGAAGGTGTCGGCAACGGAGGAGATTTCCGAAAGATGCGCGCGCATCGCGTTCGCCCCGAGCGCGCAGTTGAGGCCGATGGAGAAAGGTTCGGCATGGCGCACCGAGTTCCAGAAGGCTTCCGGCGTCTGGCCGGAGAGCGTGCGGCCGGAAAGGTCGGTGATCGTGCCGGAGATCATGACGGGCAGGTGGATGCCCTTTTCCTCGAAGACCTCGCGCGTGGCGAAGATCGCCGCCTTGGCGTTCAGCGTGTCGAAGATCGTCTCGATCAGGATGATGTCGGCGCCGCCGTCGATGAGGCCGCGAAGCTGGTCGGCATAGGCGAGGCGCAGATCGTCGAAGGTGACGGCCCGGTAACCGGGATTGTTGACGTCGGGCGAGATGGAGGCGGTACGGTTCGTCGGCCCGAGCGCGCCGGCGACGAAGCGGCGCCGGCCGTCCTTCTCCTGCGCGCGCAGGCCCGCGCGGCGGGCAAGGCGCGCGCCGTCGCGATTGAGTTCGTAGACCATCGCCTCCATGCCGTAATCGGCCTGCGCGATGGCGGTGGAGGAGAAGGTGTTGGTTTCGAGGATGTCCGCGCCGGCAAGGGCGTAGCGGTAGTGGATGTCCTCGATGGCCGCCGGCTGGGTCAGCGTCAGGAGGTCGTTGTTGCCCTGCTGGTGGCAGGCGCAGTCGCCGAAACGCGTTCCCCGGAAATCGTCCTCCACCAGCTTCAGCGTCTGGATCTCGGTGCCCATAGCGCCGTCGAGCACCAGGATGCGCTCGCGGGCGGCAGCTTCGAGCGCGGCACGGATCTCGCGTCCGTCGCGGCGCGGCTGTTCGAGACCGAACAGGCTGTCCAGGTGGGATTCGGCCATGGGAAATCCTCCGGTGCAGGCGATACTGCACCGGAGTTCACATAAAGATATCTTTATGTCAATATATCTTTATGCGTTTGACCTAGTGTGCCGGCCCGTCCGCTCCCGCCAGCGAGGCGAAGAGCGCCTTGAGCCTGGCGATATCCGGATCGGCGTTCCTGCAGCGCGCGAGCTTCTGGACCTCCTTCAACGCTTCGACGGCAAGATCGGCGCCGCGCGGCTGCCAGAGCAGCCACGAGATGAAGACGGATTCCGGCCTGCCGGTGCCGGAAGGAATGGTTTCGGTAAATGCAAACATTTCTTCCCCAATCGAAAATTGGGGGATGACCGGACGCACGCTGCTGGAATTCCGCAAAACGGCAAAGCAAGCGCACCCTTGGGACACCCCGCCCATGGACGTTACGAATGTGTCAGGGCAGGTCTCCTGGCTTGCGGGTCATCGCGTCCGTCTCGCCTTCCCGGTGTTTCCACCAGTGGCATCGAGCGACAGAAGCTCGCCGTTTACAGTTGCGGGGGCAGCGCCGGCCTTGCCGCTCCATCGGAGCATCGCACCGGCTTCCCTCTTAGCCTCCGAGCCGTTTCGACTCGGAAGACCCTGACGCCGGCAGACTGGCCCGGCGAGGAAACGGAGTCAACCGCCGCCTTTTTCTTTCCATGGCGGGAACTTTTCCGGCAAAGCGGCGTTTATTCGCGCTCGTATTTCGCCTTGCACCCTGCTGGTAACGGACGGCGATTCACCAAAACCGCAGATGAGGGTCCATGCTGCGCCTCCAGACCGTGCCGACATGTTGCAAGTCTCTGTCCTTGCGGCTAAAAAATGCCGTTTTCATGCACCACGCGGCCAGGATGCCCATGAGCGTGTCGCGTGAGCCATGTCCGTTCCATCCGCCCCTTTCGGGCGCTGCGTTGCGTCATGGCTGACCGCGGCACCAAGATGAACCCTGCCCGCGGGAAACCCACCGGCGCAAAGGCCGCCGCCGGATGGCTCCACATGGCCGGATCCAGAATCAGAAACATGCCCCTTCACAACACGCCGCAAGCTCCGCGCGATGCCGATGCCAAGCAGATCGACTACAACGATTCGATCCGCGCCACCTATCTGACATTGGAGGAGCTGGCCGATTGCGGCGAAGCGCTTGCGCGCGAGAAGACGGCGAGCCTGCCGGGCTTCCATCCCTTCGAGTTCCGCCCGCGGCACAAGGAGAATGAGAAGGAGATCTTCCGCGTCTACCAGGCGACCGCCAAGGACGTCGAGGCGGGCGCCCAGATCACGCCGGCAGCCGAATGGCTGCTCGACAATTACTACGTCATCGAAGAAGCGATCCAGGAGGTACGGCGGGACTTCCCCCGCCGCTTCTACCGCCAGCTTCCGACCATCCCGGTCGAGAGGCAGACGATGCCGCGCACGCTGGCGCTCGCCTGGTTCTATGTCGCCCACACCCACAGCAGCGTCTCGCAAGAGAGCCTGACGGCCTTCGTCCAGGGCTTCCAGCGGGTCGATGCGCTGAAGATCGGCGAATTGTGGGCCCTGCCCTCCTTCGTTCGCTTCGTGCTCCTGGAAAACCTCAGACGCATTTCGAGCCGTGTAGAGCGCTCGCGCAAGATGCGCTTCAAGGCCAACGAGGTGGCCGACGAACTGGTGCGCCTCAACGATCCCGACAAGGGCATCGCCTATCTGCGCTCGATGGAAAGCTTCGTTGCCGACAACACCTTCGTCATCCAGCTTCTCTACCGTCTGCGTGACGGCCTGCAGGCCTCCGGCCCGGTCATCCAGTGGCTGGAGCGCAAGATCGAAAGCCGCGGCAGCGACCTTGAAGAACTGATCGTCGCGGAGAACAATCGCCTGTCCTCGGGCAATGTGACGATGAGTTCGCTCATCAAGAGCCTGCGCACGGTGGACGACACGGAATGGCCGGTCTGGTTCGAGAGCGTCAGCCGTCTCGATGAAGAGCTTCGCCGGCGTTCCGACTACAGCGATCTCGATTTCGGCTCGCGCAACAAGTACCGCAACTCGATCGAGCGCTTCGCCCGCCGCTCCGGCAAGAGCGAGCTGGAGGTCACCGAGACCGCGCTCGCCATGACCGAGGAAGACGCCGCGGCGAACGCGGAGGACCCGGACTACGAGGCCAATGTCGCCGCCTTCATCGTCGGCAAGAAGCGCAAGCTCCTCGAAAAACGCATCGGCTATTGCCCCTCCATCGTCCAGCGCGTCGTGCGCCTCACGCGCAGGCTCGACTGGCTGGCCGTCGCCGGGCCCAACATCGTGCTGACGCTGCTGGCGATGATCGCGGTCTACTATTTCCTCGACCAGCTCGACATCCCGAACGGCGCCTGGCTGATCATGCTGATCCTCTTCGCGTTGCCGGCTTCCGAGGGCGCGACGGGACTCTTCAACACGCTCGTGACCTTCTTCGTCACACCCTCGCGCCTCGTCGGCTACGAATTCAAGGATGGCATTCCCGAGGACGCACGCACGCTGCTGGTCGTGCCCTGTCTCATCTCCAAGCGGGACCATGTCGACGAACTGGTGCGCAACCTCGAGGTCCACTACCTCGCCAATCCGCGCGGCGAGATCTATTTCGCGCTCGTCAGCGACTGGGCCGACAGCCAGGCGGAGGAGACGCCCGCCGACCATGACGTGCTGGACTACGCCAAGCGCGAGATCGCCACGCTCTCGGCCCGCTACGCCTATGACGGACGGACCCGCTTCTTCCTCCTGCACCGCCGCCGGCTCTACAATCCTTCCGAAGGCGCGTGGATGGGCTGGGAACGCAAGCGTGGCAAGCTGCACGAACTGAACCTTCTTCTACGCGGCGACGGCGACACGACCTTCCTGCCGGGCGCCAACATCGTGCCGGCGGACGTCAAATACGTCATGACGCTCGATTCCGACACGCGTCTGATGCGCGACGCCGTGACCAAGCTCGTCGGCAAGATGCACCATCCGATCAATCGTCCGGTGATCGACGAGGCGACCGGCGATATCGTCGCCGGCTATTCCATCCTCCAGCCGCGCGTCACCCCGTCGCTGACGACCGGCAAGGAAGCCTCGACCTTCCAGCGCATCTTCTCCGCCGACCGCGGTGTCGATCCCTATGTCTTCACCGTTTCGGACGTCTACCAGGACCTTGCCGGCGAAGGCACGTTCACCGGCAAGGGCCTCTACCACGTCGATGCCTTCGAGGCGGCGGTCAAGGGCCGCATCGGCGAGAACGCCGTCCTCAGCCACGACCTTCTCGAAGGCTCGCTCTCGCGTTGCGCGCTGGTGACGGACGTCGAGCTCGTGGAGGACTTTCCGACCCGCTACGGCGTCGAGACCTCGCGCCAGCATCGCTGGGCGCGCGGCGACTGGCAGCTCCTGCCCTACCTCTTCGGTCCGTCGAGCGGCATCCCCATGCTCGGCCGCTGGAAGATGTACGACAACCTGCGCCGCAGCCTCATTCCCATCGGCTGGCTCGTCGCCTCCGTCATGGGCTGGTACTATATGGAGCCGCGTCAGGCGCTCGTCTGGCAGCTCGTCCTGATTTTCCTGCTTTTCGTCGCCCCGACGCTCTCGCTGATCTCCGGCATCATGCCGCGCCGGGGCGATATCGTCGCGCGCGCTCATGTGCACCGGGTGCTCTCCGATATCCGCGCGGCCAATGCGCAGGTTGCGCTCCGCACCGTCTTCATCGCCCATTCGGCGGCGCTGATGGCCGACGCCATCGTGCGCTCGCTCTACCGCACCTTCGTCAGCCGCAAGCTGATGCTGGAATGGCGCACGGCCGCGCAGGCCGACAGCGCCGCCCGCGGCGGCATCCTCGCCCATTACAAATCCATGTGGCAGGCCCCGGCGCTCGCCATCTTCT
Source organism: uncultured Shinella sp. (assembly GCA_966243085.1). Taxonomy (GTDB): domain Bacteria; phylum Pseudomonadota; class Alphaproteobacteria; order Rhizobiales; family Rhizobiaceae; genus Shinella. The sequence continues at coordinate 5,707 of CBIMFD010000028.1, forward strand.
CCGTAGCGCTCGCCACCATCTCCAACACGGGCCTGCCCTTCATCGGCATTCCCTTCGCCCTCGTCTGGATGCTTTCGCCGATGATCGCCTGGTATGTCAGCCAGACGGCGGAAACCGAGGATCAGCTCGTCGTCTCCGGCTATGTCGCGACGGAGCTGCGCAAGTATGCCCGGCGCACCTGGCGCTATTTCGAGACCTTCGTCACCGCCGAGCAGCATTTCCTCCCGCCCGACAATTTCCAGGAGACGCCGCAACCGGTGCTGGCCGAGCGCACCTCGCCGACCAATATCGGCGTCTACCTGCTCTCGGTCATCTCGGCGCGCGATTTCGGCTGGATCAGCTTCGAGGAGACGGTGCGCCGCCTCGAGCAGACCATCGCCACCATCGACGGCATGCCGAAATACCGCGGCCATCTCTTCAACTGGTATCGCACCAATACGCTGGAAACGCTCGGACCCCGCTATGTCTCGGCGGTCGACAGCGGCAACCTCGCCGGCCACCTGATCGCCGTCTCGTCCATGTGCCGCGAATGGGCGGAAGCCCCTTCCGCCCATCTCCAGGGCAGTCTCGACGGCATCGGCGACGTCGCCGCCATCCTTTCGGAAACGCTGAAGCAGCTTCCGGACGACCGCAAGACCGTGCGACCGCTGCGCCGCCTCGTCGAGGAGCGTATCGCCGGCTTCAAGAATGCGCTCGCCGCCGTCAAGCGCGAGCACGAATTCGCCTCCATCCGTGTCATCAATCTCTCCGTGCTGGCGCGCGACATCAACAAGCTGATCGTCAATCTCGACCACGAGATCAAGTCGACCGAGAGCGGCGAGCTTGCCAAATGGGCGGGCGCGCTTGTCGCCACCTGTGAAGCCCATATAGCCGACAGCGTGTTCGACCTCGGCAGCATCGAGCAGCTTCGCGACCGGCTCGTCGTGCTGCGCGACCGCGCCCGCGACATCGCCTTCTCGATGGATTTCGGCTTCCTCTTCCGCCAGGAGCGGCGCCTGCTCTCCATCGGCTACCGTGTCGAGACCAACGAGCTCGACGAAGCCTGCTACGACCTCCTCGCCTCGGAGGCCCGCCTCACCAGCCTCTTCGCCATCGCCAAGGGGGACCTTCCCACCGAGCACTGGTACAAGCTCGGCCGCCCGGTCGTGCCGGTCGGCTCGCGCGGGGCGCTCGTCTCCTGGTCGGGCTCGATGTTCGAATATCTGATGCCGCCGCTCGTCATGCAGGAGCGCCAGGGCGGCATCCTCAACCAGACCAACAATCTTGTGGTCAAGGAACAGATGAACCATGGCCGCCGCCTCGGCACGCCGTGGGGCATTTCGGAAGCCGCCTTCAATGCCCGCGACCACGAACTCACCTACCAGTACACCAACTTCGGCGTGCCGACGCTCGGCCTCAAGCGCGGCCTCGGCCAGAATGCCGTGATCGCGCCCTATGCGTCGCTGCTCGCCGCGCAATATGCGCCGAAGGAATCGCTCGAAAACCTGGAACGCCTGCGCAAGCTCGGCGCGCTCGGCGTCTACGGCTTCCACGACGCCGTCGACTTCACGCCGACCCGCGTGCCGGAGGGCAAGACCTGCGCGGTGGTGAAGAACTACATGGCGCACCATCACGGCATGTCGATCGCCGCCGTCGCCAACGTCGTCTTCAACGGTGCGTTGCGCGAGCGCTTCCATGCCGACCCCGTCATCGAGGCGGCCGAACTCCTGTTGCAGGAAAAGGCGCCGCGCGACGTTCCGATCATCAACGCCAAGCGCGAGCCGGAAACCGTCGGCAGCACGCAGGCCGATCTCCTGCGGCCGGAAATCCGCATCTTCAAGGATCCGATCTCGCGCGAACGCGAGGCCGTGTTCCTTTCGAACGGCCACTATTCGGTGATGCTGACGGCGACGGGCGCCGGCTATTCTCGCTGGAACGGCCAGTCCGTCACCCGCTGGAAGCCCGATCCGACGGAAGACCGCTGGGGCTCCTTCCTCTTCCTGCGCGATACGGCGACCGGCGACTGGTGGTCCGCCACCGCCGAGCCGAAGCGCGCCGAAGGCGAGGAGACCAAGACCCAGTTCGGCGACGACAAGGCGGAATTCGTCAAGACGGTCGGCACGCTGACGAGCGAGGTCGAGGTCATCGTCGCGACCGAGCACGACGCCGAAGGCCGCCGCCTGACGCTGCTCAACACCGGCGCGGAGGACCGCTTCATCGAGGTGACCTCCTACATGGAGCCGGTCATCGCCACGGACGATGCCGACAACGCCCACCCGCTCTTCTCGAAGATGTTCGTGCGCACCGAGATCGGCAAGCGCGGCGACGTCGTGCGCGCCGAGCGACAGAAGCGCAATCCGAACGAGCCGGACATGGCGATCGCCCATCTCATCGTCGACAATGCCGGTCCTTCGCGCCGCACCGAGATCGAGACGGACCGCCGCCGCTTCATCGGCCGCGGCCGCACGGTGGCGACCGCCGCCGCCTTCGATCCCGGCGCGCAACTTTCCGGCACGGACGGCTTCACGCTCGACCCGATCATGGCGCTGCGCCGCGTCGTGCGCGTTCCGGCCGGCAAGAAGGTGAAGGTCATCTTCTGGACCATCGCCGCGCCGAGCCGCGCCGAGGTGGACGCGGCCATCGACCGTTACCGCCATCCCGACAGCTTCAACCATGAAATGATCCACGCCTGGACGCGCTCGCAGGTACATATGCGCCATGTCGGCGTCACCTCGCAGGAGGCGGCGAGCTTCCAGACGCTCGGCCGCTATCTTACCTATCCGGACATGCATCTGCGTGCCGATGCCGGCACGATCGCGACGGGGCTCGCTCCGCAATCGGCGCTCTGGCCGCTCGCTATCTCCGGCGACTTCCCGATCTTCATCCTGCGCATCAACGACGAGATCGACCTCGACGTCGCCCGCGAGGCGCTGCGCGCGCAGGAATATCTGCGCCACCGGGGCGTCACCGCCGACCTCGTCATCCTCAACGAGCGCGCCGCCTCCTACGCCCAGGACATGCAGCACACGCTCGACCAGATGTGCGAGAACCTGCGCATGCGCGGCCAGTCCGACGGCGTACGCCAACACGTCTTCACCGTACGCCGCGACCTGATGGAGGTCTTCACCTGGCAGGCGCTGCTGGCGGCGGCCCGCGCCGTCTTCCACGCCCGCAACGGCTCGCTGGCCGACCAGATCGCCCGCGCCGCCTCGCTCTTCGCAACGCCTCGCAGCGACGAAGAGGCGGCCGCACCGCCGCAGCTTCCCGCCCCGTCCGGCGAAGCCGCCGCCGTCGACGGCGAGGGGCTGTCCTTCTGGAACGGCTTCGGAGGCTTCAATGTCGACCGGCGCGAATATGCCGTGCGCCTCACCGGCGGCGGGGCGACGCCCCATCCATGGATCAACGTTATCGCCAATGCGCATTTCGGCTTCCATGTCCCGGCCGAAGGCGGCGGCTTCACCTGGAGCCGCAACTCGCGCGACTTCCAGCTAACGCCTTGGACCAACGACCCGGTGGTCAACCGCCCCGGCGAGGCCTTCTACGTGAAGGATCGCGAAAGCGGGACTGTGATGACGCCGTTCGCCGCCCTCTCGCGCAAACCGCAGGTGAAGTTCGAGACCTGGCACGGCCTCGGCTATACGGCCTTCCGGAGCTGGGAGGACGATATCGAGCTCGACCTCGTGCAGACGGTCGATCCCGAGGACCCGGTGAAATATTCCCGGCTGGTCGTGAAGAACACCGGCGACACGGAACGCAGCCTCTCCGTCTACGGCTATGTCGAATGGGTGCTGGGCAACAACCCTGCGAAAACAGCGCCCTTCGTGCTGACGAGCCATGACGAGGAGAGCGGCGCGCTCCTTGCGACCAACCCCTACAGCCTCGACTTTGCCGGGCGAACCAGCTTCTTTGCCGTCGATGCGCCGCTTGCGGGCTTCACCGCCAGACGCCGCGAATTCATCGGCCGCACCGGCGATATCGTGCTGCCGGCCGCCCTCGCCACGGGACAGGCGCTTTCCGGCGCTGCCGACGACATGGGCGATCCCTGCGCGGCGCTTGCCGTCGACATCACACTCGAGCCGGGCGAAAAGCGCGCGCTTCTTTTCGTGCTCGGCGACACGGCCGATGCCGACAGCGCCCGCACTCTTGCCGGCAAGGCACGCGCGGCCGACTTCGACGGCGTCATGGCGGCGGTCCGCACCTTTTGGCAGGATTTTACCGGCACGCTCCAGATCAAGACGCCGGATGCGGCGCTCGACCGCATGGTCAACGACTGGCTGCCCTATCAGGCGCTCGGCTGCCGCATCATGGCGCGCTCGGCCTTCTACCAGGCAAGCGGAGCCTACGGCTTCCGCGACCAGTTGCAGGATACGCTCGCCTTCGTCCTGCACCGGCCGGAACTTGCCCGAAAGCAGATCCTCAACGCGGCCGCGCGGCAGTTCGTCGAAGGTGACGTGCAGCACTGGTGGCTGCCGGATACCGGCGCGGGCGTTCGCACCATGATCTCCGACGACGTCGTCTGGCTCGCCCATGCGGTCGAGCGCTATTGCCGCATTACTGGCGACCGTGCCGTGCTCGACGAGACGCTGGCCTTCATCGAGGGCCAGCCGCTTGCCGAAGGCCAGCACGATGCCTTCTTCAAGCCAGGGCGCTCGCCCGAGAGCGCCTCGCTTTACGACCATTGCGCCCGCGCGCTCGACCTTGCGATCCAGCGGACGGGGGAGAACGGCCTGCCGCTCATCCTCGGCGGCGACTGGAACGACGGCATGAACCGCGTCGGCGAAGACGGCCGCGGCACGAGCATCTGGCTCGGCTGGTTCCTCGCCGGCACGCTGCGCAGCTTTGCGCCGATCGCCCGCGAGCGCGGCGACCATGCGCATGCCGAAGCCTGGGAACGCCATGCCGGCCGCCTGAAGGAGGCATTGGAGACCGAAGGCTGGGACGGCAGCTACTATCGCCGCGGCTACTATGACGACGGCACGCCGCTCGGTTCGTCCGAAAGCGGCGAATGCCGCATCGATTCCATCGCCCAGAGCTGGAGCGTGCTTTCCGGCGAGGGCGACAGGGAGCGCTCGCGCCAAGCGATGGACGCGGTGATGGCGAATCTGGTCGATCGGGAGAACGGCATCATCCGCCTGTTCACCCCGCCGTTCGGCGAGACCCCGCAGGACCCGGGCTACATAAAGGCCTATCCGCCGGGCGTGCGCGAAAACGGCGGGCAATATACCCATGCCGCGACCTGGGTGGTGCTGGCGCTCGCCCGCCTCGGCCGGGGCGATGACGCATGGGCATGCATCGACCTCCTCAACCCTGTCCGGCACGCACTCACGAAGGACGATGCCGAGCATTACCGCACCGAGCCCTATGTGGTCGCCGCCGACGTCTATGGCGAAGGCGAGCGCACGGGGCAGGGCGGCTGGACCTGGTACACGGGCTCGGCCGGCTGGCTCTACCGCGCGGCCGCCGAGGGCATCCTCGGCATCCGCAAGGAAGGCGGCCGCCTCTTCGTCGAGCCGGTCCTGCCGGCGGCATGGAACGGCTACACCGCGACGCTCGTGCTGGACGGAAAGAAGTTCTCCATCCGCGTCGACCGCGCGGACGGAGGCGGATGGCAGGCAAGCGTGAACGGCTCCGTCATCAAATCTTCAAACGAGGGCTATTTGCTCTGAACACCTATGTGGATCAGAGTGCCATGACAGACAAGACTGGACCGACGGGGGCCGTGCCGCGGCGACGCGACACGCGCCTCGACGTCTTCCGCGCCCTTGCCCTCCTGACGATCTTCGTCAATCACGTTCCGGGCCAGTACCTGGAACACCTGACGTTCAAGAATTTCGGCTTCTCAGATTCGGCCGAGGCCTTCGTGCTGATCTCCGGCATGTCGGTCGGGCTCGCCTACGGATCGCGCTTCAGGATAGGCGAGCGTCTTGCCGTGACGCTGCGCATCCTGCGCCGGGCGCTGACGCTCTATGTCGCCCACATCATGACGAGCGTCATCACCTTCGCCATCTTCGCGGGCGGGGCGCTGTGGTTCGGCCGGCAGGATCTCCTGTCGGAGATCAACCTGCGCGCGGTCGTCGACCGCACGGAGCAAGGCGTCGTCAGCATGGTACTGCTCGGCCATCAGTTCGGCTACAACAACATCCTTTCCATGTATGCCGCGCTGTTCCTGATGCTGCCGGTTTTCCTCTGGCTCTACCGGCGGAGTGCCGCAATGCTCGTTGCCGTCTCCGGCACGCTCTGGCTCTGTGCCGGCATCTGGCGGATCGCTCCGTCGAATTTCCTCGACGACGGCTACTGGTTCCTCAACCCGCTTTCCTGGCAATTCCTCTTCGTCATCGGCCTTACCGGCATGCTGCGGGCAAGGACGAAAGGCATTCCGCGCTATCCCCTCCTCCTCGCCCTTTCGGCCGCCTACCTCGTGATTTCGATGCTATGGGTCGTTTTCTCCTGGTGGAGCATCGACCTTTCCCTCGGATTGCCGGCGGTGCTGACCGGCTTCGACAAGACCTTCCTGTCGGCGCCTCGGCTCCTCCATGTGCTGGCGGGCGCCTATCTTCTCGCGACGATGCCGACGCTATCCCGCTGGGCGGCCTTGCCGCTTACCCATCCGCTGGTCTCGGTGGGCCGCCATTCACTCGCCATCTTCATCTTCGGCACCATCCTCGCCATGGTCGGGCAGGTCCTGCTGTTCGTGACGGGCAAGGACCCGCTTTTCGGCACCGCCTACGTCCTTCTCGGCATCGCCCTGCACTTCGCCTATGCGCGCTACCTCGACTGGCAGGCCGCCGTGATGAGCCAGAATGCAGAACGGCAGGACCTTCAGGCCCTGCCGGTCAAGGAACGGGATCGCACGCGGCGGTAAGGACGATCAGGCGGCCGTATGGCTCTTGCGCACGTCGTCGTCCGTCAGGATGCCGCTTGCCCGCAGAAGCGCGGCGAAACGGCCGTTGCTCTGGCTGAGATCGTTGAACGTGCCCATCTCGGCGATCTGGCCGTGGTCCATGAAGACGACGAGGTCGGCTTCGCGAACCGTCGAAAGCCGGTGCGCGATGATGAAGGTGGTGCGGTTGCGGCGAAGCTGGTCGATCGCCGCCTTCACGCGCGCCTCCGTTTCCACGTCGAGCGCGCTCGTCGCCTCGTCGAGCACGAGGATCGGCGCGTTCTTGAGGATGGCGCGGGCAATCGCGATGCGCTGGCGCTCGCCGCCCGAAAGACGGTTGCCGCGCTCACCGACATGGGTCTCATAGCCGCTCTGGCGCGAGGTGATGAAATCGTTCGCCGCCGCGGCTTCGGCCGCCGCGACGATCTCCTCCTCGCTCGCCCCTTCCCGGCCGAGGCGGATATTGTCCGAGATCGAGCGGTTGAGCAGACCCGCATCCTGGAAGACGGTGGCGATGGAGCGGCGCAGCGACTTGCGCGTCACTGTGGAGATATCGACGCCGTCGATGAGGATCTGTCCGGACTGCGGCTCGTAGACGCGCTGCAAGAGGTTGACGAGCGTCGTCTTGCCGGCGCCCGTCGGGCCGACGATGGCGACGGTCTGCCCGGCTTCCGCCGTGAAGGAGACGTTCCGCACGCCCTGCGTGGCATTGGCGAAGTCGAAGCTGACATTGCGGTATTCGACCTTGCCCTTGACCTCGCCAAGTTCGCCGGCATCCATCGGCTCCTCGCGGTCCTTGACCGCGTCTTCGAGCGTGAAGAAGTCCTCGAGCTTCGCGCGCGCCTCGAAGATCTGCGTGGCGAAGGCCTTCATCTGGTCGAGGCGGCCGATGAGCAGACCCGCGAAGCCGATGAAGGCGATGACGTCGCCCACCCGGATCTCGCCCCGTTGCACGAGGACCGTGCCGATGACGAGGATCGCCATCATGGAAATGGTCGAGGCGATGCGGTTGAGTGCGCTTGCCAGCGCCCACCAGTCGAGCACCGGGAACTGGGCGCTGATCAGCCGTTCGGCGAAGCGCTTGAGCTCGCGCGTCTCGGCCTCGATGCGGTTGTAGCTGTGCACCACCGAGACATTGCTGATCGAGTCCGACACATGGGAAAAGACGGTGTGATAATGGTTCTCCACCGAGGCTTGGCCTTCGCGCGTGCGGTTCATAACCACCTTGCCAATGACGACATAAAGCGCGCCGAGCACCACCAGCACCAGCGACAGCCGGTAGTCCATCGCGAACGCGGTGGGGATGAGCAAGACGAGCGCGACGGCGGTCGCGAGGTGCGTGCGCATGAATTCGAGCCACAGACTGAACAGCGTCTCGCATGCGCGCAGCAGCGTATGCAGCGCATTGGACGTGCCGCGCTGGCTGTGCCAGGCGAGCGGCATGGAGATGATGCGTCCGAAAGCCTCCGTCAGAAGGCTCGCGCGGCGTCCATGCGCCAGCCGGTCGGCCTCGCGGGCGACGAGCACGTAGGCAATGGTGTTGAAGAGGCCGAAGCCCGCCCACATGAGCAGCATCGGCGTAACGTCTCCCTTGTTGGAGATGGCATCGATGATGCGGCCGAACAGAACCGGCTCGGCAATGGTGATCACGGCCAGAACGATATTGGCGGTGACGACCAGACCGACACGAAGCTTGTAGATGCCGAGATAGCTGAGGGCTCTTGCATAAACCTGATACAAAGACACGAGAATGGAGCCTTTCCGGCGATACCTGTTATGCGGTGCAGCGAGCACCTTCGTCCCTTCGCTGCGGTAGTAATCAGCGGAAGCGGCAAAAGTTCTTCCGGGTCAAGCAAATTTCATGACGCGGATGAAATCTTGCGTGATTTGGCGAATTCAACCAGCCATTCGCGCAAACCGATTGATTTTCATCATGCGATCCTGCCAATTGTGAGGCGGGGAAATAAGTGGGGCGCTTGGGTCGGATTCGGCCGGGTTCAGCTTTATCTGTTGGTTAAACAAAGCGATCAAGCGCGGGGCATATGAAGATCAACTTGCTGGTGCAATTCCTTGCACTGATCGACGAGTTGCGCGGCCGGGAAGAGACGACGGCCGAATTCGAGCGTCTGCTGACGCTTTGCGGCTTCGACTATTACTGGCTCACGCAGGCGCCGAAACCGGTGGTGTCGCTTTCGGGCCTGCTTCTCGCCGGGCGCTGGCCCGAGGGCTGGCCGGAAACCTATCTGCGCAAGCGCTACATGCAGGTCGATCCGACCGTGCGCTATCTCGGCCATGCGCAGGCCGGCTTCCGCTGGCGCGACACGCTCGGCGCATTTCGATCGAGCCCGCACCGCAAGCGCATGGAGCGCATGATGGTCGATGCGCGGCAGAACGGGCTGGAGGACGGCTATATCTTTCCGGTCCACGGCCGGCGCGGCCTTGTCGGCAGCCTCAGCCTCGGCGGCAGGCCGGTCGATCTGGAGGGCGTCGAGCTCGGCCTTTTCGACAGCATCGCCCGGCGCCTCTACTGGAAGCTCATCCACGCTGCCGATCCCGAGGCCGCCGCCCGGCTTTCCGCCGTGGTCGACGTGGAATTGACGCGCCGCGAAATGGAAGCTCTCAGCCTGCTTGCCGAAGGCATGACCTCGCCCGACATCGGCCGGGTCCTCGGCATCTCCAGCCACACCGTCGACTGGTACATGAACGGGCTTCAGGAAAAGCTCGGCGCGCGCAATCGCCACCATGCCATAGCCATCGCCTTCCGCCTCGGCCTCGTCTCCTGAAGGCGCAAATCTTATCCCGGACGGCGAAACCAAAATTGCACTTTGAAAATTACCCGTTAATAATTCTCTTCGCGGGTGCAGCATTTCCCGCGCTCAGGTCATTGAGGAGTCCGACTTGCCCATTTCCAAGATCCTTGTCGCCAACCGTTCCGAAATCGCCATCCGCGTGTTCCGCGCGGCCAATGAACTGGGGCTGAAAACGGTTGCGATATGGGCGGAGGAGGACAAGCTCGCGCTGCACCGCTTCAAGGCGGACGAGAGCTATCAGATCGGCCGCGGCCCGCACCTTGCCCGTGACCTCGGCCCCATCGAAAGCTATCTTTCCATAGACGAGGTGATCCGCGTCGCTAAGCTCTCCGGCGCCGACGCCATCCATCCCGGCTACGGCCTGCTGTCCGAAAGCCCGGAATTCGTCGACGCCTGCGATGCCGCCGGCATCACCTTCATTGGCCCGCGCCCGGCCACCATGCGCCAGCTCGGCAACAAGGTCGCCGCACGCAACCTCGCCATCTCCGTCGGCGTGCCGGTCGTGCCCGCCACCGAGCCGCTGCCGGACGACGAACAGGAAATCCACCGTCTTGCCGCCGAGATCGGCTATCCGGTCATGCTCAAGGCCTCCTGGGGCGGCGGCGGGCGCGGCATGCGTGCCATCCGCGACCCGAAGGACCTCGTCCGCGAGGTGACGGAGGCCAAGCGCGAGGCGAAGGCCGCCTTCGGCAAGGATGAGGTCTATCTCGAGAAGCTCGTCGAGCGCGCGCGCCACGTCGAAAGCCAGGTCCTCGGCGACACGCACGGCAATGTCGTGCATCTCTTCGAGCGCGACTGCTCCATCCAGCGCCGCAATCAGAAGGTCGTCGAGCGTGCGCCCGCGCCCTACCTGTCGGAAGCGCAGCGCCAGGAACTCGCCGCCTATTCGCTGAAGATCGCCAAGGCGACCAATTATATCGGCGCGGGCACGGTCGAATATCTGATGGATGCCGACAGCGGAAAGTTCTACTTCATCGAGGTCAATCCGCGCATCCAGGTCGAGCACACCGTCACCGAGGTCGTGACCGGCATCGACATCGTCAAGGCGCAGATCCACATCCTCGACGGCTACGCCATCGGCACGCCGGAATCGGGCGTGCCGGCACAGGCGGATATCCGCCTCAACGGCCATGCCCTCCAGTGCCGCATCACCACCGAGGACCCCGAGCAGAACTTCATCCCGGATTATGGCCGCATCACCGGCTATCGCTCGGCCGCGGGCTTCGGCATCCGCCTCGACGGCGGCACCGCCTATACCGGCGCCTATATCACCCGCTATTACGACCCGCTGCTGGTGAAGGTCACCGCATCGGGCAGCACGCCGCTGGAAGCGATCAGCCGCATGGACCGGGCGCTGCGCGAGTTCCGCGTGCGGGGCGTTGCCACCAACCTCACCTTCCTCGAGGCAATCATCGGCCACGAGGCCTTCCGCAACAACAGCTACACCACCCGCTTCATCGACACGACGCCGGAACTCTTCCAGCAGGTCAGGCGTCAGGACCGCGCGACGAAGCTGCTCACCTATCTCGCCGACGTCACCGTCAACGGCCATCCGGAGGCCAAGGGCCGTCCGAGGCCGGCGGCGGACGTGGCAAAGCCGGTCGTGCCCTATATCAACGGCGATATTCCCGCCGGCACCAAGCAGAAGCTCGACGAGCTCGGCCCGAAGAAGTTCGGCGAATGGGTGCGCGGCGAAAGCCGGGTCTTCCTCACCGACACGACCATGCGCGACGGCCACCAGTCGCTGCTGGCGACCCGCATGCGCACGCACGACATCGCCCGCGTCGCCAGCACCTATGCAAGGGCGCTGCCGCAGCTCTTCTCGCTGGAATGCTGGGGCGGCGCGACCTTCGACGTCTCCATGCGGTTCCTCACGGAAGACCCGTGGGAACGTCTTGCCCGCATCCGCGATGACGCACCGAACCTTCTCCTCCAGATGCTGCTGCGCGGAGCGAACGGCGTCGGCTACAAGAACTATCCCGACAATGTCGTGAAGTATTTCGTGCGCCAGGCGGCAAGGGGCGGCATCGACGTCTTCCGCGTCTTCGACTGCCTCAACTGGGTCGACAACATGCGCGTCTCGATGGACGCGGTCGCCGAGGAGAACCGCATCTGCGAGGCGACGATCTGCTATACCGGCGACATCCTGAATTCGGCCCGCCCGAAATACGACCTCAAATACTACACCGGCCTCGCCGCCGAACTGGAAAGGGCCGGCGCGCACATGATCGCGGTGAAGGACATGGCGGGCCTCCTGAAGCCCGCCGCCGCCCGCGTGCTCTTCAAGGCGCTGCGCGAGGCGACGGACCTGCCGATCCATTTCCACACGCACGACACTTCCGGCATCGCCGCCGCGACGGTGCTTGCCGCCGTCGAATCCGGCGTCGACGTGGTGGATGCTGCGATGGATGCGCTTTCTGGCAACACGTCCCAGCCCTGTCTCGGCTCGATCGTCGAGGCGCTGAAGGGCTCGGAGCGCGACCCAGGCCTCGATCCCGAATGGATCCGCCGCATCTCGTTCTACTGGGAGGCCGTGCGCTTCCAGTATGCCGCCTTCGAGAGCGACCTCAAGGGGCCGGCCTCGGAAGTCTATCTGCACGAAATGCCGGGCGGTCAGTTCACCAACCTCAAGGAACAGGCCCGCTCGCTCGGCCTCGAGACCAAGTGGCACCGCGTCGCCCAGGCCTATGCGGACGCCAACCAGATGTTCGGCGACATCGTCAAGGTGACGCCCTCCTCCAAGGTGGTGGGCGACATGGCGCTGATGATGGTCTCCCAGGACCTCACCGTCGCCGACGTCGAGAATCCGGCCAAGGACATCGCCTTCCCGGACTCGGTCGTCTCCATGCTGCGCGGCGATCTCGGCCAGCCCCCGGGCGGCTGGCCGGCGGGCCTGCAGAAGAAGGCGCTGAAAGGCGAGGAAGCTTATACCGCCGTGCCGGGCTCGCTGCTGCCGCCGGCCGATCTCGACGCCGAGCGCAAGGCCATCGAGGACAAGCTGGAGCGCAAGGTCGACGATTTCGAATTCGCCTCCTACCTCATGTATCCCAAGGTCTTCACCGACTATGCGATGGCTGCCGACATGTACGGCCCGGTTAGCGTGCTGCCGACGCCCGCCTATTTCTACGGCCTCGGCCCGGGCGAAGAGCTTCAGCCGGAACTCGAAAAGGGCGTCTCCCTCGTCATCCTGCACCAGGCGAAGAGCGAGCCGGACGAGAAGGGCATGGTGAAGGTGTTTTTCGAGCTGAACGGCCAGCCGCGCCTCATCAAGGTGCCGGACCGCAACCGCGCCGCCACCTCGGCCGTGCGCCGCAAGGCGGACGGCGGCAATGCCGCCCATCTCGGCGCGCCGATGCCGGGCGTCGTCTCGACGGTTTCGGTCGCGGCCGGCCAGCCGGTCAAGGCCGGCGACGTGCTTCTCTCCATCGAGGCGATGAAGATGGAGACGGCGCTGCACGCCGAACGGGACGGCATGATCTCGGAAGTGCTGGTGCGCGCCGGCGACCAGATCGACGCCAAGGACCTGCTGATCGTCTACGGCGCCTGAACCGTCCGGCCGCTTGAAAGCATGAAACGGATATGGGATGGGACGAACCCCATTCCATTTTCATGAGAACAGAGGCTTCCATGAGCTTCGTCATCCGCACCGCAGCCCAGGGCGATATCGCCGCCTTCACCGAGATCTATCGCGAATCCGTGCTGAACGGCGTTGCAAGCTATGAGATCGACCCGCCTTCCCTCGACGAGATGGCGGCGCGCTTTTCGGCGATCACCGGCAAGGGCTATCCCTATATCGTCGCGGTGGAACAAACGGGGCTCATTCTCGGCTATGCCTATGCCTCGGCCTTCCGCACGCGGCCGGCCTATCGCTGGATCGTCGAGGATTCCGTCTATCTGGCGCCGGAAGCCCGTGGCAGGGGCATCGGCAAGGCGTTGCTGGCCGAACTCATCCAACGCTCTACGGATCTCGGTTTCCGGCAGATGGTGGCCGTCATCGGCGGGGCGCACCCCGCCTCCATCGCCGTCCACACCGCCGCCGGTTTCGAACACAGCGGCCGCCTCGCGGCGACCGGCTTCAAGCACGGCCGCTGGCTGGACACGGTATTCATGCAGCGCGCGCTCGGCGAAGGGGCGGAGACGGAGCCGTCATTGACGGCGTA
>CBIMFD010000029.1:0-19415 GCA_966243085.1 uncultured Shinella sp.
AACAGCGCTTTGGCGCGCTCGAAGCCGAGTTCGGCCTCAAGGCTTTCCGCCTCGGCGCGCTGGCCGGTGCCGAGCTGGCCGCCGTTGCGGCCGGAAGCGCCGTCGCCGAAGCGGTGCGCCTCGATGAGGACGACATTGACGCCCTTTTGCGCAAGATTGTAGGCGGCCTGCAGGCCGGTGAAGCCGCCACCGACAATGGCGACGTCGGCATCGACGGAACCATCGAGCGGGGCATATTCGGGGCGTTCGCCGACGGTCGCCTCATACCAGGAGATGCCGGGGGAAATCGGGCTTTGCCAGGCCATTCAACGTACTCTTCTTCAAGAGGGTGCAGCGGCGCGCCGGGACGCCGGCCGCTATCAGGTCCGATCTCGATGGGCGGCCCGGACCGCCGGCCCGCTCAGACGTTGAGCAGCAGGAACTCGCGTTCCCAGGGGCTGATCACTTGCATGAAGGTCTCGAACTCGCCACGCTTGACGCCGGCATAAAGGCCGATGAACTCCGCGCTCAGGACCTCGGCAAGCGCCGGATCGGATTCGAGCAGCGACACGGCCTCCAGGAGGCCGCGCGGCAGTTCGATCGATCCCTCGTTGGCGGTGTCCTCCGTCGGTGCGGTCGGCTCGATCCCGTTCATGATGCCCAGAAGGCCGCAGCCGAGCGAGGCGGCGAGCGCAAGGTAAGGATTGGCGTCGGAGCCCGGCAAGCGATTCTCGATGCGGCGTGCGGCGGCATCCGATACCGGCACGCGGAAGGCCGTCGTGCGGTTGTCGTAGCCCCAGGCGTTGTTCACCGGCGCCGACATGTCGGGCGTCAGGCGCCGGTAGGAGTTCACATAGGGCGCCATCATCACCAGCGTCTTCGGCACATAGGCCTGCATGCCGCCGATGAAATGGAAGAATTCCTTCGAGGCCGAGCCGTCCGGATTGGAGAAGACGTTCTTGCCCGTCTCGATCTCCACCACCGACTGGTGGATATGCATGGCCGAGCCCGCCTGCCCCTGCATGGGTTTCGCCATGAACGTGGCGTAGATGCCGTGCTTCAGCGCAGCCTCGCGGATCGTGCGTTTGAACAGGAACACCTGGTCGGCCAGTTCGATCGGGTCGCCGTGGCGAAGGTTGATCTCGAGCTGCGCCGGTCCCTCCTCGTGGATCAGGGTGTCGATCTCGAGCCCCTGCTTTTCGGAGAAGTGGTAGATGTCGTCGATCAGCTCGTCGAACTCGTTGATGCCGGCGATGGAATAGCCCTGTCCGCCCTGGATGGAGCGGCCGGAGCGGCCCTTCGGCGGGTGCAGCGGATAGTCCGGATCGTCGTTCATCGCGACGAGGTAGAACTCGATTTCGGGCGCGACGACCGGCTTCCAGCCGCGGTCGCGATAGAGTTTCACGACGTTCTTGAGGACATTGCGTGGCGTGTAGGGCACGCTTTCGCCGGTCGAGCCGACGATGTCGCAGATGACCTGCGCGGTCGGGTCGGTCTCCCACGGCACGACGGAAAGCGTGGAAAGGTCCGGCAGCAGCTTCAGGTCGCTGTCACGCGGCTCGTAGCGGAAATTGCCGGTCTCTTCCGGATAGTCGCCCGAAATCGTGTGGCGATAAAGGGCAGACGGCAGGGCGAGCGACGTGTTCGAGGTGAACTTCGACGACGGCATCATCTTGCCGCGCGGCACGCCGGCAAGGTCGGGCGTGATGCATTCGATGTCTTCGATGCCGCGGGCCCGAAGCCAGTCTGCGGCGTCCTTCCAGGTCTTTACCCCGCGCGGCACGCTGATGGCGGGAGGGATTTTGGTGGAGCGTGCGGCTTTCTCTATGGTGGGGGCAACGACTTTCTTTTTGGACGGCATGGCACACCGGGTTTGGTTGACGATGTGCCATCATAGCGGGAGTTCGGCCCTTGGCTAGCTCCCCCCGGGGGGTAGAAAACGCGATTTTTCAGGAATTTGTGCGCCGGGCGCCGGTTGACTTTCCCATCCGATGGCCGAATGGAAGGCGAAGAACGGGGATCGGATACGTGGCGGAACGACGGGACGTCGTCATCATCGGGGCAGGCGCGGCGGGCATGATGTGCGCCATCGAGGCGGGCAAGCGCGGACGCCGCGTGCTCGTCCTCGACCATGCCCGCGCGCCCGGCGAGAAGATCCGCATTTCCGGCGGCGGGCGCTGCAACTTCACCAATATCCACGCCGGGCCGAAGAACTTCCTTTCGGCCAATCCGCATTTCGCCAAGTCCGCGCTCGCCCGCTACACGCCGCGCGATTTCCTCGACCTCGTCGAGCGCCACCGCATTCCCTGGCACGAGAAAACGCTGGGCCAGCTTTTCTGCGACAACTCGGCGAAGGACATCATTGCCATGCTGCTCGCCGAAATGAAGGCCGCGGGCGCGGAGCTTCGCCTCTCGACGCCCATCGCCTCCGTCGAGCACGACGGCCACGCCTTCCGCGTCGTCACGGAGGAGGGCACGGTGGAGGCCGCATCGCTGGTCATCGCCACCGGCGGCAAGTCGATTCCGAAGATGGGCGCAACCGGCTTTGCCTATCGCATCGCCGAGGAGTTTGGCCTGCCGGTGACGGAAACCCGCGCCGGCCTCGTGCCGCTGACGCTCGACCCCGCGACGCTCGCCGTCCATGAAGGCTTGCCGGGCGTTTCCGTCGATGTCATTGCCCGTCATGGCAGGACGGAGTTCCGTGAGGCGGCGCTCTTCACACACCGCGGCCTCAGCGGCCCCGCCATTCTTCAGATTTCCTCCTACTGGCGCGAGGGTGAGGAGATCGCGCTCCATATCCGCCCCGATGTCGACTTCGCCGCCGTCATCGCCTCGGCCCGCAAGGAAAACGGCCGGCAGGCCGTGCAGACGGCGCTTGCCGAGCATATGCCGAAGAAGCTGGCGCAGCTTCTCGTCACCGAGCTCGGCATCGACGGGCCGCTTGCGGAGCTTTCGGGCCGGCGGGCGGATGCGCTCGTGCAGAAGCTCCGCGACTGGCGCTTCCGCCCGCCGGGTTCGGAAGGCTACCGCACCGCGGAGGTGACGCTCGGCGGCATCGATACGGCCGCGCTCGATTCCCGAAGCATGGCGGTAAAGGCGGTGCCGGGCCTCTACTTCATCGGCGAGGCGGTGGACGTGACGGGCTGGCTCGGCGGCTACAATTTCCAATGGGCCTGGGCCTCCGGCCATGCGGCCGGCGAGGATGCCTGAAAGCGCGGGTCTCCTCTTTACCGTCCTTTAAGACTTCGGGGCGGATGCTCCTGCAATGTCGGCATTTCCGCCGCGGGGCGGAGACACATGATGTAGGCCGGCTGACCGGATCACCGGGTTGCTTCGATTGTGTAAGGAGTATCGCCGCATGCCTGCAAGCCGTCGTCCCGCCCGCGCCATCGCCATTGCCGCCGCCGCGGAAAACCGCCGCCGCCTCCTCGCCCTTGCCGCCAATTGCGCGCTTGCCGCGAGCCTCGTCGCGCTGCTCGCCGTTCTTGCTCTCTGACGCGGCCCGATTGTCATAAATCGGTTTAAGCGGTGATGGAATTTTAAAGATTGCCGCCCATGATCCGCCGATAGGGTTCCGGATGTCGCGTCCCCATGAGGGTTGACGACGCGGCCGGCAATGATTGCTCCCCCGGATACGCGGCATTGCGGCCGCATGATGTCGGTAATCCGGCGTCCGCATCCTGGGGAGGCCCGCATGGGCAGGGGTGGAGAGCGCCGACAACGGATAGTCCACCATGTTCATCGACAGGATTCTCGCGCGCTTCAAGATCCAGACCAAGGTTCTGGTGTTCATCCTGCCCTTCGTGCTCAGCATCTGCGCCGTAGGCTTCACCGGGCTTTACGCATCCGGCCTCCTGCAGGGCCGCATGGAGATTTCCAACAGCGTCCTCCAGTCGCTCAACGGCTTCAAGGACGTCTATGCCGGCATGAACCGCTTCCTGCAGAATACCAGCGAGGAAAGCCGCGATGCCGTGCATGGCCAGTTGAAGGCGCAGGGCGACGTGCTCCAGTCCACGATCGACAGCCTTGCGCCCGAGGCCGACAAGTCCAAGCTGATGGACGCCCAGGCCCAGACCAAGGGCATCGAGGCCCGCATGGACGGGCTCTGGTCGCTCTACGTCAACGAGACCGGCCTGCATGAGGCGATGGGCAAGACGCTGACGGCTCTCGGCGCCGAGCAGGTCAAGATCCTCGACGAGGCGACGAAGCTCCAGCGCGAGGTGCGGCAGAACGAGAACGCCGCCAAGAGCATGCTGCGCGAGGCCGAGCGCCTCAACAATGCCAGCAAGTTCTTTACCGGCTTCCTCTCCGACTTCAGCCGCGGTGCGACGCCCGACGACCAGTTGAAGGTCGCCAAGGAGCGCTACCCCCTCGTTTCCAAGACGGAGCGCTCGATCGCGTCGGCCCTGCCGAAGGCGCAGAAAGTCATCTCCGTCACGATCCGCAACACGATCGACGAAATGGGCGGCCTGATCTCCTCGTCGGATCCGGCGGCCGTCACCGTTCCGGAAATCGCGCGCCGCGTGAACCGCTTCCGCCAGGTCGCCATCCAGCTCCAGACGGCGGCCAGCCAGAAGATGCGCGAAGCCACCCGCATCTTCAGCGAACTCGATGCGCCCATCATCAAGTCCGAGGCGATCCTCGGCTCCACGCGCAAGCTGGTTTCCTCGATCGACGAGATCAAGGTCGCTTCCGCGCGCTTCCTCGGCCAGACCTCGGCGGAAAACCGCACCAAGCTGCTCGGCTACGTCTCCATGCTGGGCATCGACATGAACGGCCTGCGCGGCAGCGCCAGCGGCCTGCCGTTCTTCGACCGGCTCGACGAGACGCTGAAGCCGATGCTCGAGCGGATCGAGGCCGACAGCGCCTCGCTGGTCGAGATCAGCACCCAGCGCGCCGCCGATTTCGAGGCCGCCGGCCAGTCGATCGACACGATCTGGAACCTTCTCAGCCAGTTCGCCGAAGAGCAGAAGACGAGCGCCGGCACCGAGCGCGAGAAGGCGAACACGGTCTCCGTCTTCGCCACCGTCGCCGGCGCCGCCATCGCCATCCTCGCCGGCATCGCGCTGGTGCTGACGCTGAAGGGGCCGATCGGCCAGATCACCGGCGCCATGCGCCGCCTTGCAGACGGTTTCCTCGACACCGGCATTTCCGGTGAAGGCCGCGCCGACGAGATCGGCGACATGGCCCGGGCGCTCGGTGTCTTCAAGGAGAACGCCCTGTCGAAGATCCGCATCGAGGCGGAAAGCGAGCAGCAGCGCGCCGCCGCCGAAGCCGAACGCGCCCGCAACGACGCGGAAAAGCAAAGCCTCGACCAGCAGATCGACTTCGCCGTCGATGCGCTCGCCGCCGGCCTCGGCCGTCTTGCGCAGGGGGATCTCTCGCGCCAGATCGAGACGCCCTTCACCGGCCGTCTCGAACAGCTCCGCCAGGACTTCAACGTCTCGCTCGTGCGCCTTCAGGATACGATGGGCCAGATCCGCACCAATGCGCTGTCGATCCAGCGCAGCGGCTCGGAGATGCTGCAATCGGCCGATGCGCTTTCCAAGCGCACCGAGTCGCAGGCCTCTTCGCTTGAGGAAACCGCCGCCGCGGTCGAAGAGATCACCGCGACCGTGCGCTCTTCCGCCGAGCGCGCACATGAGGCGAACCTCGTCGTCGGCACGACCAAGCGCAGCGCCGACAGCTCCGCCGACGTGGTCAACAACGCGATCGCCGCCATGGGCCGCATCGAGGGCGCCTCGCGTCAGATCGAGCAGATCATCGAGGTGATCGACGACATCGCCTTCCAGACCAACCTGCTCGCGCTCAACGCCGGCATCGAGGCCGCCCGCGCGGGCGAGGCCGGCAAGGGCTTCGCCGTCGTCGCGCAGGAAGTGCGCGAGCTTGCCCAGCGGTCGGCGAGCGCCGCCCGCGAGATCAAGGGCCTCATCGAGAAATCGACGAGCGAGGTCAGCGCCGGGTCGCATCTCGTGCAGGAGACCGGCGCGGTGCTTGCCTCCATCAGCCAGCAGATCGTCACCGTCAGCCAGCATGTGGACATGATGGCGACGGCAAGCCGCGACCAGGCGGCAGCGCTCCAGGAAGTCAACGGCTCCGTCAACCAGATGGACCAGATGACCCAGCAGAACGCCTCGATGGTCGACCTGACGACCGCCGCCAGCCGCAAGCTCGCCGGCGACGCCGACACGCTGATGATGCTGGTCGAACAGTTCCGCCTGGAGGCTGACGAACAGTCGATGCACCGCGCGGCCTGAGAGACGGCTCCAAATCGAAGAAAGGCCCGGCAGCGATGCCGGGCCTTTTTGCATTGAAGACAGTGTTTCACAGGACGAGTGCCAAAAGGGTTTCCGTCTGACAGCGCTTGAGGTGTATTCCGCCCCTCTAAATAAAATAGGTTGCAAGGCGGCATTATACAGCTTAAAGTAGCGTTGTTGGATTTTGAACAACTCTTATGGGAGCGCTTTGCATGAACTTTTCTGCTGCATCTGTGACTGCCCTTTCCGCCGCCACATCCCCTGAGGAGGCGGCAAAGATATTTTACGCAGAGGCGAGTCGCGGCATTGCCGTCGTCATCGCCAATGCCGTCGAAAAAGCGATAAATTCCGCAAAGCCGTCCGCGGCAAACGCGGCGATCGCCGGTTGGGAGAAGTTGATCGGCGGGTGTGGTGTTCAACTCGCTTGGGAAAGCCCTTCCATCCCGAGGTCGTTGCCGCTGACGCAGGTCTGCTGCTTTGCGCCTTATGCGCCCTCGATGCCGATCAATACGATGGATGTCGGCGTATCGGTCGGCATTTCGATTACCGGATCGTTCTGATCGAGCGGCGCCGGCCATTCCAGATGAAAGGGGACCGGGCAGCAATGCCACCCGGTCCCTTTTCTTGGGAGCTCTGCCTGTTGTGCGATCGTTTCAGCCGCGGCCCTGCGTTACGATCACGGGGATCAGCAGGTCGCCCCAGTTGCCCTCTCCGCCGTGGTGGCGAGCGGAGCGGACGAGTTCCACCGAGACGCCGGCCTCCACCGCCTTCATGACGGACTGGTTGAGGCGGTGCAGGTCGTTGGCGACCATGCGGATCATGGCCTGCTGGTCGGGGGTCATGGCAGAGGCCTGTTCCTCTGCCCGTTCCTTGACGCGGGTCTGGACTGTCATGGCATTTCTCCTCTTTTGATCGGGGTTCTTGAAGGTCTTGGGCGGGTTATTCGGCGGCCGGGCGGAACTGCTCGTGCTCGGTCGATTCGTGCATGGCGGTGGTCGAGGACCGGCCGCCGGTGATGGCCATGGAGACGGCGTCGAAATAGCCGGTGCCGACCTCGCGCTGGTGCTTCGTCGCGGTGTAGCCGTTGATCTCGGCGGCGAATTCGGCCTCCTGCAGCTCGGAATAGGCGGCCATCTGGCGGTCCTTGTAACCGCGGGCGAGCTCGAACATGCCGTAGTTCAACTGGTGGAAGCCGGCGAGCGTGATGAACTGGAACTTGTAGCCCATCGCGCCGAGTTCCCGCTGGAACCTGGCGATCGTCGCGTCGTCGAGGTTTTTCTTCCAGTTGAACGAGGGCGAGCAATTGTAGGCGAGCAGCTTGCCGGGATGGGCCTTGTGCACGGCTTCCGCGAATTTGCGCGCCTGTTCGAGGTCCGGCTTGCCGGTCTCCATCCAGATGAGGTCGCAGTGCGGCGCATAGGAGATGGCGCGGGCGATGCAGGGCTCGATGCCGTTCCGGACCTGATAGAAGCCCTCGACCGTACGGCCCCTGTCCTTGTCGACGAAAGGCTGGTCGCGCTCGTCGATGTCGGAGGTGAGGAGCTTTGCGGCCTCGGCATCCGTGCGGGCGACGATCAGCGTCGGAACGCCCATGACGTCGGCGGCAAGGCGCGCGGCGTCGAGGTTGCGAATATGCGCGGCGGTCGGGATGAGGACCTTGCCGCCGAGATGGCCGCACTTCTTTTCCGATGCGAGCTGGTCCTCGAAATGGACGCCGGCGGCGCCCGCCTCGATGAAGGCCTTCATGATCTCGAAGGCGTTGAGCGGGCCGCCGAAGCCGGCTTCCGCGTCGGCGACGATCGGCGCGAACCAGGTGTCGACCGAAAGGCCCTTGCCTTCCGCCGTCTCGATCTGGTCGGCGCGCTGGAGCGTGCGGTTGATGCGCTTGGCAAGCTCCGGCGCGGCGTTCGCCGGATAGAGCGACTGGTCGGGATACATGGCGGAGGCCGTGTTGGCGTCGGCGGCGACCTGCCAGCCGGAGAGATAGATCGCCTTGAGGCCGGCGCGGACCATCTGCATGGCCTGGTTGCCCGAGAGCGCGCCGAGCGCGTTGACGAAGTCTTCCTCGTGGATCAGCTTCCACAGCCGGTTCGCGCCGTTCTCCGCCAGCGTATGGCGGATCTGGACCGAGCCGCGCAGCTTCTCGACGGTCTCCGTCGTATAGGGCCGCTCGATGCCGTCGAACCGGCCCTTCGGTGCGCTCGGAACAAGATTGTAAAAGTCGGTCATAGTATCCTCCGCTGCTGCGTTTCGGGATCGGGGCAGGCTCGTTCGTCGCCCGATTTCATGTGACAGTATTTACATCGCGGCGCACAATAATGCGATTGATACCTGGAAAATCAGCGATGAAATCGAGTAACGATGTCTTGCGTTTGACAAAGTAGCTCTGTAAAAAAGTAAATATTGTAAAACATGTGAGCGCGCAGGCTCTGTAAAGGATTTGACAGATGGCGGAGAACAAGATCTTTGCCGGCCCGAAGGTCCGGCGCATCCGCAACGCGCTCGGCCTCACGCAGACGGCGATGGCGGAAGGCCTGTCGATCTCGCCGTCCTATCTCAACCTCATCGAGCGCAACCAGCGCCCGCTGACCGTGCAGCTCCTCCTGCGCCTCGCCTCCGTCTACAAGGTGGACCTCGACGACTTGCAGGGCGAGAACGCCGGCCATGCGCGCCAGCTCCGCGAGGTCTTCGCCGATCCGTTGCTTGCCACCGAGCTGCCGGGCGATCACGAACTGGTGGAGATTGCCGAAGCCGCCCCGAACGTGGCGAGCGGCGTCGTCAAGCTCTACCGGGCCTATCGCGAGCAGGCCGCGCGCCTCACCGACCTTGCCGATCTCCTCGCCCGGGAAGGCCATGCCACGACGCTGTCCGGCACGCTGCTGCCGATGGACGAGGTGCGCGACAGGCTGGAGAGCCGCCCCAACTATTTCGGCGCCATCGACGAGGCGGCCGAGCGTTTCCATGCCGCACTCTCGCCCGCCGACGAGCTTGCCGGCGCGCTGAAGGCCTGGCTGCGCAAGGAGCACGGCGTCGTGGTACGCCTGCTGCCGGTCCACACGATGCCGACCCTGCGGCGCCGCTTCGACCGGCACTCCATGCGCCTCTTCCTGTCGGAGCGGCTGTCGCCCTTCGACCAGTTGCGCGAGATCGCCATGGAGACGGTGCAGCTTGCCCTCCAGGAGGAGATTTTCGCCGAGCTCGACCGCCTCGCCTTCTCGACGGCGGAGGCGAAGCGCATCGCCCGCTTCGAGCTGGCGCGCTATGCCGCCCATGCGCTGATGATGCCTTACGAGGCGTTCCATGCGGCCGCGCAGCGGGCCTGCTACGATATCGACGTGCTGCGCGCACGTTTCGGCGTCTCTTACGAGCAGGCGGCGAACCGGCTCACCATGCTCCAGCGGCCGGGCAGGGCGGGCGTGCCCTTCTTCATGCTGGAGACGGACAATGCCGGCAATCGCTTCCGCCGGGCCGGCGCGCAGGGTTTTCCGCAGGCGCGTTTCGGCGGCGGATGTCCCAAGCTCGGCATCCATGCCGCCTTCTCCCAGCCGGGCCAGGTCCTCGTCGACCGCGTGGAGATGCCCGACGGGGCCGCGTTCCTCGCGGTCTCACGCACGCTGGAAGGACCGCTGGGCGCCTTTGCCGAGCGGGTACGCCGCACCGCGCTGCTGATCGGCTGCGATGCGGCCCATGCCGAGGAGACGGTCTACGGCGAGGCGGTGCGCGGGCAAGGGGCGGTGGCGGTGGGAGCGGCTTGTCGGCTCTGCGAGCGGCAGGGCTGTCTTGCGAGGGCCGAGCCGCCGGTCACGCGTCCCCTCGGGCTCGACGAGATGGTTGCCGGCCTCAGCCTTTTCGACTTCCAGTGAATTTCCGCTTGCTTTCCGGCAAGGATAGGGTTTCAAATATGATAGGAATGGGAACAATGTGATATCAAAATTCACCTTGCGTTGCGTCGAATGCCGCTTGTCGCCTCTTGAAAAAACTCCATAATCGGCAACTGTTCTTCACGCCAACGTATAGGCCTGCAAAAAAAACTGGGAGATAAATCAATGATAAAACGTACTCTTTTGGCGACTGCCGCCTTTTGTGCATTGCTGGGTGCCGGCGCGGCCTTCGCGCAGGAAAAAGTGGTGAACGTTTACAACTGGTCGGACTATATCGACAGTTCGATCATCGACGATTTCACCAAGGAAACCGGCATCAAGGTCGTCTACGACGTCTACGATTCCAACGAAATCCTGGAAACGAAACTGCTGGCCGGCGGTACGGGCTACGACGTCGTCGTGCCGACGAACACCTTCCTCCAGCGCCAGATCGCCGCGGGCGTTTATCAGAAGCTCGACAAGTCCAAGCTGCCGAACCTCAAGAACATGTGGGACATGGTGGCCGAGCGCATGCAGCCGTTCGACCCGGGCAACGAATATTCCATCAACTACATGTGGGGCACGGTCGGCATCGGCTACAACAAGGCCAAGATCAAGGAAGCCCTCGGCACGGACAAGATCGATAGCTGGAGTGCGCTCTTCGATCCGGCCAATGCCGAAAAGCTCAAGGATTGCGGCATCAACATGCTGGATTCGCCGACCGACATCATTCCGGTCGTGCTCGCCTATCTCGGCCTCAACCCCGACAGCCATGAGCCGGACGACATCGCCAAGGCCGAAGAGGCGCTCTTGAAGGTGCGGCCCTTCGTGCGCAAGTTCCACTCCTCCGAATTCATCAACGGCCTTGCCAACGGCGACATCTGCATCGCCATCGGCTGGTCGGGCGATATCTTCCAGGCGCGCGACCGTGCCGAAGAAGCCAACAACGGTGTCGAACTCGGCTATTCCATTCCGAAGGAAGGCACGCAGATGTGGTTCGACCAGATGGCGATCCCCGCCGACGCGCCGCATGTCGAGGAGGCCCATGCGTTCATCGACTACATCATGCGTCCGGAAGTGATCGCCAAGTCGACGGAATACGTCCACTACGCCAACGGCAACAAGGCGTCGCAGGCGCTCCTGCCGCCGGAGATCATCAACGATCCGACGATCTATCCGGACGAGGCGACGCTGAAGAAGCTCTTCACCAACACGACGCTGGATGCCAAGACGCAGCGTCTGTTCACCCGGACCTGGACCAGGGTCGTGACCGGCCAGTAATCGCCCCAAGAAATTGCCCGGAAGACCCTTCCGGGCAATTTCGTTTCGACTGACTGCCAAGATCAAAAGTTTGGGGACAAGCAATGAAATCTCTCGGCAATATCCGTCGCTCCTTCGCGCCATGGACGGATCCGGATGCAAAACCGTTCATCAGCTTCCGCAACGTCACGAAGAAGTTCGGCGATTTTACTGCCGTCGACGATCTCACCCTCGACATCTACCACCGCGAATTCTTCGCGCTGCTCGGCGCGTCCGGCTGCGGCAAGTCCACGCTCCTGCGCATGCTGGCCGGCTTCGAGCGGCCGACCTCCGGCGAGATCATCCTCGACGGCCAGGACATTGCCGGCATCCCGCCCTACAAGCGGCCGGTCAACATGATGTTCCAGTCCTACGCGCTCTTCCCGCATATGACGGTGGAGAGCAATATCGGCTTCGGCCTTCGCCAGGACGGCATGCCGAAGGGCGAGATCGCCGCGCGCGTCACACAGATGCTCAAGCTCGTCAAGCTGGAGCAGTTCGCCAAGCGCAAGCCACACCAGCTTTCCGGCGGCCAGCGCCAGCGCGTGGCGCTCGCCCGCTCGCTCGCCAAGCGCCCCAAGGTGCTGCTGCTCGACGAACCGCTCGGCGCGCTCGACAAGAAGCTGCGCGAGGAAACCCAGTTCGAGCTGATGGACCTGCAACAGGAACTCGGCCTCACCTTCGTCGTCGTCACCCACGACCAGGAGGAGGCTATGACCATGGCCGACCGCATCGCGGTCATGAGCCATGGCAAGGTCATCCAGGTCGCGACGCCGGCTGAAATCTACGAGGCGCCGAATTCCCGCTTCGTCGCGGACTTCATCGGCGACGTCAACATTCTCGACGGCAAGGTCTCGGCGAGCGGCAACGGCCGCATCGAGCTTGCCACGGGCGAGGGCTTCACCATCCGCACGGCCGCGGCCAATGCGCCCGCGGCAGGCAGCACCGCGGGCTTCGCCATCCGCCCGGAAAAGTTGAAGGTGACGCGCGCCGCCCCCGCGGACGCTTCCGTCAACGCCGCGCAGGGCGAGATCTGGGACATCGGCTATCTCGGCGACATGACCGTGTTCCACGTCAAGCTCGACAGCGGAAAGGTGGTCAAGGCCTCCATGCTCAACGCCCAGCGCGAGGTGGAGGACCCGGTGGCTTACGACGAGAAGGTCTGGGTCTCCTTCGGCGAGACCGCCGGCGTCGTGTTGAAGGATTGAGCGCATGAACAAGCTCGGCTCCGCCATCTTCAGCCGCCTTGTCATCATCGTCCCCTATGCCTGGCTGCTGTTCTTCTTCCTCGTCCCCTTCTTCATCGTCTTCCGTATCTCGCTCTCGACGACGGCCATCGCCCAGCCGCCCTATGTGCCGGTCTTTGCGCTCTCGGACGGCCTTTCCGGCCTGTGGGAGAAGATCGGGCAATTCCATTTCGACAATTTCATCTGGCTGACCGAGGATGCGCTTTATTTCAACGCTTACATATCGAGCGTATGGATCGCGGCGGTCTCGACATTCGTCACGCTGCTGATCGGCTATCCGATCGCCTACGGCATGGCACAGGCGCCCCGCTCGCTGCGCCCGACGCTGCTGATGCTCGTCATCCTGCCGTTCTGGACGAGCTTCCTCATCCGCGTCTATGCCTGGATCGCCATCCTGAAACCCGAAGGGCTGCTCAACCAGTTCCTCATCGGCATCGGCGTCATCGACGAGCCGCTGATCATCATGAACACCAACTGGGCGATCTATATCGGCATCGTCTATTCGTATCTGCCCTTCATGGTGCTTCCGCTCTATTCGGCGCTGGAAAAGATGGACAACACGCTGATCGAGGCGGCGCAGGACCTCGGCTGCCCGCAGATCACCGCCTTCTGGAAGGTGACGTTCCCGCTTTCCATTCCGGGCATCGTGGCGGGCTGCATGCTCGTCTTTATCCCGGCGGTGGGTGAATTCGTCATTCCGGACCTGCTCGGCGGGTCGCAGACGCTGATGATCGGCAAGACGCTATGGACCGAATTCAACTCCAACCGCGACTGGCCGGTCTCGGCCGCCGTCGCCACCATCCTGCTCCTCATCCTGGTCGTGCCCATCGTGTTCTTCCAGAACGCGCAGGCCAAGGCCGAAGAGCAGGGGAGGTAAGCCCATGAACAGTTGGTCCCGTTTCAACATCGTCTCGGTCGTCCTCGGCTTCACCTTCCTCTACCTGCCGATCGTCCTTCTCGTGATCTTTTCCTTCAACGAGTCCAAGCTCGTCACGGTCTGGGCAGGGTTCTCGACGAAATGGTACGTCTCGCTCTTCCATAACCAGGGCCTGATGGATGCCGCCTGGGTGACGATCCGCGTGGGGCTTCTCGCCGCGAGCGTCGCCACCGTGCTCGGCACCATGGCCGCTCTCGCGCTGACGCGCTACACCCGTTTCCGCGGGCGGCTGCTCTTTTCCGGCATGGTCTATGCGCCGCTCGTCATGCCGGAGGTCATCACCGGCCTCTCGCTGCTGCTGCTCTTCGTCGCCATCGGTTTCGACCGCGGCTTCGTGACGGTGACGCTCGCGCATATCACCTTCTCGATGTGCTTCGTGACCGTGGTTGTGCAGTCGCGCCTGCTTTCCTTCGATCGGTCGATCGAGGAGGCGGCGATGGATCTCGGGGCAACGCCGGTAAGAACCTTCTTCGAGGTGACGCTGCCGGTCATCGCGCCGGCGGTGCTTTCGGGCTGGATGCTGGCGCTGACGCTCTCGCTCGACGACCTCGTCATCGCCAGCTTCACCTCGGGCCCCGGCGCCACCACGCTGCCGATGAAGATCTACAGCCAGGTGCGCCTTGGCGTGACGCCGGAAATCAACGCGGCCTGCACCATCCTCATCGGCCTCGTCGCCATCGGCGTCGTCATCGCCTCGGTCCTGACGAAGCGTCGCGAGCTTCAGCGCCAGCGGGACGAGCAGGCCGCCTTCGCCGGAAGGTAGATCCTACCGGCGGGCGCCGTCACCCGTCAGGATCGAGATCGGCGAGATCACCGGGTCCGGCCAAGAACCCCCGACGAAGAAGCTGACCGGGGGCTTGGCAGAAGCGTTCCCTTCCGGGGGACGTTCGGCAAGCCGGCCAGCGAGCGCCACGCTGCCTGTGCGATAGGGGATCATGCCGGAAAGGGCGAGCAGCTTGTCGCTTCCCTCGATTTCCGCCTTGACGAGTTCGGCGAGCCCGCGGTTCAGCCGCGCGTCCACCTCCGCCCGCGTGAAGTCGAAAGAGCCGTCGGCGACTTCGGACATGTTGAAGAAGGTGTTCTCCGCCGTCCGCTCCTCGAAGGCCTGCCGGTTGAAATGGGTGAGTGTGCCCTGGCCCATATGGAGCTGGAAGCGACCGGACATGTCGGAGGCCGTCGTCGCCCAGAGCGGCCTTTCGGTGGAGAGCTTGAAATCCGCGGAGCCGATGCCCGTGGGAAGCGGTCCGGGCAGGCCGAGCGTGCTGACGATGCCGCCGATATCCACGTTGTCGAGCGACATCTGCAACTGGCCGCCGCCGCGCAAACCCTGTTCGGCCAGCGTGATGCGCCCCGTCATGCGCCCTTCCATGAAGGTGCTGTCGCCGACATCGAAGGAGGCGCGGCCGTTCTCGATGCGCATGCCGGCGGCGAGGTTCTGCAGGGAAAAGGGGGAAAAGTCGGCCGCCTTGGCGGAAAGCCTGAGGTCCATGCCGAACTGGTGGATGAAGGCCGTGTCGATCGTCGGTGCGTTCTGGTCGGTGCCGGGAAGCGGCGAGAAGGCCGTCAGGAAGGCGCGCAGGTCGATCCGGTCGAAGGCGAGCGTTCCGCCGAGTTGCGGCACGCCCTTCGGCGGCATGGCGATGTCGAGGACGCCGGTCGCCTGCGCATTGTCGAGCGTTAGCTCGACGTTCTCCAGCTTGGCGGAATAGCCGGAGGTCGCGACCTTCGCTTCCAGCGCGACCTGCCCGACATTGCCGACCGCCGGAATGTCCTTCCCCTGCCAGACGAGAAGACGGGCGAGCGAGGGCGTCGAAAGCTGCAGCGCGCCGGAAATGAAGGCATTGCCGGAGAGATTGGCGACCCCCTCGAAGTTCAACGTCGCGGGGTCGGCCGCAAGGGTGGTGCGCAGGGTCGCGTTTCGGCCGGCAAGCAGAAGGAGCGGCTGGTCGCAGGCGAAGGTCACGCGGGTCAGTTCGCCGTTGACGACGCCGGAGAGCGAAAGCTCGAGGCGCCGCCGCAGGGCCGGCCAGGTGAGGCTGCCGTTGATGTCGGTGATCCGATGCCGGTTGCCGTCGGCGCGCATGATGTCGACGATCCCGTCGCGCAGGTCGATCGTGCCGATGCGCTCGTCCGGCAGGTCCGCCGACGTCTCTCCTTCGGCCGCCTTGGCGGTGGCGTCGATCGCCTGGATCAGCCAGCCGCTGTGGCGCCAGTTGAGCGTGCCGTCCGCTTTCCAGCCGACATGCACCACCGGCCGCACCAGCTCGAAATCGCTGAAGGCGGGCTGTCCGCGCACCGCGCCCAGGAAATCGAAGCTTGCGGAAACGGCCTCGACCTTCGCCAGTTCCTCGCCATCTGTGGTGAGGAAGCGGACGCGGCCGAGCGTCACCTGCGGATAGGGCCAGAAGGAGAATTCCGCCGGCTCGCCGACATGCACCGCCGCGCCCGTCCAGTCTTCAAGCGCCTGCTCGATGCCGCGCCGCACCGTCTCCGTCTGCACGAGGAAGGGAAAGGCGATGCGCAGGCCGGCGGCAACGAGAAGCACGACGAGGGCCGTCCGCCACAGGTGCTTCGATCGTAGGAAACGGGAAAGGCTCATTCGGGCGCTGTTCCTCTGCCGGGCGCATTCATGTCTCAGGTCGAACGGGGATAGGCGCTCGGGCGAAAGAAATCAAATGCCGCCGTGGCGGAATTGCGCGCGGCGACGGCGCGATCGGGCGTTCGGCGCTTTATGCCGCGGCGCAACATGCTATATCAGGCCATGGAGTGGAGGACAGCATGACGTCAGAAATGCCCTTGTGGGAACCTTCGGCAGAAATCCTGGCAAAGAGCCCGATGGCGCTCTTCATGACGGCCGCCGGGGCGAGGGCCGGGCGCGATTTCAAGACCTATGACGGGCTGCACGCCTGGTCGGTAGAAGACCGGGCCGCGTTCTGGACCGCCGTCTGGAACGAGTGCGGCGTCATCGGCGAGAAGGGCAGCACGGCGCTCGAAAACGGCGAGCGCATGCTGGAGGCCCGCTTCTTCCCCGAGGGCCGGCTGAACTTTGCGGAAAACCTCCTGAAGAAGAGCGGCCCGGACGACGCCATCGTCTTCCGCGGCGAGGACAAGGTCTCCTACCGCTGGTCCTGGGACGAGCTGCGCGCACGGGTCTCCAAGCTCCAGCAGGCCTTTGCCGCCATGGGCATCGGCGAGGGCGATCGCGTGGCGGCCATGATGCCGAACATGCCGGAGACCATCGCCCTGATGCTCGCCGCCGCATCGCTCGGCGCCATCTGGTCCTCCTGTTCTCCCGATTTCGGCGAGCAGGGCGTGCTCGACCGCTTCGGCCAGATCGAGCCGAAGCTCTTCATCGTCTGCGATGCCTATTGGTATGCCGGCAAGCTGCAGGACGTGTCCGAGAAGGTGAAGGCGGTTGCCGGAAAGCTCGGCGTGCCTGTCCTCGTCGTGCACTATGCGGGGGACGCCGAGGCGCTTGCCGCCGCGCTGCCGGACGGGCGCACGCTGGAGGCGCTGACGGCGCCCTATGACCCCGAACCGCTCACTTTCGTGCAGCTTCCCTTCCGCCACCCGCTTTATATCCTCTTTTCCTCCGGCACGACGGGCGTGCCGAAGTGCATCGTCCATTCGGCCGGCGGCACGCTCCTTCAGCACCTCAAGGAACACAACCTGCATTGCAGCCTTACCGAAGGCGACCGCCTGTTCTACTTCACCACCTGCGGCTGGATGATGTGGAACTGGCTGGTCTCCGGCCTTGCCGTGGGCGCGACGCTCTGCCTCTTCGACGGCTCGCCCTTCCACCCGGACGGCAACGTTCTGTTCGATTATGCCGAAGCGGAGAAATTCGCCGTGTTCGGCACTTCCGCCAAATATATCGATGCCGTGCGCAAGGGCGGCTTCACGCCGCGCACGACGCATGACCTTTCCAGCCTGCGGCTGTTGACGTCGACCGGCTCGCCGCTCTCGCCGGAAGGCTTCTCATTCGTCTACGAGGGCATCAAGCCCGACGTGCAACTCGCCTCGATTTCCGGCGGCACGGATATCGTCTCCTGCTTCGTGCTCGGCATTCCCTTGAAACCGGTCTGGCGCGGCGAAATCCAGGGGCCGGGCCTCGGCCTTGCCATGGACGTCTGGGACGAGGACGGCCAGCCGGTGCGCGGCGAGAAGGGCGAACTCGTCTGCACGAAGGCCTTCCCCTCCATGCCGGTCATGTTCTGGAACGATCCGGACGGCGCCAAATATCGCGGCGCCTATTTCGAGCGCTTCGACAATGTCTGGTGCCACGGCGACTTCGCCGAATGCACCAGCCATGGCGGCATCGTCATCCACGGCCGCTCCGACGCGACGCTCAATCCCGGTGGCGTGCGCATCGGCACGGCCGAGATCTACAATCAGGTCGAACAGATGGAGGAGGTCGCCGAGGCCCTCTGCATCGGCCAGGACTTCGACGACGACGTGCGCGTCGTGCTCTTCGTGCGCCTTGCCCCCGGCGTTACGCTGGATGAGGCGCTGGAGAAGAAGATCAGGACGAAGATCCGCACCGGCGCGTCGCCGCGCCATGTGCCGGCGAAGATCGTCGCGGTCGCCGACATTCCGCGCACCAAGTCCGGCAAGATCGTCGAGCTTGCCGTGCGCGAGGTGGTGCATGGCAGGCCGGTGAAGAACAAGGAGGCGCTCGCCAACCCCGAGGCATTGGCGCTCTTTGCCGACCTCGCCGTGCTGAGGACGTGAGCGTTAACGGATGACCACCCTGCGTTAACCAAGTTTGCGAAGTTGTGAATGCGGACCCTGTGTCGGAACAGGCCAGGTAAGGATTCGTTAAGCCGGGATGGCGCAAGGTCGTGCCAACTTGAGCGCGCCCGATGACGGGCGTTCCGGTTCCTCCGGCCCCGATGGCATGAAGCCGTTCACCCACGCTTTTGTTGGACAGCATTCAAACTATCGGGGCGGCTCATGCCGCCCTCTTTTTTGCCCGCAATCCTGCCGTCTCAGTCCGCAAGCACCCGCGGGGAGGGGAAGACGACTTCCACCAGCGTGCCCTCGTTGGGCGTGGAAGTGATGGCGAAGTTCGCCCTGTTGGCATCGACCATCGCCTTGGTTAGCGGCAGGCCGAGCCCGGTGCCGTCGCCGCGCTTGCGCGCGCCCGTCGTCACCTGCCGGAAGGGCTTCATCGCCTGCTCCAGCTCGCTGCGCGTCATGCCGACGCCGGTGTCGCGGATACGCAGCACCACGCTGCCGTTCGCCTCGTAGGCGGTAGAGACGACGATCTGTCCGCCGGCCGGCGTGAAGCGGATGGCGTTCGACAGGATGTTGAGCGCGATCTGCTTGATCGAGCGCAGGTCCGCGACGATCTGCGGCACGTTTGCCGAAAGCGAGGTGCGGATGATGACGCGCTGGCCGTTCGCCTGCGGCTGCACCAGCGACACGGCCTCCGAGATCGTCTCGTTGAGCCCGACCGCCGTGAACTCCAGTTCCATCTCGCCCGCCTCGATCTTGGAAATGTCGAGGAGGTCGTTGACGATGTCGAGGACGTGCCGGCCGGACCGGCCGATGTCGTTGGCATATTCGATATAGCGCGGATGGCCGATCGGCCCGAAGCGCTCCGTCGCCATCATGTCGGAAAAGCCGATGATGGCATTGAGCGGCGTGCGGATCTCGTGGCTGACGCGGGCGAGGAAATCGCTCTTGTGGGCGTTCGCCGTCTCGGCGGCGCGCTTGGCGTTGCGCAGTTCTTCCTCGGTGCGCTTCCATTGGGTGATGTCGCGGATGACGGCGCAATAGCCGGAAGACGAGGAGAGCCGGCCCATCGTCATGAAGAGGGGGATGAAGCCGCCGG
>CBIMFD010000030.1:0-19219 GCA_966243085.1 uncultured Shinella sp.
GCGCTCGAGGACGGCTCGAACGAGACGTTGACGCCGGACTGGATGGCGCCCGACGAGCAATACATCCTGCGCCTCGACAGGCCGGCGAGCGAGATGCGCCTTGCCGCGCCCGCCCGGTCCAGCTTTCCATGCGCGGCGGCTGCAAGGTCTCCTTCCGCGGCGTGACGATCAAGAAGAAATCGACGCCGGTTCGCTACGTCTTCGGCACGGCGGATTTCACGCCCGAGGGCGAGGAGGCGGCGAAGGATCTCGCCGGAAGCCTCAAGACCGTCAAGCCCGCGACGATCAAGCTCGTCGGCCATACCGATCCGGTCGGCTCGGCGGATGCGAACTAACGAGGCGGCGCAGAAGATCACGCCGCTCACGGCCGGCGTCCCGCTCACCATCCCCGACGACTATTACGGCTTCGATTTCGAGGCGGACGGGCCGAGTGAAAACGTGCTTGTCGCCATCGTCATCGCCGACGACGTCGACGTCACCAACGTCGCCCCCAGCGCCTATGGCCTCACCAAGGACCTCGACGCCCGCACCACCATCGCCGGCATGCTGAAAGAGACCTGGACGCGCGACGTGGAGAACCGAAGCGTCAACTGGTCGCTGGGACTGCTGAAATATCAGGTCTATTGAGCAAAGCGCGAGGCGGCAGCGAAAGCTGTTTTTCGACGCATTTTCCGGGTTGACCCGGCAGAACCTCCTGCATATGTTCCGCGCACTTCCGCGAGGCGCCACGTCTCGCGCGGGAGCGCGTAGCTCAGCCGGTAGAGCAACTGACTTTTAATCAGTAGGTCCAGGGTTCGAATCCCTGCGCGCTCACCACCCTTCCTCCCGCATGACATTTCGCCGCGTTCTCCAAAAGGTGATTGGCAGGGCCGGGGCGGGGCTTGTATCAGAGAGCCGAACCGCGGTCCGGTGCAGCCGGGTTTGCCTTCGATCCTCGCGGAGCCGCCTTTGTCTATTGCCGATATCTCCCTTTTGAGTGCGCTTCTGGCCGGAGCACTGTCGTTTCTTTCGCCTTGCGTGCTGCCGTTGGTGCCGCCTTATCTCTGCTACATGGCCGGCATTTCGGTGGAGCAGTTCCGCGGCGGCGAGGCGGTGGCGGTGCGGCGCGATACGCGCGGGGCGGTGCTGTTGGCGGCCTTCTTCTTCACGCTCGGCTTCGCCACCGTCTTCGTCGCGCTCGGCGCGGGCGCCTCGACTATCGGCATGGCGTTGCGCCGGCATCTCGATCTCCTTGCTCAGGTCGGCGGTGTCATCATCATCCTGATGGGGCTGCATTTTCTAGGACTGCTGCGCATCGGGCTCTTCGCCCGCGAGGCGCGGTTCCAAGGCGGTGGCAAGCCGGCGACGGCCTCCGGCGCCTACCTGATGGGCCTTGCCTTCGCCTTCGGCTGGACGCCCTGCATCGGGCCGGTGCTGGGCGCGATCCTCGGCGTCGCCGCGGCGCGCGAGACGGTCGGCGACGGCGCGGCGCTGCTTGCGGTCTATTCGCTCGGACTTGCCGTGCCGTTCTGGATCGCCGCAGGCTTTTCCGGCGCCTTCATGCGTTTCCTCGCGCGCTTCCGCCGCCATCTCGGCAAGGTGGAGAAGGTGATGGGAGTGCTGCTCATCCTCACCGGTCTTGCCTTCATCTTCGGCTATATCAGCGCGGTCGCCATCTGGTTCCAGCAAACGTTTCCCATTCTCTCGCAAATCGGCTAGTGCCGGAACTCTTCTTCGCGATCTGAAAGTGGTATCCGGCCCATGGCTGACATTATCGGACTGGTCCTGCCGTTTTTCGGCATGATTTTCCTCGGCTACGTGGTGGCGAAGCTCACCCGCCAGCCGGTGGAAGCCCTTGGCTGGCTCAACACGTTCATCATCTACATCGCGCTGCCGGCGCTGTTCTTCAAGCTGGTCGCAAAGACGCCCATCGAGCAGTTGACGCGCGTCGATTTCATCCTGGCCGATATCGGCGCCACCTATTCCGTCTTCGCCCTGATCTTCGCCGCCGGCCTCTGGCTGCGGCGGGCGAGCATCGGGGAGGCGACCATGCAGGGACTGGCGGCCGCCTACGGCAATATCGGCTATATGGGGCCGGGCCTTGCGCTGCTCGCCTTCGGGGAGCCGGCGGCCGTGCCGGTCGCGCTCGTCTTCTGCTTCGAGAACATGCTGCATTTCATGGT
Source organism: uncultured Shinella sp. (assembly GCA_966243085.1). Taxonomy (GTDB): domain Bacteria; phylum Pseudomonadota; class Alphaproteobacteria; order Rhizobiales; family Rhizobiaceae; genus Shinella. Next base: position 2,163 of record CBIMFD010000030.1, read on the forward strand.
CGCGCCCGCGCTGATGGCGCTCGGCGGCGGCGAGAAGCAGCCGCCGCTGCAGATCGCCGCCGGCGTGCTCTGGAAGATCGTCACCCATCCCTTCATCGTTGCGACGGCGGCCGGCTTTGCCGCGGCCTTCGCGGGCTTCGAGCCGCCGCTCGCGCTGCAAAGGCTGATCGATTACCTCGCGCAGGCGGCAGCTCCCTGCGCGCTTTTCGCCATGGGCGTCACGCTGGCGCTGCGGCCCATGAAGCGCGTGCCCGTCGAGATCGGCTATATCGTGCCCGCGAAGCTGCTGCTCCTGCCGCTCGTCATGTATCTCGTGCTCGGCCTTGCGGGGAATTTCGATCCGGTCTGGGTGTTCACGGCCATGCTGCTCGCCGCCTTGCCGACGGCGACGAACGTCTTCGTCATCGGCCAGCAATACGGCGTCTGGCAGGAGCGCGCCTCGGCGACCATCCTCATCACGACGGTGCTCTCCGTCGCGACGGTGACGATCCTGCTCTACCTCATCAAGTCAGGCGCGCTTGCGGGCGATCCGTTCCCGTAGGCCCTCGCGGAAGGCCTTCAGCGAGCCGAGCGGTTCGATGCCCTCGCGCATGACGACGGTGCGCAGCGGTCCGAGCGCCGAGAGAAGGTGCAGGCCCGCCGAGCGCAGGAACTGCACGGGCAGGAAATCGGAAAGCAGCGAGCGGTTGAGAAGGTCGACGCTGAGAGTGCGTGAGCGCACATCCGCCTGGCGCCGGCGGTCGAAGCGCTCGCCGAGCGTTTCGTCCTGTGCGTCGTTCCTGAAGAGATCGCTTAGCGCCATGATGTCGCGAAGGCTGAGATTGAGGCCCTGCGCGCCGATGGGCGGGAAGGCGTGCGCCGCTTCGCCGACGAGCACGAAGCGGCCCTTGCCGAAGCGGTCGGCCGTCATGCCGGACAGCGGAAAACTCTGCGCGCCGCCTTCGACGACGACCTTGCCGAGCATGGACTGCATGCGTTCCTCTACCGCGCGGCCGAGGTCTTCCGCCGGAAGATCGCGAAGCCGCGCCGCTTCCTTCGGCGGCAGCACCCAGACGAGACTGGAGCGCCGGCCGCCGGGCAGGGGAACCTGCGTGAAGGGACCGCTCTCGGTGTGGAACTCCGTCGAGACATTGCCGTGCGGGCGCTCGTGCGAGAAGTTGAGGACGAGGGCGGATTGCGGATAGGACCAGGTGCGCACGCCGATGCCGGCGCTCTCGCGGATACGGGATTTGCGCCCGTCCGCGCCGACGACGAGGCCCGTCGTCAAGCGTTCGCCACTATCGAGGGTCAGTTCCACGCCGGCCTCGAAGGCCGTCGCGGCCGTCACGCCGCTTTCCAGCCGGACAATGCCCTTGTCAGCGGCAATGCGGGCGTCGAGCACGTCGAGGAATGGTGCGTTGGGGATGTTGTAGCCGAAGGCCGCAAGGCCGACCTCGCCGGCGCGGAAGGCGACGGGCGGAGCACGCAGCAGCCGGGTGGTGCCGTCGACGATCTGCATCGTCTCGAGCCCGGCGGCGTGCGGCGCGACGGCGTCCCAGAGGCCGAGCGTCTTCAGGAAGGCGATGGACTGGTCCATGAGGGCGGTCGTCCGCCCGTCCGCTGCACGAGCCGGCGGGGCGATCAGCGCGACGCTGCGCCCCGAGTCGGCAAGGGCGAGCGCGGCAAGGTTTCCGGCAAGGCCGGCACCGACGACGGCGATATCGAACTGTCTCATCTCGGACCTCCGGAGCAGAGCGCGTTACCCACAGCTTTGCGAAGCTTCTATCGGCCAAAACTAGGCCCGCAAAGAGGCAATTTCCATGGGATGAATCCGCGCAGGGCCCTCGGTCCGCAGGGACGGGGCGGATTTTCACTGGCGATGACAGGCAATCAATGCATATTACCGGCTGAGACCGCACAAGAGGGCGCCCGGATGGACCGTGGCCAGCAAAAGCCCCAAGGGATGGACAGCAAGAGGCAATGAAGTTCTTCAACTACAGACGCGTGCCCTACGCGGAAATCCGTGCCTTTTCCGTCCATATCCTGACGGCCTCCGGATCTTTCCTCGCCTTCCTCGGGGTCGTGGCGGCCGCCGAGCACCGCTTCGTGGACATGTTCTGGTGGCTCGGCCTTGCGCTCCTCGTCGACGGCATCGACGGGCCGATCGCGCGCAAGGTGCGGGTCAAGGAAGTGCTGCCGAACTGGTCGGGCGACACGCTCGACAACGTCATCGACTACGTGACCTACGTGCTGCTGCCGGCCTTCGCGCTCTACCAGAGCGGCATGATCGGCGTACCGTGGTCCTTTGCCGCTGCCGGCGCCATCGTCGTTTCGAGCGCCATCTACTATGCCGACATGGGCATGAAGACCGAAGAGAACTTCTTCTCCGGCTTTCCCGTCGTGTGGAACATGGTGATCTTCACGCTCTTCGTGATCGATGCCAGCGAACTGACGGCTTCCATCGTCGTCTTCGTCTCGGTGTTTCTGACCTTCATGCCGATCAACTTCCTGCATCCGGTGCGGGTGGAAAGGCTGAGACGGCTCAATCTTGCGGTCTTTCTGCTCTGGTCGGTTCTGAGCGGCTGCGCGCTGCTCTGGCATTTCGAGGAGATACCGGTCTGGGTCGTCTGGGGCGTGGTGGCGACGGGACTTTATCTCTATGTCATCGGTGCCGTGCTGCAGGTGTTCCCGAACCTCGGCCGGCGCTAAGGAAAAGGGAAGCATGATATGACCAAGGCAATCGTCGTCCGCAGCCTCGGTGGAGCGGAAGTTCTTAAACTCGAAGACATGCCGCTCGGCCCGCCGGGGCCGGGGGAAGTGCAGATCCGCCAGGCCGCCATCGGGCTCAACTTCATCGACGTCTATTTCCGCACCGGTCTCTACAAGACGGAACTGCCCTTCGTTCCCGGCAAGGAAGGGGCAGGCACCGTTATCGCTGTCGGCGACGGTGTCACGGATTTCACCGTCGGCGACCGCGTCGCCTATGCCTCGGCAGAGGGCGCCTATGCAGCCGAACTGAACGTTGCGGTACGGCATCTCGTCAAGGTGCCGGAGGACATCCCGCTCGAAACGGCGGCGGCGATGATGCTGAAGGGCATGACGGCGCAGTATCTGCTGCTCCAGACCTACAAGGTTGTGCCCGGCAGCGTGATCCTCTTCCATGCGGCGGCCGGCGGCGTCGGCCTCATCGCCGGCCAATGGGCCAAGGCGCTCGGCGCGACGGTGATCGGCACGGCCGGCTCCAAGGCCAAGGTCGATCTCGCCCTGGCGAACGGCTACGACCACGTCATCGACTACGGCAAGGAGGATTTCGCCGCACGGGTACGGGAACTGACGGACGGTGCGGGCGTCGACGTCGTTTACGATTCGGTCGGCAGGGATACGTTCCCGAAATCTCTCGATTGCCTGAAGCCGCGCGGGCTGTTCGTCAGCTTCGGCAATGCGTCCGGTCCGGTCGATGCCTTCAATCTCGGCCTGCTCTCGCAGAAGGGATCGCTCTACGCCACCCGGCCGACGCTCTTTGCCTATATCGCCACGCGCGCGGCGCTCGATGCATGTGCAAACTCGCTCTTTGATGTTGTACGGTCCAACAAAGTGCGTATCAATATTCACCAGACCTATCCGTTGGCCGAGGCGGGACGCGCGCATACGGATCTGGAAGCAAGAAGAACAAGCGGAACGACATTGCTCATTCCCTGACAATGGCCCCGACGGGGGCGAGGGATGCAGTCGCAGGAAAGTGGGGCAGAGTGTCAGACGTGGGAGCGTCCGGGGGCAGTCCGTTACTGGCTGTCCGCAACCTGACAAAACTATTCGGGTCATTTGCCGCCTGCAACGGCATCGACCTCGCCATCCAGCCCGGTGAAACCCATGCCCTGCTCGGCGAGAACGGCGCCGGCAAGTCCACCCTGGTGAAGATGCTGTTCGGCGTTCTTGCGCCGACGAGCGGCGAGATCGTCTGGAAGGGCGAGCCGGTGCGAATTGCGAGCCCCGGCGCCGCCCGCCGGCTTGGCATCGGCATGGTCTTCCAGCATTTTTCGCTGTTCGAGGCGCTGACGGTCGCAGAGAACATCGCACTGTCCCTGCCGCCCGGCGTTTCGCTTTCCAAAGTGGCGGACGAGGCGGCGACGCTGTCGCGCGCCTACGGCCTGCCGCTCGATCCGAAGGCCCATGTCGCGGACCTCTCCGTCGGCGAGCGCCAGCGCATCGAGATCGTGCGCGCGCTTCTCCAGAACCCCGAACTCATCATCCTCGACGAGCCGACCTCGGTGCTGACGCCGCAGGAGGCCGACCGCCTGTTCGAGACCCTCGCCAAACTGAAGGCGGAAGGGCGCTCCGTGCTCTATATCAGCCACCGGCTGGAAGAGGTGCAGCGCATCTGCGACCGCGCGACGGTGCTGCGCCACGGCAAGGTGACGGGCGCCTGCGATCCGCGCCGGGAGACGCCGGCTTCGCTCGCCCGCATGATGGTCGGCAGCGACGTCGCCGCCGTCAGCGCCGCGAGCACGACGGTGAAGGGCGACGTGCTGCTGGAAGCGGACCACCTCAACGCAGCCGCACGCACGCCCTTTGCAGTCTCGCTCAGGGACATCTGTCTGAAGGTGCGGGCCGGCGAGGTGCTGGCGATCGCCGGCGTTGCCGGCAACGGGCAGGGCGAGCTCTTCGATGCGCTCTCCGGCGAGTTCCCGCTCGCTGAGGCGAGCGCGGTCTCCATCAGGGGCAAGGCGGCCGGCAATCTCGGCATCACGGCGCGCCGCCTGATGGGCGCGGGTTTCGTGCCGGAGGAGCGCCATGGCCATGCCGCCGTGCCGGCGCTGCCGCTTTCCGACAATCTGGTGCTGGCGCGCAACCAGTCCGACCGCAAGACCTTCCTTGCCGGCGGCATGCTCGGCATCATCCGCAACGCGGTCGTGCGCATCGCTTCGCGCCGCATTTCCGAGACGATGGACGTGCGCAAGAGCGGCGAGGACCCGGCCGCGGGCTCGCTTTCGGGCGGCAACCTGCAGAAATACATCGTCGGGCGCGAGCTCGACCGCCAGCCGGCGGTGCTGATCGTCAACCAGCCGACCTGGGGCGTCGATGCAGGCGCGGCGAGCCGCATCCGCCAGGCGCTGGTGGACCTTGCCAAGGCGGGGTCGGCCGTGCTGGTCATCAGCCAGGACCTCGACGAGATCTTCGAGGTCGCCACCGAGATCGCCGTCATCAGCGACGGGCGGCTTTCCGATGCCTATCCGGCGCAGGACATGACGCGTGAGAAGATCGGCCTCCTGATGGGCGGCATGCACGGCAGCGAGACGAGCCCGGAGGCCGCCCATGCGCATTGAACTGGAAAAGCGGGCCAATCCCTCCACGCTCTTCTCCTTCCTGTCGCCGTTCCTCGCGCTGATTCTGACGGTGATCGCCGGCGGCATCATGTTCGCGCTGATCGGCAAGGACCCGGTCGCGGCGCTCTACAGCTTCTTCGTCGAACCCTTGCTCGACGTCTGGTCGCTGCACGAGATCGCCATCAAGGCCGCGCCGCTGATCCTCATCGGTGCCGGCCTTTCGATCTGCTACCGCTCCAACAACTGGAACATCGGCGCTGAAGGCCAGTTCATCGCCGGGGCGATTGCCGGCTCCATCGTGCCGGTCGTCTTTTACGATTGGCATTCGCCGCTCGTCCTGCCGCTGATGCTCATCTTCGGCATGGTGGGCGGCGCGCTCTATGCCGCCGTGCCCGCCTTCCTCAAGGCGCATATGAACACCAACGAGATCCTGACGAGCCTGATGCTGGTCTATATCGCCCAGCTCTTCCTCGACTGGCTGGTGCGCGGCCCCTGGCGCAGCCCGGACGCCTATAATTTCCCGATCACGCGGGATTTCGCGCCGGAAGCGATCCTGCCGGAACTCCTCTCGTCGGGCCGGGCCAATCTCGGTTTCCTGCTCGCCATCGCCGCCGCCGTCGCGCTGTGGATCATGATGCGCTACACGCTGAAAGGCTTCGAGATCACCGTGCTCGGCCAGTCGGAGCGGGCAGGGCGCTTCGCCGGTTTCTCCTCCAGGCGCATGATCTGGTTCTCTCTCCTGCTTTCGGGCGCGCTCGCTGGGCTTGCCGGCATTTCCGAGGTCAGCGGCGTCATCGGCAAGCTGCAGCCGATCATCTCGCCCGGCTACGGCTTCACCGCGATCATCGTCGCCTTCCTCGGCCGCCTCAGCCCGCTCGGCGTCATCGCCGCCGGCCTCTTCCTCGCGCTCACCTATGTGGGCGGGGAGGCCGTGCAACTCACGCTTAGCGTCTCCGACAAGGTCACGCGCGTCTTCCAGGGGCTGCTGCTCTTCTTCGTGCTCTCTTGCGACACGCTCATCCAGTACAAGATCCGGCTGGTCTTCTCGCGCCTTACCCGGTCCAGCGAAGGGGGCGCGCAATAATGGGCATGCTCGAAGCGATCCTGCTCACCGTCATCACCGCGGCGACGCCGCTCGTCCTCGCCTCCATCGGCGAACTCGTGACGGAGCGCACCGGCGTCCTCAACCTCGGCGTCGAGGGCATGATGGTGATGGGCGCGGCGCTCGCCTTCTCCGCCACGCAGATGACCGGCTCGCCCTATCTCGGCATCCTCGCCGGCATTGCCGGCGGCGCGCTGTTCTCGCTGCTCTTCGGCTTCCTGACGCTGACGCTCGTCGCCAACCAGGTGGCGACCGGCCTTGCGCTCACCATCCTCGGCCTCGGCGTGTCGGGCCAGATTGGCGAGCCCTATGCCGGCATGTCCGGCGCCAAGCTCCAGCCGATCGAGATCCCGATCCTTGCCGAAATCCCCTTCCTCGGCCCGCTGCTCTTCCGGCAGGATATCATCTTCTACCTGTCGATCGTCATCGTCGCCGGCGTCAACTGGTTCCTATTCCGCACGCGGGCGGGCCTGAAGGTGCGCGCCATCGGCGACAACCATGCCTCCGCCCATGCGCTCGGCATCCACGTCATCCGCACGCGCTATCTCGCCGTGATGTTCGGCGGCGCCTGCGCGGGCCTTGCCGGCGCGCAGCTCTCGCTGGTCTATACGCCGCAATGGGTGGAGAACATGTCGGCCGGGCGCGGCTGGATCGCGCTCGCGCTCGTCGTCTTCGCCTCGTGGCGGCCGTGGCGGGTGCTGCTCGGCGGCTATCTCTTCGGCGCGGTGTCGATCAGCCAGCTCCACGCCCAGGCGTTCGGTATCGGCATTCCGTCCCAGTTCCTGTCGGCTCTTCCCTACGCCGCCACCGTTGTCGTACTAATCCTGATATCGCACAACCGGCGTATGACGCTGATCAACACGCCTGCCTCGCTCGGCAAGCCGTTCGTGCCGGATCGGTGACGAGAACAGATGTCGGGAAACAATCACTCCAACCTCAGAGGATAAAATGAAGAAAATCATTCTCGCTCTCGCAACGTCGGCCGCCGTGCTCGGCTTTTCCGTTGCTGCCAGCGCCCAGGACAAGACGAAGATCTGCTTCATCTATGTCGGCTCGAAGACCGACGGCGGCTATTCGGAAGGCCACGACCGCGGCCGCCAGGAACTGGAAAAGGCGCTCGGCGACAAGATCGAGACCGCCTATCTCGAAAACGTTCCGGAAGGCCCGGATGCCGAACGCGCCGTCGAGCGCATGGCGCGCTCGGGCTGCGCGCTCGTCTTCACCACGTCCTTCGGCTTCATGGATGCGACGATCAAGGTTGCGCAGAAGTTCCCGGACGTGAAGTTCGAGCACGCGACCGGCTTCAAGAGCGCCGAGAACGTCGCCACCTACAACGCGCGCTTCTATGAAGGCCGCTACATCCAGGGCGTGATCGCCGCCAAGGTCTCCAAGGCGGGCGTTGCCGGCTACATCGCCTCCTTCCCGATCCCGGAAGTCGTGATGGGCATCAACGCCTTCATGCTCGGCGCGCAGTCCGTCAACCCGGACTTCAAGCTCAAGATCGTCTGGGCGAACACCTGGGCCGACCCGGGCAAGGAAGCCGACGCCGCCAAGGCGCTCGCCGACCAAGGCGTCGACATCCTGACGCAGCACACCGACTCGACCGCGCCGATGCAGGTCGCGGCCGAACGCGGCATCCACGCTTTCGGCCAGGCCTCCGACATGATCGCCGCCGGTCCGAACACCCAGTTGACCTCCATCGTCGATACCTGGGGCGCCTATTACATCAAGCGCACGCAGGCGGTTCTCGACGGCACCTGGAAGACCGGCCAGATCTGGGACGGCCTCAAGGACGGCATCCTGACCATGGCGCCCTACACCAACATGCCCGACGACGTGAAGAAGCTTGCGGAAGAGACCGAGGCGAAGATCCGCTCCGGCGAACTCCACCCCTTCACCGGCCCGGTGAAGAAGCAGGACGGCTCGGAATGGCTGGCCGACGGCCAGGTTTCCGACGACGGCACGCTGCTTGGCATGAACTTCTACGTCGCCGGCATCGACGACAAGCTGCCGCAGTAAGCCGCAGCTTTCCGAACGTCATGGAGGCGCCCCGTTCGGGGCGCCTTTTTCGTTCGCGGGGCGTGACGGATACGATCGGGCTTTGCGGAATCGGGCGAGCGCTCTATACCTGCCGGATGGTCGCGGAACGATGGGAGCGTCCGGGGCCGGGGAGGACGATTTTGCGCAAGGGTTTGCTTGAAACGGTCATCAGCGGGATGAACACGCGCACCAGCCATGCGCAGGTGGTCAACGAACTGGGCCGCGCCATCATCGCAGGCGATTATCCGGTCGGAACGACCCTGCCCGGAGACATGGAGCTCGCCGCCCGCTTCAAGGTGTCGCGCACCGTGCTGCGCGAGGCGATGAAGACGCTGGCCGCCAAGGGTCTCGTGGTGCCGCGGGCGCGCATCGGCACGCGCGTGACGCCAAACACGCAATGGAATCTCTTCGACAGCGACATCCTGACCTGGTACTTCGCCGTCGGCGTCAACGAGGAATTCCTGCTGCATCTTTCCGAGGTCCGCCTCGGTTTCGAGCCCCACGCGGCCGCGCTTGCCGCCCGCCACGCTAGCGAGGCGGATATCAGCCAGATGATGCGTCTGGCCGTCGCGATGGGCGATCCGGAACATTCGGCGGAATCGCTCGCCATCGCCGACCTGAAATTCCATCTTTCCGTGCTGGAAGCCTCGCGCAATCCCTTCCTGCGCACGCTCGGCAGCCTGATCGAAGCGGCCCTGGTGGGTGCCTTCAAGCTGAGTTCGCCCGCAGCCGACCGGGGCAAGATCAGCGACGTCGCGGCAAATCACATCCGCATCGTCGAGGAGATCGACAGGCGCGATGAGGAGGGGGCGCGGCGCGCCATGGAAAACGTCATCCGCGTCGGCCGCGAACGGGTCGTCCAGTCGTTGCGGGGAGAAAAATGATCTCCGCCGCGCGTCAGTCGTCGTTGCTGGCGTTGAGGTCTTCGGGGCGCTTGCCCTCGTCCACCGGATGCGTTTCGAGCTGCGCGGCGCCCATTGCCTGATAGAGGTTGAACAGCGCCTCGCTCGCACGGGCCGCGAGGCGGAACCATTCGCCGTTGCCAGCAATGGCCGGGTGGTGGAGAAGCTGGTCGTCGACGAGATCGAGCACGATGGAAGCCGTGTGCACGGCCTCGTGGAAGCCGAAGGAACCGGCGGCATATTGCGCCAGCAGTTCGGGCGGCGCCATCTGCCGCTCCTCGGCCAGAAGGTCGAGTTGCGTCAGCCGTTCGTCTTCCAGTTCGATATCGGTGCTGTCCAGCATGGGGCTCTCCGTTTTCCGTGTCATAGATAATCGTATCGTGTGACGCGGTTGACGAGGAGAAGCGAGCGGTCCGGCTGGATGCGGTAGGTTTCGACGACCTGCCGGCCCTGCCTGTCGAAGAACATGTGGTCGAACGTGCTGCCGACCGGCGCCTTCTTCAGCTTGGTGCGCGGCTGGCCTCCATAGGTGATGCTGCCGGGAATGGGCTCGAGCGGCGCGCCGATGCCGGCCGTACAGGCCGTAAGGGACAGCGCAGCGATTGCGGCAAGAACGATCCGGTTCATGATGGGCTCCTCTCCTGCCGATCCTAACAGATTATGCGCGGTCGGAAACGGGCGGCCGGAAGCCGCCCGCCGTGATGCGTCAACCCTGCGGCGTCAGCGTCACCGAAGTGCCGGTCGCCGCGACGTTGAGGCCGATCTGGCCGCTGACGCTCACCGTCTGCAGGTGGATCGAGCCCGAGGTGCCGCCGACGAGGATATTGGCACCGACGCCGACGCCGACCGTCGCTTGCGCCGTCGCGCCCTGATAGAGGCCGCCGAGCGAACCCTGGTGGTAGCCGGCGGTCGGAGCGAAAACCGCCCAGACGATGCGGCCCCGCGTGGTGAAGCCGAGATCGACGCCCATCTTGCGGATCACGCCCGAATAGGCGTCCTGCTCGCCGTTCGTCGCGCTGAAGATGCAATCGACGGATTTGGCGGACCCGAGCACATAGCCGACGCCGCCGCCGACATCGCATGTCAGAAGGCCGATCTTAACGCCGTCTCGCGCTCCCCGGTCGACATAGACAGGGGCCTCCTCGCGGATCACCATGTCAGCCGCGCCAGCGGTCACCGCGAAAGCCTGCGCAAGGGTCAGGGCGAGAACGGTTCCAAGCTTCTTGTTCATCTGTGCACTCCTTCTAGCTGGCACGATAATGGCGAATCCGGCGATTTGGTTCCCGGCCGCGGCCCATCTCATGACGATGATCGTGGCGGAGTAGGGGCGCGATGCCTTATGCCAACAGGAGAGACAGCCCGTCTTTTGAACCTTCCCGCTCAATGCTGGTTGATGGTCGGCAGGTGAGAAATGACCTCGTCCCGACCCCGCTCGTCGAGGGACGCGATATGCTCGTTCCAGAACGCTTCCGCGGCCCGGCTTTCATGTTCCCATTTGCGCGTGTCGAGCTGGTTGTCGTCGATCTTGGCGAGCCGTCCGCCGCCGAGACGGAGGTATTGCGCCGCGAGCTTTGCGGCAGGTGTCTGTTCCATGATGGCCTCCCGTGGTTGAAGGGGAGGCGAAACCGGGACGGCGGCTCGATTGTTCCGGCCGCGGAAATCCGCGCAACAAAAAAGGCCGGGGCGAAAAACGCACCGACCTTCCTCATCATCGCCCTTTTCACCCGTGCCAGTACATCCGTGGTCAAAGGCATCGGGCGATGCGGCCATTGCGAGCGGCAGAAACTTTCCAGCGCTCATCAGCAATGCCGATGAACCGTATATAGGAGGTCACTGTGTCCGAAACAAGGCCCCGCTCGCACGATCGGCGGATCCCTCACATTGACGGCACAGGCAAAGCTGCTAAAAAGCCGCATCGCGTGCCGGCGGTTCATCGTGCCGTCTTGCCTGGAAGAGTGTCCGAGTGGTTTAAGGAACCGGTCTTGAAAACCGGCGTGCGGGAAACCGTACCGTGGGTTCGAATCCCACCTCTTCCGCCATTCGCCGCCTGATCGCGGACATGCGGCACGGCGATGTCGCATTACAATTTTTCCCGACTTGTTGCTGACGCATTGTGGTCCTAGGATCAAGCCGCACCCGAAAGCAATTTCGCCGGTTGGATGCGAAAAAGGGGAGGCAGCAATGGACGTGCTTAAAGACCCCACGCATATCGGCATGTTCGAGCCGCAGGACCTCGACGTCCTGCAAGGCGTATTTGTGCGATTGTCATCGACCCATACGATCGATCTCGATGAGGCCAGGGCTCGTTCCCTGGCGCGGTCGATCATCACGCTTTATCGTCACGGGGTCCGCGATCCCGACCAGCTTTTCGGCGCCTTGCGGGCGCCGGCATCCTAGCATTCGCCTGAAAGGCAAGCGGTCCGCCATCGGACCGGGCGGATTAACCATGCAGAAACCATGAATCGACGATCGTGCCGCACGGCTTTCGATTCATTCGCAATTTTGCCACGTTATTGGCATGATTAACGTACTGTTATTTACTGAATGGCATTGACGGCCGGCTTGCAGGGGCAAGGCAGTTGGCTGGTACCGTCGGGGACAATAGCGGCGTGAAATATAAGAGCTTCGACAAGAATGCGGCCCGGTTCGGCAGAGGCCTCCGGTTGTTGGCCATCCCGCTGGTCTGTGCGGGCCTTGCCGCCTGCGCGACCACCGGCCATGCCCCCAAGAAGAAGGTCCGCAGCAAGGAATTCTTCTCCGAATCCGAATATGGCGTGAAGGCGAGCCCCCGTGTCGTCGAGGAAGGCCAGGCCGTGCCGAAGGGCGGCGGGCGTTACCAGGTGGGCAGGGCCTACCAGGTGCGCGGCAAGTGGTATCAACCCAAGGAGGAGCCCGGCTACAACAAGACCGGCCTTGCTTCCTGGTACGGCTCCGCCTTCCACGGCCGCCGCACGGCGAACGGCGAGATCTACGACCTCTATCATCTTTCCGCCGCACACCCGACGTTCCCGCTGCCGAGCTATGCGCGCGTCACCAATCTGGAAAACGGCACCTCCGTCATCGTGCGCGTCAACGACCGCGGTCCGTTCCACGACAACCGCCTGATCGACGTTTCCTCCAAGACGGCCGACCTCCTCGACATGAAGCGCACCGGCACGGCGAAGGTGCGCGTGCAATATGTCGGCAAGGCGCCGCTGGAAGGCAACGACATGCCTTACCTCATGGCCTCCTACATTCCGAAGGGTTCGCGCATCCCGGCCGTCGATCCGGGCGGCCAGATTGCGACCGGCGTGATGGTCGCCTCCGCCGATCCCGCCGTCATGCCCGCGCAGAGCGGCGACGTGCTGCGCGTGCCGGAGCAAAGCGCGATGACGGCGCTCGCCAAGACCGCCTCTGCGAGCGAAGCCTTCCAGGCGATCGCCGAGCAGTTCGCGCTCCTGCCGGAAATCGGCCCGCTGCCGATGGAGCGGCCCAATTTCATTCCGCAGCTTCCCTCCGAAAGCTATGCCGCGGCCTATGCGGACGAGCGTGTGCGCGACGCCGCCGGCGCCTTCGATGCCATCCTGACGATCGACGGCACGCTGACGCCGCTTTCCGAACTCGCCGCGAACGCGGGCTGATAGCCCGCATCCCGCAAAGCCGTTTGCGCAACGCCCGCTGCTGTGGGAGTGTGGCGCAGCCGGAGTCGCCATGCATCGCCACCTCTTCGCCTTCCTTGTCGCTTTCCTTTCCCTCCTGACCATCGCGCGCGCCCAGTCGGCAAGCCCCCAGCAGGCGGGCTTCGACGTGAAGGCGAAACAGGTCTACATGATCGAGACGGAGACGGGCACGGTGCTCTTTGCCCGCGCGGAGGACCAGGCGGTTCCTGCCGCCTCGCTCGCCAAGCTGATGACGGTGGCGACCGTCTTCAAGGCACTGGCGGACGGCGAGACCACGCTCGACACGCAATATCCGGTCAGCGAGCATGCCTGGCGCACCGGCGGCGCGCCCTCGCGCACCGCCACCATGTTCGCTGCGCTGAAATCCAGCCCGCGGGTCGAGGACCTGATCCGTGGCGTCACGGTGCAATATGCCAACGACGCCTGCATCATCCTCGCAGAAGGCCTTGCCGGTTCCGAGACCGCCTTCGCCGCCCGCATGACGGAGGAGGCGAGGGCACTCGGGCTTCAGAAATCCACCTTCGTGAACGCCACCGGCCTGCCGGATCCCGGCAATGTCGTGACGATGCGCGAGATGGTGGAACTCGCCCGTCATGTCGAGACGACATACCCGGACCGGATGGGCTATTATCTCGAACCGGAATTCGAGTGGAACAAGATCAAGCAGCGCAACCGCAATCCACTCCTGGCGCTGAACCTCGGCGTGACGGGTTTCGTCACCGGCTTTTCGGAGGAGGGCGGTTACTCCATCGTCACGGCGGTGGAGCGGGACGGCAAGCACCTGCTGCTCGCCATGGGCGGGATTGAGAGCGACAAGGCGCGCGTGGAGGAAACGCGGCGCATCATCGAATGGGCGCTCTCCTCCTTCGAGCGGCGCACGCTCTTCAAGGAGGGCGAGGCGATCGCCAATGCGAGCGTCTATGGCGGCGATGCTTCCCATGTGCCGCTGGTGGCCGGCGACAAGGTAGACGTCTTCCTACCGAAGGACAATGCGCCGCGGCTCACCGCCCGTGTCGTCTATACCTGGCCGGTGCGCGCGCCGGTGAAGCCCGGAAAGACGATCGGAACGCTGAAGATCTGGAACGACAAGCAGCTCCTGCGCGAGGTGCCGGTGAAGACGGCCGGGACCGTCGGCGTCGGCACATTGCGCTCGCGCGCCCTCGATGCGCTGATCGAGCTGTTCTTCTTCTGGATTTGAAAGGGATGAGCCGGCCGAAAAGCGTTTCGTCCGCCGGAAACATGGGTTAGTAGTGGTCCGACTCGCCCCGGCCTTGCCGGGTATCGCCGCCGCGGCGGCCACGGAAACGGAAGCAGGATTTGTCGGCCGCACCCGGTTTGTTTGTCACGTTCGAAGGCGGCGAGGGCGCTGGAAAGTCGACGCAGATCCGGCTTCTGGCAGCGGCTTTGCGCGAACGCGGGCTGACCGTCCTGATGACGCGCGAGCCCGGCGGCTCGAACGGCGCCGAGGCCGTGCGCCATGTGCTGCTCTCGGGCGCGGCGGAGGCCTATGGCATCCGCATGGAGGCGATCCTCTTCGCCGCCGCGCGCAGCGACCATGTCGAGCAGGTGATCCGCCCGGCCCTTTCCGAAGGGACCGTGGTGCTCTGCGACCGCTTCATGGATTCATCCCGCGTCTATCAGGGCATTACCGGCAATCTGGAGCAGTCCTTCATCGAGGCGCTGGAGCGCGTGGCGGTCAACGGCGTTGTGCCGGACTGCACGATCATCTTCGACCTGCCGGCCGCCATCGGGCTTGAGCGCGCCCGCAAGCGCAGCGCCGGACCCGATGAACAGCCGGACCGTTTCGAGAAGGAAGAACTGCAGACGCACGAGAAGCGCCGCGAGGCGTTCCTCGATATCGCCGAGCGCGAGCCGCTGCGCTGCCGCGTCGTCGATGCGACGAAGACGCAGGAGGCCATCGCCGCCGAGGTGCTCGCCATCGTCGAGCCGCTGCTGCCGATCAGGGCGCATGGCCGCCCGGATGCGGAGCATATCTCGTGAGCGAGGAGCGTCCCGGCATCCTCGACGGCGCGGTTCATCCCGCCGAGCAGGTTAAGCTCTTCGGCCATGGCGAAGCCGAGGACTTCCTGGCGCGCTCCTACCGTTCCGGCAAGGGCCATCACGCTATCCTCATCGAAGGGCCGGAGGGCGTCGGCAAGGCGACGCTTGCCTTCCGCTTCGCCAATCATGTACTGCACCATCCGGAACCGACGGACGCGCCGGAGAGGATCGCCGATCCGTCGCCAGCTTCGCCGATCACCCGGCAGCTTGCCTCCGGCGCCTCGCACAGCCTTCTGCACCTGACGCGGCCCTTCGACGAGAAGACCGGCAAGGCGAAATCGGCGATCACCGTGGACGAGGTGCGCAAGGCCGGCAAATTCCTCTCGCAGACCTCCGGCACGGGCAACTGGCGGATCGTCATCATCGATCCGGCGGACGACCTCAACCGCAACGCCGCCAACGCCATCCTGAAGATACTGGAAGAGCCGCCGAAGCGCTCGCTCTTTCTCGTACTGACGCATGCGCCCGGAAAGCTGCTGCCGACCATCCGCTCGCGCTGCCTGCCGCTTTCCCTCTCGCCCTTGTCGGAGGCCGATCTTGCCGCCGCGCTGGAAAGCCTCGATGCCGCGCCGTCCGGCGCGCGGGCAGGGGAGGTGCTCTCGGCCGCCCACGGCAGCGTCTCCGAGGCGCTGAAACTCTCGAACTACGGCGGCTTCGACATCATGGAAGCCTTCCGCGCCATCGTTTCCGGCTCGGCAGAGCCGCCACGGCGGGACGTCCACAAGCTCGCCGACGTGCTTTCGGCGAAGGATGGCGACACGGTGTTTTCCTTCTTCTGCCAGCACGCCACCGATTTCGTGACGGACACCGCCCGCGCGGCCGCCCTTTCCGGCGACATCGCCCGTGCCGATCGCCTCGCGCATCTTGCCTCGCAACTTGGCGAGCGCATCGCCATCGCCCAGGGCTACAATCTCGACCGCAAGCAGACGATCATCAGCGTCCTCGACGACATCCGCGCCGCGCTTTAGTCAACTTGCTGTTTCCCTTGGCGCCCGCATAGTCTAATACCTTGCGGCATTGCACAACCGAAGACAGAACGCACCTCGATGACCGATACGTCCCGCTTCTACATCACGACCGCCATTTCCTATCCAAACGGCAAGCCGCATATCGGCCATGCCTACGAACTGATCGCAACGGATGCCATGGCACGCTACCAGCGGCTCGACGGGCGCGACGTGTTCTTCCTGACCGGCACGGACGAACACGGCCAGAAGATGCAGCAAACCGCGAAGAGGGAAGGCATTTCCCCGCGCGAGCTTGCAGACAGGAATTCTGCTGAATTCAAGCAGATGGCGGTTCTTCTTAATGCATCGAACGATGATTTCATCCGCACCACCGAGGAGCGCCACTACGAGGCCTGCGCCGAGATCTGGCGCCGCATGGCCGCCAATGGCGACATCTACAAGGACAGCTACGCCGGCTGGTACTCGGTGCGCGACGAGGCCTATTACCAGGAGGGCGAGACGGAGCTGCGCGACGACGGCGTGCGCTACGGCCCGCAGGGCACGCCCGTCGAATGGGTGGAGGAGGAAAGCTACTTCTTTCGCCTTTCCGCCTATCAGGAAAAGCTGCTGAAGCACTATGAGGAGAACCCGGACTTCATCGGCCCGGCCGAGCGCCGCAACGAGGTGATCTCCTTCGTCAAGTCGGGCCTCAAGGACCTTTCGGTCTCGCGCACGACCTTCGACTGGGGCATCCCGGTTCCGGGCGATCCGGCCCATGTCATGTATGTCTGGGTCGATGCGCTGACCAACTACATCACCGCGACCGGTTATCTCACCGATCCGGAAGGCCCGCGCGCAAAATACTGGCCGGCGAACATCCACGTCATCGGCAAGGACATCATCCGCTTCCACGCCGTCTACTGGCCGGCCTTCCTGATGTCGGCGGGCCTGCCGCTGCCGGAGCGCGTCTTCGCCCACGGCTTCCTGCTCAACAAGGGCGAGAAGATGTCGAAGTCGCTCGGCAACGTGGTCGACCCGGTCAA
>CBIMFD010000031.1:0-19198 GCA_966243085.1 uncultured Shinella sp.
GGCGGCATGGACGAGCCGGAACTGAAGATCATCGACGTCTTCATCTGCAAGCTCCGCAAGAAGCTGGCCAATGCGGCCGGCGGTGCGAACTATATCGAAACCGTCTGGGGCCGCGGCTACGTGCTGCGCGAGCCCGAAGGCGGCGATTACGCCGAAAGCGCCTGATCGCGCCCTCCCCCGCTCAACGAATTCGACCCGCCGCTTGCCGGCGGGTTTTCTTTTGGGCGGCTAACGCCATCTCATCCCGCGCACACACACGCACACCGTCGTCATCCTCCGGCTTGCCCCGAGGATCCACTTTCCGCGACGGCGATGGATGGCCGCCCGACCAATGACGAAAGAGGAATTCGCGGGTTTTCCCGCCCGATGAATACGGCGCGAGCCGGCGCCCGTCCTGCCTCAGGCGGCGATCGACAGATTGGCGAAAACCTGGGTGAGGATCTTGCGGTCGAAGGGCTTGAGCAGGAAATCGTCCGCCCCGGCGCGCTTGCCCATCATCATCTTCTTCAGATCCGCCTCGACCACGCAGTAGTAGATGCGCACGGACTTGCCCTGCGGCAGGCTGCGCACATTGCCGATCAGTTCGAGCGCACCGTCCATGGTGGAATCGACGATGAGAATATTGGGCAACTCCGCCTCGCAGCGCACCAGCGCCTCGAGCGAGCTCGACGCCTCCAGCACGAGAAAATCGAAACCGGAAAGAATACGCTTGCCGACCTTCCGGACGACATCGGAACCGTCGGCGATCATCAACCGCTGCATGAGCTGCTCCTAGGTCTCCCGCTCGGGAAGCGGGAACGATACGGGATGCAACTCTACCGGCGCCTGGCAAACAAAGCGTTAGCGGCCATGGTTAACGTCCACGGCCGCCAGCCGGAATCATTCGGAGGCCGGAACCGTGCGGGCCGAGAAGACGATCTCCTCGGGGCTCACCGAAACGTCCAGTTCCATGCCGGCCTCGTCGGCAAGCAGCACCGTGTAATAGGGCTGGATGGAATGGGCATCGACCGCTTCTTCCGGCGTGCCGGAGAGGATTTCCGTGAATTTCGGCGGCACGCGCAGCATGCGGCCCTTCACGGCGAGCTTGAAGACCGCGTCGAATTCCGGATTTTCAAGCGTTACGTCGATGGAGCCGCCACGCGGAATGGCGCCATAGGCGATGAGAAACAGGTTGAGCAGCAGCTTGACCCGGTTCTTCGCGACGATGGCGCGCGGACCCGTCCAGGTGATTTCCGTCTTCTTCTCCGCCGCGGCGAAGTCGCGTGCGGCCTTTTCCGCCTCGCCCGTATCGATCGAGGCGCCGACGGAGCCGGAGGCGCCGAAGGCGAGGCGTGCGAATTTGAGACGGACGGAGGCGTTGAGCGCACTGGTGCGGATGAGGTCCATCGCCTCGACGTCCGCACCGCCTTCGTCGAGCAGTTCCAGCCCGTTGTTGATCGCGCCGACGGGCGAGATGACGTCATGGCAGACACGGCTGCACAGGAGTGCTGCCAGATCGGGACCTGTCAGCGTAAGGTTCGGATTTTTCGCCATAAAATTCTCCCAGATCCACGCATTCATTCATCGCGGGACGCCTTGCGAAGGCGCACGCGGGGACATTCCGCGCGAGGCATAGCACGCCACGATTGCGCGAGGCGTGCCCGATTTGAAGACAGCCATAATGACACCACATTTGGTAAACCGATTGTTAAGACCCTGAGGTCAAATTGGCGCATGGAACGGAGGCCGAACAC
The DNA here is from genome assembly GCA_966243085.1 of uncultured Shinella sp. Classification (GTDB taxonomy): domain Bacteria; phylum Pseudomonadota; class Alphaproteobacteria; order Rhizobiales; family Rhizobiaceae; genus Shinella. The sequence continues at coordinate 1,734 of CBIMFD010000031.1, forward strand.
AGGAAGGCGAACGGGACATGAGTGTTTCAAAACTGGTCACGGCGGCAGTCAAGCTCGCGATTGCGGCATTTCTGGCGCTGCTTCTAGCCGCGCCGGCCAATGCGCAGCAGAGCAACGGCCAATATTCCCTCCAGGAAATCATCGATGCCGGCCACGGCTTCTTCGGCGAGACCTCGGGCGGCCTTGCCAAGCTCGTCGAACGCGCCTTCGAATCCTATGGTCTGCCGAACGGCTATATCCTCGGCCAGGAGGGCTCGGGCGCCTTCCTCGCCGGTCTCACCTATGGCGAAGGCACGCTCAACACCAAGAATGCCGGCCAGCACCCCGTCTTCTGGCAGGGGCCCTCGCTCGGCCTCGACTGGGGCGGACAGGGCAGCCGCACCATGATGCTCGTCTACAACCTGCCGGACGTGAACGCGCTCTACGATCGTTTCGGCGGCGTCTCGGGCTCGGCCTACATCATCGCCGGCTTCGGCATGCAGGTTCATGTGAACCGCGACATCGTGCTCGTGCCGATCCGCACCGGCGTCGGCGCCCGCATCGGCATCAATGCCGGCTACCTGAAGCTGACGCGCCAGCCGACCTGGAACCCCTTCTGAGCTATCAAGGCGAGGGAACGGCGCCTCGATCCCACCGATTAACCGAGTACCGATTTCGCACAGGCGCCCCCTCCCGCAAGGCCGGACGAGCCGCTATAGTGCGCTCGTCCGTGCCCCGTTCGGGCCATGTTTTGGAACGAGTTGACCCGTGATCGAGTACGCCCTCCTGTTCACGCTCGGCTTTCTGGCCGCCACGCTGACCGGCCTGCTTCTCGCGCCGGTCATCCAGAAGCGCATAGTCAAGTTCACCGAAAACCGCATGCTGGCCACCATGCCGCTGAGCCCGCAGGAAGTGCGCGCCCAGAAGGACATGGCGCGCGCCGCCTTCGCCGCCGAAAACGCCCGGCTCAGCGAGGGCGTGCGGCGCGAGCGGGAAAAGCACACGTTGACCATGGTGCGCAATGAGAAGCTCCTCGCCGAGGCCGCGGCGATCGGCACGGAGAATGCCGAGCTTCACGCCCAGATCGCCGACATGAACATCGAGGCGGGCGACATGCGCTCCCTGCTGCGGCGGGAGGAGATGAAGAGCGAGCAGTTGAAGGCGGCGCTCGCCGGTGCCGACCGCGAGCTGCGCGCCAAGCTCGCCGATATCGAGAAGCTGAACAACACCATCAGCCATCTCGACGCCGACCTCGACAACATGAAGATCGAGCTCGCCACGCGCGACACGGCGGTGGAGAACATCAAGAGCCGCGCCGGCAATCTTCGCGACGAGCGGGAAAAGCTGCGCGAGGAGCTGAAGGCGGCGATCGAGAAGGCCAAGGCGCTGGAACTGCGCCTTTCGCGCGAGGAAGGCCGCGTGCGCCAGCTCGAGACCAGGCTGACGCGCGAGCTTGCCGGCAGCGCCGACAAGGACAACGCGATCGAACGGCGCATAGCGGAAATCAACCGCCTGCGCGACAAGGTGAAGACATTGACGGCGGAAAACAAGGACGTGGCGAAGGCGACCCGGGCGACCGGCCTTGCCCGCACGATCGCGACGAACCGCATTGCCGTACGGCGGACGGAAAAGCCTCAGCCGCCGCTCGACATCGCCGCGCTGGAAGAGGACGTGCGCAACCAGGGCACCGCCCTGACGGAGCGCCTGCTTGCGGCGGGCTCCACCACGAACGACACGGCGCTGCGCGAGGAAATGGCCGATCTCGCCAGCAAGATGATCGTGCTGACCGCCGCCCGCGAAGGCGCAAATTCCCCCGTGCACGAGCTGATCGCCACCATCGACCCCGCCCTCGACGGCAACGAGCGCAGCCTCGCCCGGAGGGTGCGCGAGCGCCTCAACGGCGAGGAAAGCTAGCCGATCCGTCCCATCGCCGACGCGATCTCGTAGAGCGCGATGCCGCTTGCCGTTGCGACATTGAGGCTGTCGAGCCCTGGACGCTGGGTAATGCGCGCGGTGCGGAACGACGAGAGAATGCTTCGCGGCAGCCCGTCGCCTTCCGTCCCGAGCACCAATGCGATGCGCCGCGCCGCGGGAATGGCCGAGACCGGGACGTCCCCGCGCGGCGAAAGCCCCCAGATCTGGAAACCGGCATCCGCAAGCCCCTGCAGCATGGCTTCCGCCGGAAGCCCGCGCGCGAACGGTACGGTCAGCACCGAACCGACGGAAACGCGGATCGCCTTGCGGTAGAGCGGGTCGCAGGAGGTCTCGTCGAGGAACACGGCATCGGCGCCGAACGCGGCGGCGTTGCGGAAGATCGAGCCGACATTGTCATGGTTGGAAAGCCCGCAGCCCGCAAGCACCAGGCCCGTTTCCGGCAGGCGGCCGAGAAGCCCCTCGCCCATCTCCGCCGCCGGCTTGCGGCCGAGCGCCAGCACGCCGCGATGCATGTTGAAGCCGGCGATGGCGTCGAAGACCGAGGCCGAGGCGACATAGACCGGCACGCCTGGCGGAAAGGCCTCCAACAGGTCGGCAATGCCGGCGAGCCGGTTTTCAAGCAGCAGGATCGCCTCTGCGGCAAAGCCGTTCGCCCGCGCCGCCGCCTGCCCGAGCATGCGCAGCACCACCGTGCCCTCGGCGATGAACAGTCCGTCGCGGCCGGTCAGGTCCCGCTCGCGGATCGACACGAAGCCGGCGATGCGCGGATCCTCAGGATCCTCGATGCGGACGGGTTGGGCCGCCATGGCGGATCAGTTGCCCGTAACGTCGATCTCGGCGACGGTGCGGCCCGAGGCGATATCGAAAAGGAAGGCCCTGCGCGCGCCGTCGGCCATGACGCCGTAGAAGAGGATCTGCCCGTTCGACTGGGAGACCGCCGAGACCGCGAATCCGTCCGGCAGCGCCGCGGTCGCCTTGACGGGCGCATCGCTCGGCACCGGGAGACCGGAAGCGACGCTTGCCGCTTGCGGCTTGCCATCCCGCGTGGTGATCTTATAGACAATGGCCGCGAGCACCGCCATGAACATCAGGAGCATGATGCCGCCCGAGACGAGCTGGAGGCGGATCATCTTGCGCCGCACATTCTCCATCACCGGATCGAGCGGCTTTTCTTCCTGATCGTCGGTTTCGATGTTGGACATGTCGGCCCTTCCGGCAATGCGTTTGAGTGAGACGATGAGCGACCCCTTTAAAGAAGCCGACGCCACAAGAAAAGTCCTGACGGTGCCGGAAGACGCCGAAGGGCGGATCGACGCCTGGCTTGCCGCCACGCTTGCCGGCGATTATTCCCGCAGCCGCATCAAGGCCCTCATCGAGGAAGGCGCGGCCCTCGTCAACGGCGCGCCGATGCTGGAGCCGAAGCGCAAGGTGCATCCCGGCGACGTCGTCGAATTCACCATGCCCGCTCCGCGCGATCCCGAGCCGAAGGGCGAGGACATCCCCCTCGACGTGCTCTACGAGGACGACGATCTCATCGTGCTCGTCAAGCCGGCCGGCCTCGTCGTCCATCCCGCCGTCGGCAACTGGACGGGCACGCTCGTCAACGCGCTCATCCACCATTGCGGGGCGAGCCTTTCCGGCATCGGCGGCGTACGGCGCCCCGGCATCGTGCACCGGCTCGACAAGGAGACGAGCGGCGTCATGGTCGTCGCCAAGAACGACGCGGCCCATCGCCACCTCTCCGACCAGTTCGCCGACCATGGCCGCTCCGGCCCGCTGGAGCGCGCCTACCAGGCCGTCGTCTGGGGCCGCCCGCGCCAGCTCCGCGGCACGATCGACGCCCCGCTCGGCCGCGGCGCCGACCGCACCAAGCGCGCCGTCAAGCGCGAGGATGCCGAGGACGCCCGCGAGGCCATCACCCATTACGAGGTGATCGAGCGCTTCGGCGAAGGTGAGGACGCGAGCAGCCTCGCCTCCCTCGTCGAATGCCACCTGGAGACCGGCCGCACGCACCAGATCCGCGTGCACATGGCCCATATCGGCAATCCGCTGATCGGCGACCCGGAATACGGCGCGGCCTTCAAGACCAAGGCGAACCGCCTGCCGGAGGAGGCGCGCAAGGTGGTGAACGGCTTCCGCCGTCAGGCGCTGCACGCCTTCCTCCTGCAGTTCGAGCATCCCTCGACCGGCGAGACCATGCATTTCGAGGCCCCGCCGCCGGGGGACATGGAACGGCTCATCGCGGCGCTGCGTACGATGGACGCAGCCGCGAACCCTTGATTTTCGGGGCGGCGTTCCCATTTCAAGGCTGTGTCGTACAATCCGCCTCCAGCACCGCCTTCACGCAGCCGTGAAGCCTTGCGGCACCTTGAAACATTGTTTCGCCATACCTATCTGTAGGATCGTGGGGTCGCCATGACCCACGGGAGCACGTTTCGCGCCGGGGAACCAATCGTCGCAAAACCAGGCTCCGTGCCAAGGCTTGCCGCAAGGAAGCCGTCTCAGAAAGGGGTGCTGAATGGCCCGTAACACGCTGCCGTCGATCACGGCCGGAGAAGGCGGCCTCAACCGCTATCTCGATGAAATCCGCAAGTTTCCCATGCTTGAGCCGCAGCAGGAATACATGCTCGCCAAGCGTTACCAGGAGCACGGCGACCGCAACGCCGCCCATCAGCTCGTCACCAGCCATCTGCGTCTCGTCGCCAAGATCGCCATGGGCTATCGCGGCTACGGCCTGCCGATCGGCGAAGTCGTTTCCGAGGGCAATGTCGGCCTGATGCAGGCCGTCAAGAAGTTCGACCCGGAGCGCGGCTTCCGCCTTGCGACCTATGCCATGTGGTGGATCAAGGCCTCGATCCAGGAATACATCCTGCGCTCGTGGTCGCTGGTCAAGATGGGCACGACCGCCAACCAGAAGCGCCTGTTCTTCAACCTGCGCCGCATGAAGGGCAAGATCCAGGCTATCGAGGACGGCGACCTCCGGCCCGATCAGGTCAAGGAAATCGCCACCAAGCTCAAGGTCTCGGAAGACGAGGTCGTCTCGATGAACCGCCGTCTTTCCGGCGACGCCTCGCTGAACGCCCCGATCAAGGCGTCCGAAGGCGACAGCGGACAATGGCAGGACTGGCTCGTCGACGACCACGACAGCCAGGAAGAAACGCTCATCGAACAGGATGAACTGGATACGCGCCGCGCCATGCTGGCCCGTGCCATGGGCGTCCTCAACGACCGCGAACGCCGCATCTTCGAGGCCCGCCGCCTTGCCGAGGATCCGGTGACGCTGGAAGAGCTTTCGTCCGAGTTCGACATCAGCCGCGAGCGCGTGCGCCAGATCGAGGTCCGCGCCTTCGAGAAGGTGCAGGAGGCCGTGCAGAAATACGCAGCCGAACAGGCCCGTGCGGTGCGCGTCATCGAAGACGCCTGACCGCGGCGACAGGCAGACATGAAAAGGCCCGGCAGCAATGCCGGGCCTTTTTTCGCGATAAGCTCACCATCGACGCTTACGGGTTCGCGGTCGTGCGGAGGCCGGCCCAGACCTTCATCACCTTGTCGAAGGCTTCCGCCCCGGCCTTGCCCTTGTCGAGCGTCAGCAGCGCGCGGCGGCCGTTGCGATAGGTGATCGGAATGTCGATCCAGCCACGCGTGCGCAACAGTTCGGTGTTCTTGGCGATCGCCTCGGGGAAATCGTTGAGGGCGATCATGTGGAAGTCGTCGGTGATCTTCGCCGGCACGGCGATCAGGGCGTCGCCGCGGTCCTGCTCGGTGCGCTTCATCGCCACGCGCTGCACGCTCTCGATACCGCCGCCTTCGAAGTTTTCCGGCAGCGAGAAGACGAGTTCAATGATGTGGCTGGCCGGCAGCGACTTGTCGATATTGCGGCGGAAGGTAATCAGCGCCGTCAGCCCCTTGGAGGGCACGTTGATCTGGGCACGCACCACGGGCTCGGGCTTGGCGTCGCCGCCCGGCGATTCTTCCGCGGTCGACCAGGCGACCGTGCCTTCGATCGCGGTCGGCGAGGTCTGGCCGAGACGCTCCTCGTAGAGGAACATCTTCTGCCCCGCGCCGGCGACGGCCTGGTCGCCGCTCGCCGCGGGCGTAGCGGCACCGCCGGCTGCGGCGGTTTCGCCGCCGGACGGCGTCTGCGCACCACCGGCCTCGGCCGTGGTCTGGGCGGAGACGGACTTGCCCTCCTCCCCCGCATCGTCGAGCGCCGCCGCAGGGCCTTCGTCCACTTCGGAGCCGTCCGCCAGCAGACGCTGGGTGAACTTGCCGCCGCTCGAAGGCGACGCGGACGCCACTTCCGTGCCGCTCTTGTCCGCTGTATCGGCGGTATTGGAGTCCGTGCTCGCCGGCAGGCTGCGGCTGCCCTCGGCCGCGTCGCCGGCCTTGGATACGTCCGCAGGCGTTTCGGACGGTGCCGTGAGGGAAGCGATGCGCGCGTCGACCCAGCCGTTCACCGCCTCGCGGTTGAACCAGTAGGCAGCCCCCGCGCCGCCGACGACGGCAAGAAGGGCGGCGGTGGCGGCAAGGGCCGCGAGGCTGAAGCGCGATTTGCGCGGCTCTGCGCGGAAGGAGCGCTGCGGCGTGCGGGCCGGCTCCGCCGCAGCAAGGCCGGCATCCGCGGCGGGCATTGCTGCCGCTGCGCCTGCCGCCGTCTTCGGCGTGGAACCGATCAGGTCTTCGAGATCGCCCCATTCGTTCGCCTTGGCAGACTGGACCTGCGCGGCGTCGGGCTGGGTTCCCTTCTCGTCCGGCCATTCCCAGGCCAGCGGATCGTCCGCCGCCACGGCCTCTTCCGGCCTCTCGACGGGAGTGGTGACGGAGGCGGCCTCCTGCCAGTCCCACTCGGCTTCGGTCGCCGGCATGCGGGCATCGGCGACGGGCTCGGCCTCCGGCACGGCGGCGTCGTGGACCGGATAGACCTGCTGCTCGGGCTCGACCGGCAGCTCGGGATGGATTTCCGCAGCCGACGCGGCCTGTTCCGGTTCGTGCCAGGAGGGGACATAGTCCTCGGCCGGCGCGGCCTCCACCTGCCAAGACGGCTCCGTATGCGCCTCGATGGCGACCGCCTCTTCGTGGACAGCGCTTTCCCCGGCACCGGGCTCTTCGGCGGCGGGTTCCTCGACGGCGGGCTCTTCCGCAAAGGCCTGCTCTTCGGCGGTGGGTTCCTCGTGAACGGGCTCGTCCACGAGGGCCGGTTCGGCTTCCGCCACCGGCTCGGCGGCGGGTTCCTCGACGGTCGCCACCGCTTCCGCGGCGGGCTCGTCATGGTCTTCCGGCTCGTCTTCGACGGGCTGGCGTTCCGGCTCGACGGCGACGGTCGTTTCGTCCTCGAGCGGCAGGGCCTCCACCGGCTCTTCAGCCGGCAGGGCTTCGGCATGCTCGCCCTCGACATCGCCGATCGCCGCTTCGAGCTTGTCGAGCTGGCGCTTCATGAGCTCATCGGAAGGGCGCGGGTTCATGGATTCGAGCTGCCGGCGGACGGCGCCGCGGGCTTTCTCGTAAACCTTCTGCCGCATCTCGGCGTTGTTGTCCGAGAGGCCGTCCACGGCCCTCCGAATGACTGCTACAAAATCCGCCATCAGAACTTTCCGTCGTGTCCGCTCGCTATCCCATTGGAATACGTCACGGAACTGGTGTTGAGCTTGAGATTAGTCCTCAAACGGGTCGGTCACAAGTATGGTGTCGTCGCGCTCCGGACTGGTCGAAAGCAGCGCGACGGGGGCGCCGATCAGCTCCTCGACCTGACGCACATACTTGATCGCCTGGGCCGGCAGGTCCGCCCAGCGGCGCGCGCCGACCGTCGATTCCTTCCAGCCTTCGAGCGTGATGTAGACCGGCTCGACGCGCGCCTGCTGGCCCTGGCTTGCCGGCAGGTGGTCGATCTCCTCGCCGTCGAGCTTGTAGCCGACGCAGATCTTCAGTTCGTCGAGGCCGTCGAGCACGTCGAGCTTGGTGAGCGCGATGCCGGTGATGCCGTTGGTGGCGACCGCCTGGCGCACCAGCGTGGCGTCGAACCAGCCGCAACGGCGCTTGCGGCCCGTCACCGTGCCGAACTCGCGGCCCTTCTCTCCGAGGAACTGGCCGATCTCGTCGGTCAGCTCCGTCGGGAACGGGCCTTCGCCGACGCGCGTCGTATAGGCCTTGGTGATGCCGAGGATATAGCCGAGCGAGCCCGGGCCCATGCCCGAACCGGCGGCGGCCTGGCCGGCGACGGTGTTGGACGACGTGACGAACGGATAGGTGCCGTGGTCGATGTCGAGCAGCGAGCCCTGCGCGCCCTCGAACAGGATGCGCGAGCCGCGGCGGCGCTCCTTGTCGAGCAGCAGCCAGACCGTATCGCGGTAGGGCAGCACGCGCTCGGCCACCGAGGTCAGTTCCTGCATGATCGTCTCATGCGCGACTTCCGCCTCCCCGAGGCCGCGGCGCAGGGCATTGTGGTGGGTCAAAAGGCGCTCGACCTTGCCGGAGAGCGTGTCGAGGTCGGCAAGGTCCATGATGCGGATCGCACGGCGGCCGACCTTGTCCTCGTAGGCCGGGCCGATGCCGCGGCGGGTCGTGCCGATCTTGACGCCGGAATTGGATTTGGAGGCGGCGTCCTCGCGGATGCCATCGAGCTCGCGGTGCAGCGACAGGATGAGCGTGGCATTGTCGGCGATGCGCAGGTTTTCAGGGGAGATCTTGACGCCCTGCTTTTCCAGCTTGTCGATCTCGGCGATCAGCGCATGGGGGTCGACGACGACGCCGTTGCCGATGACGGCCATCTTGCCGGGGCGCACGACGCCGGACGGCAGCAGCGAGAGCTTGTAGCTTACGCCGTCGATGACGAGCGTATGGCCGGCATTGTGGCCGCCCTGGAAACGCACAACGATATCGGCGCGTTCGGAAAGCCAGTCGACAATCTTGCCCTTGCCTTCGTCACCCCATTGCGACCCGATCACCACGACGTTCGTCATTTCATCTTTCCCGTTTTCGCGCGCGAGCGCTTTACCGTTGAGGCGCATGGAGATGCGCCGGACTTGAAACCCGCGCATCTATACTGTGTTGTCTATGGGAATGCGACCCTGTTATGGCGGGCGGCCTCCGGTTTTTGCATGACATTGCATGGTTTTTCGCCTTATGTGGAGCGCCCGCCGGTGCCCCGCCTGCCCCTCCCTCCATCCCGGACGATCGCCCTTGAACATCAGAGCCTATCTGTACCTGACCATCACAGCACTTTTCTGGGGTGGCAATTCGGTCGCCGGCAAGCTCGCCGTCGGCCATGTCAGCCCCATGGCGCTGACGACATTCCGCTGGACGGTCGCCCTTCTCGTCGTGCTCGCCTTCATGGGCCCGCAGGTGCGGCGCGACTGGCCGGTCATCCGCAAGCACTGGCTCCAGCTCATGCTCTACGGCGTCGTCGGCTTCACCGCCTTCAACGCCCTTCTCTATACGGCGCTCGGCTATACCAGCGCCATCAATGCCGTCATCGAGCAGGCCGGCATTCCCATGCTGATCTTCGTCTTCAACTTCCTGCTGTTCCGCATCCAGGCATCGCCCGCTCAGATCGTCGGCTTTACGGTCACGCTTGTCGGCGTGCTGGTGACGGCCGCGCACGGCGAGTTCTCGGCACTCGCGGAGCTGGAGTTCAATTTCGGCGATCTCTTGATGCTGCTCGCCTGCATCGTCTATGCGGGTTATACGGTGTCGCTGCGCTGGAAGCCGGAACTGCACTGGCAGAGCTTCATCGCCGCCCCCGTTGTCGGCGCGCTCGTCAGCGCTGTTCCCCTCCTCTTATGGGAGCTGTCGCGCCGCGCCACGATCTTTCCCGACGCGATCGGCTGGGCCATCGTCGTCTATGCCGGCATCTTCCCCTCGCTGCTCTCGCAGGTGCTCTACGTGTTCGGCGTCGAGATGATCGGCGCCAACCGTGCCGGTCTCTTCATCAACGCCATCCCCGTCTTCGGCACGCTGCTCTCGGTGTTCCTGATCGGCGAGACGCTCCATCCGTTCCACATCGTCGCGCTGCTGCTCGTGCTCGGCGGCATCGCGGTCGCCGAATGGGGCCGGCCGAAGAAGGCATGACGCGAAAAGGCCCGCCGGACGATCCCGGCGGGCCTTTTCATTCCGTCTTGGGAGGACGAAGATCAGTCGACGTTGAAGACGAGCGGCTTGACCTGGCGGATCGCCGGGTTGGTGCGCAGCTTGTCCATCACCTCGTCCGAGACCGCGCCATCGACATAGAGCAGCGCGATGGCATCGCCCCCTTCCTTGTCGCGGCCGAGCTGGAAGTTGGCGATGTTGACACCGGCGGCCCCAAGCGTCGTGCCGATGAAGCCGATCATGCCGGGAACGTCGGTATTGGTGATGTAGACCATGTGGCTGCCGACATCGGCGTCGAGGTTGATGCCCTTGATCTGGATGAAGCGCGGCTTGCCGTCGGAGAAGACCGTGCCGGCGATCGAGCGGGTCTGGTTGGCGGTCTTCACCGTGAGGCGGATATAGCCGTCGAAGACGCCCGACTTGTCGCGCTTGACCTCGGAAAGGATGATGCCCTTCTCCTTGATCATGATCGGCGCGGAGACCATGTTGACGTCGGCGACCTGCGAGCGGATGAGGCCGGCGAGCGCCGCACTCGTCAGTGCCTTGGTGTTCATGCCGGCCGTCGAGCCGTCGTAGAGGATCTCGATTTCCTTGATCGCGCTTTCCGTGACCTGGCCGACGAAGGCGCCAAGCACGTCCGCAAGGCGGATGAAGGGTTTCAGGATCGGCGCCTCTTCCGCCGTGATCGACGGCATGTTGATGGCGTTCGAGACCGCGCCCTTGACGAGGTAGTCCGACATCTGCTCGGCGACCTGGAGGGCGACGTTCTCCTGAGCTTCCGTGGTCGAGGCGCCGAGATGCGGCGTGCAGACGACGTTCGGCAGGCCGAAGAGCGGGCTTTCCGTGGCGGGCTCTACCTCGAACACGTCGAAGCCGGCGCCGGCGACATGGCCGGACTTGATGGCCTCGGCAAGCGCCTTCTCATCGACGAGGCCACCGCGGGCGCAGTTGACGATGCGCACGCCCGGCTTGGTCTTGGCCAGCGCCTCGGCATTGAGGATGCTGCGGGTCTTGTCGGTCAGCGGCACATGCAGCGTGATGAAATCGGCCTGCGCCAGCAATTCGTCGAGCTCGACCTTCTGCACGCCCATCTCCTCGGCGCGTTCCTTGGAAAGGAAGGGGTCGTAGGCGAGAACGCGCATCTTGAGGCCGATGGCGCGCGAGCAGACGATGGAGCCGATATTGCCGGCGCCGATGACGCCGAGCGTCTTGCCGGTGATTTCGACGCCCATGAACTTCGACTTCTCCCACTTGCCGGCCTGGGTCGAGCTGTCGGCTGCCGGAAGCTGGCGGGCGACGGCGAACATCAGCGCGATGGCGTGCTCGGCGGTGGTGATCGAGTTGCCGAAGGGCGTGTTCATGACGATGATGCCGCGGCGCGAGGCGGCCGGGATATCCACATTGTCGACGCCGATGCCGGCGCGGCCGATGACCTTGAGGTTGGTCGCCGCCGCGATCAGCTTCTCCGTCGCCTTGGTGGCGGAGCGGATGGCAAGGCCGTCATAATTGCCGATGATCTCGGCAAGCTTTTCCTTGTCCTTGCCGAGCTTCGGCTGGAAATCGACTTCGACGCCGCGATCGCGAAAGATCTGGACGGCGGTTTCCGAGAGTTCGTCGGATACGAGTACGCGAGGTGCCATGAGAGGCCTCCTTAAATCGGTCTGGGGAGATGGAGATAAAGGTGGCTTCGCCCTGTGGACGAAGCCGGTCGCGAAGTCAGGCCGCAGCCTTGGAAAGCGTCGCCTTCTGGGTCTCGAAGGCCCAGGTCAGCCAGGGCGTCAGCGCCTCGAGATCGGCGGTGTCGATGGTGGCACCGGCCCAGATGCGAAGACCCGAGGGAGCATCGCGGTAAGCGCCGATGTCGTAGGCGACACCCTGCTTGTCCAGAGCCGAAACAAGACCCTTGGCGAAGGCTGCCTGCGCCTCGGCGTCGAGCGCCAGCACGTCCTTGTCGACGATCGTCAGGCAGACCGAGGTGTTGGAGCGCGTCGCCGGGTCCCTGGCGAGGTTGGCGATCCAGTCGTTCTTCTCGACGAAATCGAAGATGACCTTCGCATTGGCGTCGGCGCGGGCCATCAGGCCCGCAAGGCCGCCGACCTGCTTTGCCCAGAGGAGCGCATCGATATAGTCCTCGACGCAGAGCATGGAGGGCGTGTTGATCGTCTCGCCCTGGAAGATGCCCTCGATGAGCTTGCCGCCCTTGGTCATGCGGAAGATCTTCGGCATCGGCCAGGAAGGCGTGTAGCTCTCCAGCCGCTCGACCGCGCGGGGGCTGAGGATGATGACGCCGTGCGCGCCCTCGCCGCCGAGAACCTTCTGCCAGGAGAAGGTGACGACATCGAGCTTGGCGAAATCGAGGTTCTGCGCAAACGCGGCCGAGGTCGCGTCGCAGATCGTCAGGCCCTTGCGGTCGGCCGGGATGAAGTCGGCGTTCGGCACGCGCACGCCCGAGGTCGTGCCGTTCCAGGTGAAGACCACGTCACGGTCGAAATCGATCGTGGAAAGGTCGGGAAGAAGGCCGTAGTCGGCCGTGATCTTGCGGGTGTCGGGGAGCTTCAGCTCCTTGACTACATCGGAAACCCAGCCAGAGCCGAAGCTCTCCCAGGCGACCATGTCGACGCCGCGGGGCCCAAGCAGCGACCACAGCGCCATCTCGACGGCGCCGGTGTCGGAAGCCGGCACGATGCCGATGCGGTAATCCGCCGGCACTTCCAGAACGTCGCGGGTGAGATCGATGGCCTGCTTGAGCTTGGTCTTGCCGATCTTGGCGCGGTGCGAACGACCGAGCGAGGCATCGGAAAGCGCTTCGAGCGACCAGTCGGGGCGCTTCGAGCACGGGCCAGAAGAGAAATGGGTATTATTCGGACGCACGTCCGGCGGGGTGACGGTCTTCGTCATGATGGCTATCCTTCCAGATAGAAAGCCCTTCGTTGGGGAAGGGTGTCCCGCCGCCGTGGATATTGGAGGGCTTGCTGGAAGTCAAGCGCGACATGTCGGAAATGAAAAATAATCCGGCGCAATGGAAACGTTGCCCACGACCCGGAAACCGGCTCACCAGAGGGGAACGCGAAGGCCGATGCGGAATTCGTGCTTGCGCAGGCCGTCGTCGCGCACATCCATGGCGCCGGCGCTGAAAGCCGCGCCCCCGGCGGCGTCGGAGAAGCGATAGCCGAAGTCGAGCTTGACGCGCGAGGTAAGGTCCATGGAGGCGCCCGCCATCAGGGCATAGGTGAAACGGAAATCGTCCTTGCCTTCGAGGCTGGCGCTCGTGCAGCCCGCCCCGGTGCAGGCGGCGTCGCGCCAGTCGAGGTAGGTGCCGCCCAACCCTGCGCCGACATAGGGCGTGAAGCCGGCGAACGTGCCGAGATCGGCATAGCTGTTCACCATGAGGCCGGCAGCGGTGTAATCGGCCTTGAAGGCACAGGCCCCGCCGGCACAGGCCGCACTTCCCTCGAAATCGTCCCTGGAGAAGTCGGCCGTCAGATCGACGCGCATGATATCGCTGAAGTGATAGCCGAGACCCGCGCCGAAGGAGACGGGATGCGAGAAGCGCGCCTCGTCGAAACCCGCCGACGCGCCGGGCTGCGTCACGCCTGCCGGCCCGGCCTTGGTCCAGCCGGAATAGCCGAGGTCGCCGCGGACGTACCAGCTCTGCGCCGCCGCGCTTTTGGAAACGTCGATCTCCGGCGCGTTGAGAATATCGAGATCGGTCGCAGCGGCGGCCGTCGCGACGAAGCCGGCAAGGGCGGCAATGCCAAGCGATGCGATACGGCGACTCATCTCTTCGTTCCTAGGCCAGGACAATCCGGTGGTTGCGCACGGGTGCGACAGGCCGCGAGACGGCCGCCTATACCCTTGGTTAACCATATTTGTTAAGGAATGAAGAAACCGTTAAATCCTGCCGCGAATGCAAAAGGCCGCCCCGAAGGGCGGCCCTGGAAAGGAACCGGAACGCCGGCTTACTTGTAGACCGGCTGCTCGATCGGGATATCGGCCGGCGGAATATAGGACGCCGTTTCGCAGCCGTTGAAGGAATAGCGCAGACCCGCGCGGGCCTCATGGCTGTAGAAGCCCTTGTCGTAGCCCGGGCCGCCGTTCGAGGCGTAGCCGAACATGTCGCCCTTGGTGACATGACGGAAGCGGTAGCCGACGTCGGCCTTGAGGTTGCAGGTCAGGTCGATGGCGGCGCCGGCCATGAGGGCATAGGTGAAGCGCCAGCTCTTCTTGCCGCCGTGGAAGACGGTATCGTCGCAGCCCGAACCGTCGTCTGCGCAAGAGGTGTTTTCCAGATCGTCCCAGCTTACGTAGGTGCCACCGATACCGGCGCCGACATAGGGCGTGAAGGACCCGTAAGTGCCGATATCGACATATGCGTTGGCGAGCAGGCTGAGGGCGGTCAGAGATGCGATGTCTCTCGACGTGCAGCTAGGCCCGCTCCCGCAAGAGCCCGAGGTGGATCCCTCGAAGTCCGAGTTGAACATGTAGTCGAGCGTCAAGTCGGTGCGGAAGTGGTCGTTGATCTGATAGCCCACGCCGCCGCCGATGACGAAGCCGCTTTTCAGGTCGGCCGTGTCGAAATCGCGGTCGGCGCTGCTGAATCCGCCCTGGAAGAAATGCGCGCCGCGCAGCTTGTTGTAGGACCAGCCCGCATCGCCGCGCAGGTACCAGCCGCCCGTCTCGACGACGGCCGTTTCCTGAACCGGGGCCTCGATGACCTGCGGCTGATACCAGTCGGCCGCGTAAGCCGACGTACCCGTCAGCAGGACGGCAGCGATGCCGCTCAAAACTTTCCTCATGGCCTTGCTCCAATAGGCTGTGCTTGGCACGGCCGGCACGCCGGTCCCCAAGTCCCTCGATCAGGCAGGATAATGGCGGGGAATAGTTAAGGCCCGATTAACTACGAAGATTTACCGTATTTGTTAACGTCCGTTCATGAATTCGGTAAAGTTTCAAATAAAATTCAGACATCGACTTCGCGCGCAAAGAAAAGGCCGAGGCAGACGCCCCGGCCTTTCAAGAAGAGGATCACGCCCATCTCAGGCTGCGTTGCGCACCGCGCCGATGACGCCGACCAGTTCGTCCACGATGCGCTCCACCTGCGCGCGGTCGTCGCCTTCCGCCATGACGCGGATGAGCGGCTCCGTGCCGGACGCACGGATGAGCAGGCGGCCATTCCTGGCAAGCTCGCTTTCGGCATCGGCGATGGCCTGACGCACGACGGCATCCTCCAGCGGCGCACCGGCCTTGATGCGGACGTTCTTCAGCACCTGCGGCACGGGCTCGAAACGGTTGCACACCTCGCTCACCGTCTTGCCGGAGCGCTTGACGCAGGCGAGGATCTGCAGCGCGGCGACGAGGCCGTCGCCGGTCGTGCCGAAATCGGAAAGCACGATATGGCCGGACTGCTCGCCGCCGACATTGTAGTCGTTCTGGCGCATGTGCTCGACGACATAGCGGTCGCCGACCTTCGTGCGCTGCAGGCCGAGGCCCTTGCCGGTGAGGAACCGTTCGAGGCCGAGATTGGACATGACGGTCGCCACGATCCCCTCGCCGCGCAGCACGCCGTCGGCCGCCCAGCTTTCGGCGATCACGGCCATCAGCTGGTCGCCGTCGATGATCTTGCCGTTCTCGTCGACGATCTGCACACGGTCCGCGTCGCCGTCGAGCGCGATGCCGATATCGGCGCGAACCTCGTGCACCTTGCGCTGGAGCGCGGCCGGATGGGTGGAGCCGCAGTCGAGGTTGATGTTGACGCCGTCCGGCTCGTTGCCGATCGTCACCACGTCCGCGCCGAGCTCCCATAGCGCCGCCGGCGCCACGCGGTAGGCCGCGCCGTTGGCACAGTCGATGGCGACGCGCAGGCCCTGCAGGGTGACATCGCGCGGCAGCGTGCGCTTGGCATGCTCGATATAGCGGTCGTGCACGCCGTCGATGCGCTTGGCCCGGCCGATCTCGGCGGCCTTGGCGAGCTGCGCCATCATGTCCTTTTCGAGCAGGTCCTCGATTTCCATCTCCAGTTCGTCGGAGAGCTTGTAGCCGTCCGGGCCGAAGAGCTTGATGCCGTTGTCGTAGAACGGATTGTGCGAGGCGGAGATCATGACGCCGATATCCGCGCGCAGCGAGCGCGTCAGCATGGCGACGGCCGGCGTCGGGATCGGGCCGAGGACGAAGGCGTCGATGCCGGCCGCGGTGAAACCGGCGACCATGGCGTTTTCCAGCATGTAGCCGGAAAGGCGCGTGTCCTTGCCGATGACGACGCGGTGACGGTGCGCGCCGCGCCGGAAGATCGTGCCCACGGCAATGCCGACCCGCATGGCAAGGTCCGGCGTCATCGGAAAGAGGTTGGATTGACCCCGGATGCCGTCCGTGCCGAAATAACGACGTTTCATGTTCGCTCCTGAATTCGCGGGGCCCCTGCGGCGTCTTCCGCCGCGCCCTGCGCATACGCGTTCCGTCTGCCGCGTCCCCGGTGCCATACATCAAGGCGCCGAATGGGGAAATATCCTACGCCTTCCCGCGTAACTTTAACCTTAAAGACGCGCTGCAATCGCGCTTCTTTGCCACAAAAGCGCGAAAAGAGCATCCACCCTGAAATCAGAATTCGTTACAGCCCGTTACCGAAAGAAAACGGCCGGGAATTTCTTCCCGGCCGTTCGCTGCTTTCTGCGGATGGAGGCGCGTTATTGCGGCTGCGGCTCGAGGCCGCCTTCGGGCTCGCCGCCCTTCTTCTGGCCGGCCTTCGGAACGGCGGAGCCGCGGTGCGGCGGGGTGTCGTCGCCGAGGTCGCGGGCCGGCTTCTCGCCGCGGATCAGCGCCTTGATCTCGTCGCCCGTCAGCGTCTCGTATTCGAGCAGGCCTTCGGCCAGCGCCACGAATTCGTGGTTCTGCCCGGTAATGATGCGCTTGGCCTCGCCATAGGCCTCGTCGATGAGGCGGCGGATCTCGTTGTCGATCTTCTGTGCGGTCGCTTCGGAAACGTTCTTCTGCTGCGCGACGGAATGGCCGAGGAAGACCTCCTGCTGGTTCTCGCCATAGGCGACCTGGCCGAGCTGGTCGGAAAAGCCCCATTGCGTGACCATGGCGCGGGCGAGCTTCGTCGCCTGCTCGATGTCGGAGGAGGCGCCGGAGGTGATGTTCTCCTTGCCGAAGGTGATCTCCTCGGCCACGCGGCCGCCCATCATGATGGCAAGGCGCGAGACCATCCACTTGTAGCTCATCGAGTAACGGTCGCCCTCGGGAAGCTGCATGACCATGCCGAGCGCGCGGCCGCGGGGGATGATCGTCGCCTTGTGCAGCGGGTCGGCAACCGGCACGTTGAGCGCGACGATGGCGTGGCCCGCCTCGTGATAGGCGGTGAGCTTCTTCTCCGCCTCGGTCATCGCCGAGGAGCGGCGCTCGGCGCCCATCATGATCTTGTCCTTGGCGTCCTCGAATTCCTGCATGGTGACGAGGCGCTTGTTGCGGCGCGC